>PLEH01000049.1 GCA_003136395.1 Phenylobacterium sp.
GCCCACATCTGAGCCATTCCATCTGGGTCCCGGCCTTCGCCGGGATGAGCGGTATTGAGGCTGGCATGGCGTTGACCCCGCCGCTTCGCCCCGCTACCGCCGCCCGATGACCGCTCCCAAGCCGATCGCCGGCCTCTCCCAGCTTTCCGCCAACTACGACGCCTTGCTCTGCGATGTCTGGGGGGTGATCCACAACGGGCGCGAGAGCTTCCCCGAGCCTTGCGCGGCGCTGGCCCGCTACCGCGCCGAACGCGGGCCGGTGATCCTGATCTCCAACTCGCCCCGCCCGCACGGGCCGGTGATCGATCAGCTCGACGGCCTGGGCGTGCCGCGCGAGGCCTGGAGCCACATCGTCACCTCCGGCGACGCCACCCGCGTCCTGCTGGCCGAGCGCGCGCCGGGACCCGCCTGGAAAATCGGCCCCGACCGGGACGACGCCCTCTACGAGGGTCTGGGGGTGGCGTTCTCCGATCTGGCCGACGCGCGGTTCATCTCGGTGACCGGCCCCTACGACGACGAGACCGACGAGCCCGCCGACTACCGCGACCGCTTCATCGCCTGCGTCGCGCGCGATCTCGAACTGATCTGCGCCAACCCGGACATCGTCGTCCAGCGCGGAGACAAGCTGATCTACTGCGGCGGCGCGCTGGCCCAGCTCTACGAGAGCCTGGGAGGTCGGGTGACCATGGCCGGCAAGCCCTTTGCGGCGATCTATGAGCTGTCCCTGGCCAAGGCCGCCGAGGCGCTCGGCCATCCGGTCGATCCGGCCCGCGTGCTCTGCATCGGCGACGGCCTGCCCACCGACATCCGCGGCGCCAACGCCCGCGGGCTCGACGTGCTCTTCGTGGCGAGCGGCATCCATGGGGCGGAGACCATCGGCCCGGACGGCCTGAACGCGCCGGCCGTCGCCGACCTGGTGCACCAGGCGGGCCTCAACGCCAACTACGCCATCGCCGACCTGGTCTGGTGAGAGCGCGCTTTCGTCGCTAAGTGGATGCCACCGCCTAAGAGGAGCGTTGGGTGCAGGGGCTCTATTTCGACGAACTGAGCGTGGGCCAGACCGCGGAGACCACCCACGTGGTGGGCGCCGCCGACATCGAGGCCTTCGCCGCCGTCTCCGGCGACCACAATCCGGTGCACATGGACGAGGACTTCGCCAGGACCACGGCCTTTGGCGGCCGCATCGCCCACGGCATGCTGGCCGCGGCCTATATCTCCGCGGTCCTAGGCAACCAGCTGCCGGGGCCCGGCGCGATCTACCTCTCGCAGTCCCTGCGCTTCCGCCGGCCGGTGAAGATCGGCGATCCGGTGACCGCGCGCGTGACGGTCAAGACGCTCGACGCCGCCAAGGCCCACGCCACCTTCGAGACCGTCTGCCTGGTGAACGGCAAGACCGTCGTGGACGGCGAGGCCCTGATCATGGTTCCGCGCAGGGACAAATGAGGCGTCTTCGGGTCATCAAGGGCTGGAAGGACCTGCCCGCCGAGGACCGCGGCGCGGCGCTGGCCATGGGCAATTTCGACGGCGTCCACCGGGGCCACCAGCAGGTGATCGCGCTGGCCGCCAGGGCCGCGGGCGAGCTCGGCTGCCCGCTCGGCGTCATCACGCTGGACCCGCACCCGCGCGTCTACTTCCGGCCCGACGAGCCGGCCTTCCTCCTGATGAAGCCCGACCAGCAGGCCCGCGCGCTGGAGGCGCTGGGCGTCGACGTGCTCTACGTCTTGCCGCTGACGCCCGAACTCGCCCAGATGACCGACCGCGAGTTCGCGCAAACCGTGCTGCATGATGGGCTCGGCGCGCGCCACGTGGCCGTGGGCTTCGACAACTCCTTCGGCAAGGACCGCACCGGCAGCCCGGAGACCATGAAGGCCTATGGCGCGGAGATGGGCTTCGGCGTCTCCGTGGCCGAGCCCGTCGAGGACGGGTCCGGCGAGAAATACTCCTCCACCGGCGTGCGCGAGGCCTTGCGCGACGGCCACCCGGAGCACGCCGCCGCGATCCTCGGCCGCCCCTTCGCCATCGAGGGCGCCGTCCAGCGTGGCCGCCAGCTTGGCCGCAAGCTCGGCTTCCCCACCGCCAATGTGGCCCTGGGCGACTATGTGATCCCCAGGTTCGGCGTCTACGCCACCCGCACCCGCCTGCCGGACGGCCGCGACATCCCCGGCGTCGCCAACATCGGCGTCAACCCGACCATCGAGGGCGTGCGCATCCCGCTCCTCGAAGTCTGGCTCTTCGACTTCGACGAGGACATCTACGACCAGGTCATCGAGACCGACCTGATCGCCTTCCTGCGCCCGGAGCTGAAGTTCGACGGCCTGGAGGCCATGACCGCCCAGGTCATGAAGGACGCCAAGGTGGCCCGCGACCTGCTGATGCCGGACTTCGGGTAAGCAGCGCCCTCAACCCTGCTTATGTCGGTGAAGGCCGCGATCAGCAGCATTCAGGTGACCTGGGGGATGTCCTGTGTGGATGGCTCCCGCTCACGGCATCTGAGTGCCCAGCTTGTGGAAGTTGTCGAAACGACCACGAGCAAAGGGAGCCATCCGGATGGAGATTGTGACGATCGGCCTCGACCTGGCCAAGAGCGTCTTCCAGGTTCACGCGATTGATGGCGACGGCGACGTCGTGGTCCGCAAGGCCCTGCGGCGAGCGCAGGTGCGGAGGTTCTTCAAGCAGACGCCGCCCTGCCTGGTCGGGATGGAAGCGTGCGGGACGTCGCACTTCTGGGCGCGGGAACTGACGAAGCTCGGCCAGGACGTGCGGCAGATGCCACCGGCCTACGTGAAACCGTATGTGAAGCGGCAGAAGAACGACATGGCCGATACGGAGGCGATCTGCGAGGCGGCGCAGCGGTCGACCATGCGGTTCGTCACCCCGAAGATCGCCGCCAGGGCCAAGGCCGATCCGCCCATAGCGCTTGCGCGCCGGACCGAGTTTTGGTCTGCTCGGCCGATGGCGCGGGTTGAGTTGTCGCAAGTCTGCAAGTCGTTTGGCGCCGCCACGATCCTGCGCGACATCGACCTGACGATCGCCGACGGCGAGTTCGTCGTGTTCGTGGGGCCCTCCGGATGCGGCAAGTCTACCCTGTTGCGGATCATCGCCGGCCTTGAGGCGCCCTCGCAGGGCGAAATCCGGCTGGACGGCGAGGTGGCGAACGACGCCTCCCCCTCCGAGCGCGGGATGGCGATGGTGTTCCAGTCCTACGCCCTCTATCCGCACATGACGGTCTTCGAGAACATGGCGTTCGCCCTCAAGCTGGCCAAGACACCGCGCAAGGCGATCGAGAACGCAGTGCATGCGGCGGCCGCCATCCTCAACATCGAAGCCTTGCTCGACCGGCGGCCGAAGGCGCTCTCCGGCGGTCAGCGGCAGCGGGTAGCGATCGGCCGGGCGATCGTGCGCCAGCCCCGCGTCTTCCTGTTCGACGAGCCGCTGTCGAACCTTGATGCGGCGCTGCGCGTGCACATGCGTTACGAGTTCGCCAAGCTGCACGAAACCCTGAAGACGACGATGATCTACGTCACCCATGACCAGGTCGAAGCCATGACCCTGGCCGACCGGATCGTAGTGCTCTCGCAAGGCAATATCGCGCAGGTCGGCGCGCCGCTCGAGCTTTACCAGCGGCCGGACAACCTGTTCGTGGCCGGCTTCATCGGCTCGCCCAGGATCAACCTCCTGGCCGGCGAAGTGGTCGCTGCGGGACCCACGGAGGCTGCGGTGCGCCTGACGTCCGGCGAGGTGATCCGCGTGGAGGTCGACGCCTCGCGCGCCCGGCCCGGCGAGCGGGTCACCCTGGGCGTCCGGCCGGAGCATTTCGAGATCGGTGGAGGCGCCAACGCCCTCAGCGCGACGGTCCGGTTCGTCGAACTGCTGGGCTCCACGTCCTATGCCTATGGGGTGTTGTCGGGCTCGGACGAGGAACTGACGGCCCAGCTCGCGGCGGATGCGGCGGTCCGCGCGGGCCAGTCCCTGCGGCTGGGCGTTCGGCCCGATACCGCCCTGCTCTTCGACCCGGCCGGCGAAGCCTACCGACGGCCCCGGGCAGGACAAAGCCAGGCGGCTTAGGTCCGCCCCTTCAGGGCCGGTCGATGACAACCCGCCCCGGACCAGGAAGGGCCAGGGCTCCGTCCTTCCACGCCACCGCGCGCCCGTTGAAGCGCGCGGCGCCCGGACGGCCCGGGAACGGCCAGGCAAAGGCATAGCCCCCCGGCGGCCGCGCGCCGTCGACCCGCATCACGAGCCGCCGTGAGGCGGAGATCCTTGCCGACCAGCGGAGCTTCCCATAGGGCGTGCGCAGGTTCCGGACCCCGACGCCCTTTCCGGCGAACCAGGCCGGCGGAAGGCCGCCGCCCAGCACCAGGGCGTGGTCGCTCTCGCGCTCGTAGGCAAACATGTCGAGGACCGAGCGCACGTAGTCGGAAGCCACCCAGGCGTGCGGCATGTCGCCGATGAAGCGCGGCTTGCGGGGCTCGCGCCCCACGACCTCCGCCCATCCGTTCCAGGCCAGGGGCCGGCGATCCTTCATGAAGAATTCCAACAGGGCGTTGGCGCGGTCGCGCCGGCCAAGCCGCGTTAAGGCGCCCACCGCGCGCAACTCGTAGGGCGTATAGGCGTCCCAAGCGGCGTCGCGGTCTCGGCGAGTGACGAATTCGCGCCAGTAGCGCTCGAAGGTCTCGTGCAAAAGGTCGGGCGGCAGGGTCTCGCCCTGACCGCCTGGCGCCAGCGCGATGGTCGTCGAGGTGGCGTCGAAATCGCCGACGTCGGCCGCGCCCGGTATGTAGTTGATGCCGTGGCGGCGGACCGAGGCCGCCAGGGAGGCGTAGAGGTCGCGGCGGAATTCGTCACGCGAGGCCGCCAGTTGCGCCATCGCCGCCGTCTCGCCGAGCGTCGCGGCAATGAACACGGCGTCGTCGTAGCCGCGCAAGGCCCAGAAGTCGTCCCAGTAGGAATAGGCGGGTTTGCTGGAATAGCCCTCGTAACTGATCGAGGCCGGCATCAGGCCGCGGGTCACCGCCGCGTCGGGGGCCTCGCCTTATTCGCTGCGGCGAAGCGCATCCATGTGGCGGGCCGCCGCCTCGACGTGCGGCCACATCGCCCGCAACAGCTGCTTGTCCCCGCCGTAGCGGTAGACCTCCGCGGCGAGGTAGATCAGCTCGCCCTGGCTGTCGTTCTCCGGCGTCGGATCGGCGCCGCGCGCATCGATGCAGCAGGGCGCCTTGCCGTTCGCAAACTGGTGCGGCGCGTACCAGCGCAGATAGTCGCTCGCTGCGGCGGTGTCGTCCAGCCGCAACAGGGCCTCGGAGATCATAGCCCCGTCGCGGATCCACGAGCGATCATAGGACCGGGTTCCAGGGCGCAGCTCGGGCCCGTCGCGCGAGATCAGCATGTCGGCCAATGAAGTCTTCAGCGTGTCCAGCACCGCCCGCGCCTGCGGCGGCCCGGTGAAGGCGACTTGACCCAGCCGGCTCCGCCAAGCCTGGGCCACCGCGGCCTCATGGCGATCCAGATCGGTCAAGGACCTCACGCGCGCCGCCGCGTCGCCGAGCGGCGCTGTCCAGGCCACCGTCACGGTCCCGCGGGGTGGCAGTCTCAGGCGGTAGACCAGCGCGCCCGACGCCAGGCCGTCCTCGTCGTGCGCTGCCGCCTGCCCGCCCGGCGCCGCGGCCAAGGCCTGGGGCAGCAGGCCGGTGTCGAAGGTCGAGGCTGCGAACCGATCAGGACCCTTCAGGGGACGAAGTCGCGCGCGGGCGTTCACGACCACCTGGCCACCGGTCCAGCCAATGTCGTGGATGGGGCTGAAGCCGCCTGGACTGTTCAGGAACTGCTCCGGCCCGTTCACCTGGACGGGACGCACGGCCAGCAGGAGCGTCAGGGTCTTGGGCCGCGCGGTCAGGTTGCGAAGCTCATAACGCGCCGCGAGCTCCGGGCTCCCGGCCGCGCCTGTCGCGAAGGCTGTGACGTTCAGGGTCCAGTCATGCCGCCGCCACCGGACGCTCGGGATCGGCAGATAGCCGTCCTTCAGGGACTGGCTGATGGTGGCGTCCGCCCAGGCGACCAGCCGTCCGTCCTCGACCACGAACGGCTCGACGGAGACGCCGCCCTTGCCGAGCTCGATCGCGCCGTCCTCTGAGATCAGGCCGTTCTGCGCCCCGCCGTCCACGCCGAGCAACGTCCAGTAGGCCTGCTCCCCGGAGAAGGCTCGCGGGAAGATGCCATGGGGCGCAGTCTTCGCCACCGCCTCCAGAAAGGCGGTCTGGCTGGCGCCGAAGGCCAGCGGCTGCACCGTCGCCTCCTGCAGGCTGTAGGCCGGGCCGGGGCCGCCGTGCAGATCGAGGCGGAGATAGCGCGCCGCGGCGTCCGGCAGCCGCAGGTCCTGGCGGCCGCCGTGGATGGCCGCCACCTCGCGGGCCGTGCGCCAGCTGGCGGCGTCATCGGAGAAAGAGACGGTATAGCGGGAAGCCTCCGCCCCCGGCGCCCAGGCCAGGACGAGACCGCCAAACTCGCGGACCAGGCCACGGTCGAGGGTTATCGACCGTTCGCCGCCTGGCGCTGTCCAGGCTGTGGCCAGGCTGCCGTCGACCGCAGCCTCCGCTCCGGGCGAGGGGCTGCTGGCCTTCAGCGCCGGCGGCGGGTCCGACGGCGGGGGCAAGGGGCGCAGGCTCAGGTGATCGATCCAGATCACGCCCTTCCCGCCGCCGGCGCCGCGGGTGACCACGAACTCCAGCGACTCGGCCCGCCGCTGCGTCTTGTCCGTCGCCGGCCCCCAGGCGAACTCGATCTGGCGCTTGCGGATGACGATCTCCCGCCGATCCGCGGGAAAGGCCATGTCCGGGAAGCGCCGCCACCAGACATCCTGGCCGCCGCCGTCGGCGAGTTTGACCTCAAGGGTGTTGGCCGGCGCCGCGCCGTGCAGCCAGAACGACAGCTCGTAATTGTCGGGCAGGTCGAGCGGCAGGGCGCGGCGCGCCGACGCCCAGCCGGAGACGCCGTCGAAATCGAAATCCAGCCGCAGGGCCGGCCCCGCCCCGTCGGGCGCCGGCCCGACCGTCGCCTTCACCCCGTCGCTGGCCGCGGCCTTCCAGGGCGACAGGTCGGCGAAATCGTCGAGGGTGCGCCGCGCCTGGGCGGCGGCGGCGCTTGCCAGACCGGCCGCGAGCCACAGCCCCAGCGCGATCGCTATGAACCCCATCCGGATGGAGCTGCGCGTCGTCGACGGCCCCTTATGTCCGCGGCGGCCGCGCGAGCCCTAGGCGCCCTCGTCCGCGAGCACGGCGCCATTGCTGGCCACCACCTGGGCGTAGAACCGCGCGCTGTCCTTTGGCGTACGCGCCTGGGTCGCGAAGTTCACATGGACGATCCCGAAGCGTTTGGAGAAGCCCAGCGACCACTCGAGGTTATCGAGCAGGGACCACACCATGTAGCCCTCCACCTTCACGCCCTGGGCGATGGCGTCGTGCACGGCCGCCAGGTGCTTGCGCAGATAGCTCACCCGCAGCGGGTCCTGCACCCGCCCGTCCTCGGCCTGCGGCGGATCGAAGAAGGCCGCACCGTTCTCGGTGACCGAGAGCGGGATGTCGCCGTAACGGTCCCTCACCCAGACCAGGATATCGGTCAGCCCCTGCGGGAACACCTCCCAGCCGGTCTCGGTGTAGGTGGCCTGCCGCTGGCGGACGGACGTGGCTTTCAGCGGCCAGCTCGCAGGGTCCTGGCGGGTGACGTTGCGGGTGTAGTAGTTGACCCCCAGCCAGTCGATCGGCTGGGCGATCAGGGCGTAGTCCTCCGCCGGCCAGGTCGGCCAGGCTTCCCCGAAGATCTCCGTCATCTCCTCCGGGTAGCGACCCAGGAACACCGGATCGAGGTACTGGCGGTTCATATAGGCGTCGGCGCGGGCGACCGCGGCGAGATCGGCCGGATCCTGCGAGGCCGGATACTTCGGCTCCAGGTTGACCACCAGCCCGATGCGGTGCTTGCCCTCGGCGCGGTAGGCCTTCACCGCCGAGCCGTGCGCGCGCATCAGGTTGTGCGAGGCGATGGGGGCTTCGAAGCGGTTCTTGTGGCCGGGCGCCAGCGCGCCGTGCAGGTAGCCGCCGTCGGTGACGACCCACGGCTCGTTCAGGGTCGCCCAGGTTTTCACCCGGCCATCCAGCTTGCGGTACATCACGTTCGCGTAGTCCGAGAACCAGTCTGCGGAATCGGGGTTGAGCCAGCCGCCGCGGTCATCCAGCGCCGCCGGCAGGTCCCAGTGGTAGAGAGTGACGAGCGGCTCGACGCCGTTCTCGAGCAGGGTGTCGGCCAGACGGTCGTAGTAGTCGAGCCCGGCCGGGTTTACGGCGCCCCGGCCCTGCGGCAGGACCCGGCTCCAGGAGACGCTGAACCGGTAGGCCTGAAGGCCCAGCTCGCGCATCAGGGCGACGTCCTGGCGATAGAGGCGATACTGGTCGCAGGCCACGTCCCCGGTGTCGCCATCGGCGATCAGCCCTGGCGTATGGGCGAAGCGGTCCCAGATGCTCATGCCCGCGCCATCGGCGGTCGAGGAGCCTTCGACCTGATAGGCCGCCGTCGCGGAGCCCCAGAGGAATCCGGCGGGGAAGGTTCTATCGACGGTCATGGGCTGGCTCTCCGGCGCCCTCTTCGGGCTTGTTGGCGGACCCGTCAAGGTGCGCTTTACACCTTCATGAAACCGGTTACATTGTATACATCTTATGATCCAAAATCGTTGAAGGCGAGGTTGCAACGGCCGCCGCAAGAGCGTCCGGGCAGGCTCGTTAGGGAGGCCAGGAGTGTCGAGGCGGCCGCAGCCTGCCGGGCGTGCGCCTGAGGCGTCATCTGTTGGCGCGGGCGGATCGCGGCCGGTGACCATCCGTGACGTGGCCCGCGAGGCCGGGGTGTCGGTCGCCTCAGCCTCACGCGCCCTGAATGGCCTGGCTAGCGTGACGGCCGCCACCCGCGACCGGGTCGTGGAAGCCGCGGCGCTGTTGCGCTACGTCCCGCACACCGGCGCCCGGACGCTAAGCACGCGCCGCACCGACACCATCGGCGTGATGCTGCCGGACCTGCACGGGGAGTTCTTCTCGGAAATTATCCGCGGCGCCGACCTGGCGGCGCGGGAGCGCGGCCTTCACCTGCTGGTCTCCACCTCCCATGGGGATGCCGCCGAGGCGGCGGCGGCGATGCGCGCGATGAGGGGCAGGGTCGATGGCCTGCTTCTGATGTCGCCGCACGTGGACGCGCCGCTGCTGGCCGACAACCTGGCCGACGACCTGCCCACGGTCCTGATCAACACCAGGGTCGAGGGCGGCTCGCGCCCGTCCTTCTGTGTCGACAACCACGCTGGCGCGATGGCCGCGGTGAAGCACCTGGCCAGCGGCGGCGGTAAAGTTGCGCATATCGCCGGGCCAGCCGACAACTTCGAGTCGCAGGAACGCCTGCGCGGCTACGTCGACGCCCTGGGCGGAGCGGCCGGCCTCGTGCTGCAAGGCGACTTCACCGAGGAGTCCGGTCACCGCGCCGGGCTGAAGCTGGCCAACATGTCCCCAAGGCCCGCGGCGGTGTTCGCGGCCAACGACGCCATGGCCATCGGCTGCCTGCTGGCGCTCGGCGAGCGAGGCGTGCGCGTCCCGCAGGACATGGCCGTGGCGGGCTTTGACGACATTCCGGTCGCGCGCCTGATCCGGCCGTCCCTGACCACCGTGCGGATCAACATCGCCGACCTCAGCCGCCGCGCCCTCAAGCGCCTGGTGGCGGTGATCGACGGCGACACCGCCAAGAACGTTCCGGAGACCGTGCAGCCGCAGCTTGTGGTGCGCGAGTCCTCGGTCCCGCAGACGGCCGCGGCGAAGACCGCGATCGAAAGAACCCGGAGGAGACCCAGATGACCAGCATTCTCATCGACGCGCGCCGCGGACGGCTATTGGCCTCATGCGCCGCCTTTGCCCTTGGACTGGGCCTGGCCGGGGTCGCCCAGGCGCAGCTCAGCACAGCGACCGTCGAAGGCCGGGTCAGCGAGAGCGCCAAGGCCCAGGCCGGCGCGACGGTGGTGGCGACGCAGGCGGGCACCGGCTTCGTCAGCCGCGCGACCACCGACCAGAACGGCGCCTATGTGCTCCCCGGCCTGCGGCCCGGCCGATACACGATCACCGCCACCGCGGCGGACGGACACTCCGTCAGCCAGACGCTCGACGTCCAGGTCGGTCAGTCCGCGACCGTTGATCTCGCCGTCGCCGGCGCCGCCACGGCTGTCTCGGAAGTGGTGGTCACCGCGGCCCCCACCCACGCCCGCGAGACCAAGACCTCGGAAGTCGCGACCAACATCACCACCCTGCAGATCGACAACCTGCCGCAGTCCGACCGCAACTTCCTGAACTTCGCGATCCTCGCGCCCGGCGTGCGCCTGTCCACCGACCCCTTGCGCAAGACCTTCGCCGGCGGCGCCAACGGTTCGGCCGCCGAGTCGCTGACCTCCAGCCAGACCAACGTCTTCATCGACGGCGTCAGCCTGAAGAGCAACGTCCAGCAGGGCGGCATCGTCGGTCAGGACTCCAGCCGCGGCAATCCGTTCAGCCAGATGGCGGTCCAGGAGTTCCGCGTCTCCACCCAAAACTTCAAGGCCGAGTACGAGGACGCCGGCACCTCGATCATCACCGCGATCACAAAGTCCGGATCGAACGACTACCACGGCGAGATCTTCGGGCTCTTCCAGAACCAGAACCTCGAGGACAAGGATTTCTTCACCAAGAAGAACGGCCTGGAGAAGCCCAAGGAGGACAAGAAGCAGTACGGCGTCTCGCTGGGCGGTCCGATCATCAAGGACAGGCTGTTCTTCTTCGGCGCCTACGAGGTCAACGACCAGGTGCGGTCCGGCCAGGTTATCGCCCAGGGCGACGCCGCCCGGCAGGCCGCGGTGGGCTTCCCCCTGACACCATTCCTGGGCACGTTCCCCAGCCCGTTCCGCGAGGACTTGGCGTTCGGCAAGCTGACCTGGCGGATGACCGACCAGAACACGCTGGAAGCCTCGGCCAGCTACCGCAAGGAACACGACATCCGCGGTTTCGGCGGCCAGGGTTCAGGGGCCAACGTCAGCGTCGAGCAGGCCCAGAACATCAAGAACACCGTCACCACCCTCAAGCTGCAGGACACCTACCAGGGCGAACACTGGCTGAACGAGGCCACGGTCGACTATCTGGATTCCACCTTTAACCCGGCCATCGCCAACCCGAACCTGGTCGGGCGCAATTTCTTCGGCGTCATCGAGGTCGGCGGCTTCTCCACGTCACAGCAGACCACCGAGCATGATCTGACCTTCCGGGACAACGTCACCCTGTTCAACCTCGACTGGCACGGCAGTCACGTGGTCAAGTTCGGGGGCAAGGTGTCCTTCGACAAGTTCCAGGTGCAGAACGGCCAGAACACCAATCCCCAGTTCAACTTCAACATCGACCCGGCCAACAACGAGAGCTTCGCGCAGCCGTTCGAAGCGCTGCTGGGCACCGGGGTCCCCAACGTCCCGGCGCGCGACACCCAGGCCGGCCTGTTCATCCAGGACGACTGGAAGCCCACGGACCAGCTCACCATCAACGCCGGCCTGAGGTGGGACTACGAGAGCAACGCCAACAACGACAGCTACGTGACCCCGCCCGACGCCGTCGCCGCCCTGCGGGCGTTGGACGCGATCCTCTCGACCCAGCCGGGCAACTTCTTCCACGCCAAAGACTACATCTCCACCGGTTCCAACCGGCACCCCTACAAGGGCGAGTTCCAGCCCAGGATCGGAGCCTCCTATGACTGGTTCGGCGACCAGAAGACCGTGCTGTTCGCCGGCTACGGCCGCTACTACGACCGGACCCTGTTCCGCAACGCCGCCGAGGAGAGCCTCTTCCGGCAGTTCACCCTGCGGAGCTTCGAGTTCTCGCCGGACGGCGCGCCGCGCTTCGGCCAGCCGACGATCAAATTCCAGCCGTCCTTCCTGTCGCTCGCCGGCCTCAACGGCCTGATCGCCTCGGGCCTGGCGCCGAACGGCGAGCTGCGGGTCCTGCGCAACGATCAGAAGCCGCCCTACACCGATCAGTTCTCGGCCGGGGTGCGCCAACGGATCGGCGAATGGAACACCTCGCTCACCCTGAGCGAGGAATTGGGCCACAACGAAATCGGCTATTTCCCGGCCAACCGGACCGTGGCGCGCAACGCCGGGGGCTTCCTGGACTTCATCCCGGTGCCCGGCTTCGGCAACGTCGTGGCCTCCAGCAACGACCGCGCCACCCGCTATATGGCCGTCTACCTGACCGCCGAACGGCCCTACAGGGAAGATTCGCCGTGGGGCGCGACGGTCGCCTACACCTACGCCCGGGCCAAGCAGCGCGGGTTCGACTTCAACTTCGACTTCCCGAACATCGCCAATGCGCAGTTCGTGCCCAACGGGGCGGACCTGCGCCACCAACTGGTGGTGTCCGGCATCATCGGCCTGCCCTACGGCTTCAAGGCCTCGACCCTGATCACGCTGAATTCGGGGGCGCCGTTCAACGTCGTCGACGCTTCGCGGGGCTTCGGCGACACCGGCAACGGCAATGCGATCCGGATCGGCGACTTCGCCCACTCCGGGTCCTTCTCCCAGGTCGACGTGCGGCTGGCCAAGGACTTCGAATTCGTCCCGGGCCAGAAGGTCGAGGTGGCCTTGCAGGCGTTCAACCTGTTCAATCACGCCAACCTCGGCTGCAACGACGGATTCAAGCCGCCGCTGCCGGACACGAACACCAACTTCGGCAATCCCGGCTGCGTGGTTGGCCCGCCGCGCTCCTTGCAACTCGAAGCGAACTATAAGTTCTAGGTCCCGGTGGGAGGGCCGTCCGATGCGGGCGGCCCTCCCACCTCGGGGCGCTCCGCTCAGTGCTGAGGATAGATAGACGCAGCTTTCTCGCCACCGGCGCCGCGGCGCTCGGAGCGAGCCTGGCTGCGCCGTCGCGATCGCACGCCGCGGTCGATCCCTTCCTCCACGACCTGCAGGCGCGCACCTTCCGGTTCTTCTGGGAGACCACCAATCCGGCCAACGGCCTGACGCCGGACCGCTATCCGGACCCTCCGTTTTGCAGCATCGCCAGCGTCGGCTTCGCGCTTACCGCCTATCCGATTGGCGTCGAACGAGGATGGGTCAGCCGGCGTGAAGCGCGGCGGCGCGTGCTGACCACGCTCCGGTTCTTCAACGAGGCCCCCCAGGGCCCCGCGGCGACCGGGGTCACGGGACACAACGGCTTCTTCTACCACTTCCTCGACATGGGCGGCGGCGCGCGGTTCGAGACCGTCGAGCTCTCGACGGTCGACACCGCCCTGCTGGTGGCGGGCATCCTGTTCTGCCAGTCCTACTTCGACGGGCCGGACCCGGAGGAGGCCGAGATCCGCCGCCTCGCCGAGGCCATCTATGGGCGCGTCAACTGGTCCTGGGCGCAGCAACCGGCCGAGCAGAGCCCCGCCATCGGCCTGGGCTGGAAACCGGAAGCGGACATGCCGCCGCCGGCCCAGCCGAATCCCTCCGCGAGCCAGGAGTTGCAGCCGCCGGCCGAGCAGAGCCCTCCCGTCAGCCAAGGAGGCAATCCGGAGGGAGGATTCCTGCCCTACAGCTGGCGCGGCTATAACGAAGGCATGATCGTCTACCTGCTGGCGCTCGGCTCGCCGACCTACCCAGTCGCACCCGACGCCTGGACCGCCTGGCAGCGGGACTTCGACACGACGTGGGGCCTCAACGGCGGGCCGTTGCCGCACCTGGGCTTTGGCCCGATGTTCGGCCACCAGTATCCGCACGTCTGGATCGACTTTCGCGGCATCCGCGACGACTACATGCGCGGCCGGGACCTGGACTATTTCGAAAACAGCCGCCGCGCGACCCTGGCCCAGCGGGCCTACGCCATCGCCAACCCCGGCGGCTGGAAGGGCTATGGCGCGGACACCTGGGGCCTGACCGCCTGCGACGGGCCGGGCGACGTGATCCATCCCTATGGGGACGCGACGCGGCAGTTCCACAGCTACGCCGCCAGAGCTGCGGGCCTGCGCGACGACGGCACCTTGGCGCCCACCGCGGCCCTCGGCTCGATGGCCTTCGCCCCGGAGATCTGCGGCCCCGCGGCGCTGGCGATGAAGCGCGACTATGGCGCGCACATCCTCGGCCGCTACGGCTTCATCGACGCCTTCAATCCGAGCTTCGACTTCGACGACCTGGCGCCGACCTACGGCCGGCGGATTCCTGGCGTCGGCTGGGTCGGGTCGCAGTATCTGGGCATCGACCAGGGCCCGATCGTCGCCATGCTGGAGAACTGGCGCAGCGGGTTCATCTGGAAGGTCATGCGCCAAAACCCGCACATCGTCCGGGGTCTGCGGCGCGCGGGCTTCACCGGCGGCTGGCTCGAGGCCGCATGACCGCCCGGCCGCCACGGAGGGCGCTCCTGGCCCAGATCGGCGCGGCGACGCTCGCCGGTTGCGCGCCCGCCCGCAAGGACGGCGTGGTCCTGAAGTTCTGGGCGATGGGCCGCGAGGGCGAGGTGGTCCAGACCCTGATGCCAGCCTTCGAGCGCGCCAACCCAGGCATCCGGGTCGACGTCCAGCAGCTGCCGTGGAGCGCCGCCCACGCCAAGCTGCTCACCGGCTTCGCGGGCGGGTCGCTTCCCGACGTCTGCGAGGTCGGCAACACCTGGCTGCCGGAGTTCGCGGCGCTGCGCGCCTTGGAGCCCCTGGACGCCCTGGTGGCCGGCTCCCGCGTGGTCCGGGCGGCCGACGACTTCCCGGGGATCTGGCGGACCAATATCGTCGATGGAGTCCTGTGTGGGGCGCCCTGGTATGTCGACACTCGCCTGCTCTTCTACCGCCGCGACCTGCTGGCGAAGGCCGGGTTTCCCGTCGCGCCCACCACCTGGGCCCAATGGATGGCGGCCATGCAGGCCGTGAAGGGACTGGCGGGAAGCAGCGGCTACCCCGCGCTCCTGCCGCTCAACGAGTTCGAGCCCTTGCTGACGCTCGCCCTGCAGCAGGACGACCCGCTGCTGCGCGATGGCGGGGGGCGCGGCAATTTCCGGAGCGCCGGCTTCCGGCGCGCGCTGGCCTTCTATGGCGAGGTCTTCCGGCGCGGCCTGGCGCCCCTGGAGTCCAGCACCCAGATCGGCAATCTCTACGACGAGTTCGACCGCGGCTCCTTCGCCTTCTACGTCACCGGGCCGTGGAACCTGGGCGAGTTTCGCCGCCGCCTGCCAGCCGCCCGGCAGGACATCTGGATGACCGCGCCGATGCCCGGGCCGGCGGGACCCGGAGCCGGCATCGCCGGCGGGTCCAGCCTGGCGGTCTTCCGAGGTTCGCGCGACAAGGCCGCGGCTTGGCGGCTGGTCGAATATCTGTCGCAGAGTCAGGTCCAGAGCCGGTTCAGCGCCCTGACCGGCGACCTGTCGCCCCGCCGCGACGCCTGGAGCGCCCCGCCGCTGGCGGGCGACGTCAAGGCCGCCGCGTTCCGCGACCAGCTCGAGCGGGTGAAGCCGACGCCGCAGGTCCCGGAGTGGGAGCGGATCGCCACCGAGATGCAGCTGGTCGCCGAACAGATGGTCCATGGACGGCTGAGCGTCGACCAGGCCGCGGCGGAGATCGATCGGCGCGCCGACCGGCTGCTGGAGAAACGCCGCTGGATGCTGGCCCGCCGCGCGGGGGCCACGCCATGAAGGGGGGCCAGGCCGGATGGGCTTTCGTGGCGCCTGCGCTGGCGGTGATCGGGCTGTTCTTCCTGGTCCCCACGATGGCGGCCCTTGCGCTCAGCCTGACCGACTTCGACATCTACGCCCTGGCCGACCTGCGCAACCTGCGCTTCGTCGGCTTTCGGAATTACGCCGAGTTGCTGGCCAATCCGCTGTTCTGGCAGGCGCTGGGCAACACCCTCTACTTCGTCGTGGTGGGCGTGCCGATCTCGATCGCCGTCTCCCTCGCCGCGGCCCTGCTGCTGGAGTCCCGCCTGGCGCGCTTCAGGAGCTTCTTCCGCACCGCCCTGTTCGCGCCGGTGGTGACCACCCTGGTGGCGGTCGCGGTGATCTGGCGCTACCTCCTGCACACCCACTATGGGCTGCTCAACTACGCCCTGGGCGCGCTCGGCGTCTCTCCCGTGGACTGGCTCGGCGATCCGCACTGGGCGATGCCGGCGATCATCCTTTTCGCGGTGTGGAAGAACTTCGGCTACAACATGCTGATCTTCGTGGCTGGCCTGCAGACCATCCCAGAGGACCTGTACGAGGCCGCCCGGATGGACGGGGCCTCGGCGCTTCGCCGGTTCTGGCACGTCACCCTGCCCGCCCTCGCGCCCGTCCTGCTGCTGGTCAGCTTGCTGACCGTCGCCGGCTATCTGCAGCTCTTTGCCGAACCCTATGTGATGACCCAGGGCGGCCCGCAGCAATCCACGGTCAGCGTGCTCTACTTCATGTTCGAACAGGGCTTCAAATGGTGGAACCTGGGGACCGCCTCAGCCGTCGCCTTCCTGCTGTTCGTGATGATCCTGGCCGTCACCCTGATCCAGCTCGCCGTCGCCCGGCGCCGGGGCGCGCTGTGAAACGCTGGCCCGCGACCCTGCTGGTGAACGGGCTGCTGGTCGTGGCGGCCGGATTCGCGCTCCTGCCGCTGCTCTGGATGCTGTCCGTCTCCTTCATGCGGCCGGGCGAGGCCGACAGCTTCCCGCCGCCGTTGATCCCGAGCGCCCCGACGCTTGCGGCCTACCGGACCCTATTCACCCAGCACGGGATGGGCCGCTATTTCGTCAACAGCCTCCTCCTCGCCTCGGCGGCGACCGGCCTTTCCCTGATCTTCAACGTCGCCGCCGGCTACGCCTTCGCCAAGCTGCGGTTCGCCGGGCGCGATCGGGCCTTCCAGCTCCTGCTGGTGGTGCTGGTGATCCCCGGCCAGGTGGCGATGATCCCGCTCTTTCTGATGCTCAAGACGATGGGGTTGGTGAACAATTTCGGCGGCGTGCTTGCTCCGGCGGCGGCCGGCGTTTTCGGCATCTTCCTGGTGCGCCAGTATGCCCTGTCGATACCCGACGAACTGCTGGAGGCGGCGCGCGTCGACGGCGCCGGCGAGTTCCGTATCTTCCGCTCGATCGTGCTGCCGATCCTGCTGCCGATCATGGTGACGCTCGCCACCTTCACCTTCCTGGGAACCTGGAACGACTTTATGTGGCCGCTGATCGTGCTCAACGACGAGCGGCTCTACACCTTGCCGGTGGCGCTCGCCTCCCTTTCACGCGAGCATGTGCAGGACAGCGAGTTGATGATGGCCGGCGCCGTCGTCACGGTCTTCCCGGTGCTGCTGCTCTTCGTGGTCCTGCAGCGCTACTACGTCCAGGGGCTGCTGGCCGGCAGCGTCAAAGGCTGACGGACCAGGCCCCTTGTCCCCCAAGCTTAGTCAACGGCGCCGAGAAGACGATCAAGCCTACGGCTCTACAGACCCCCGAAGCGACGCTTGGGATCAGCCCTCGCCGGCTCAAAGCCAAGCGGGGAAGCCAACCGATACCGGACGTTTCCAACGTCCGAGAAGAGTCAGGAGCGGCCACGCGATGGGGTCGGCGGCAATGTCCGCTTCCCCCCATAGCGGACCGTGGGAGAGTCCGCTGCCGGGACCCTAATGTTCTATATTTGTTCTATTCCAGCCCAGTCTTTGCTATCCTTCCCCCATGCCCAGGCCCCACGCCCAGGACGCCCGGCGCCTGAAGGCGGAGATCGTGGCGCGGGTGGACGCCGGCGAATACCTGCGCGCGGTCTGCGCCTCGCCTGGCATGCCGGTTGAGAGCACCGTGCGCACCTGGTCTAGAACTGACCCCCACTTCGGCGAGGCGCTGGCGGCGGCGCGCAGGCGCGGGACCTGGCGGCGGCACTGCGCTTACGACGAGGCGAGGGCTGGGGCCTTCCTGGCGCGGGCGCGGGCCGGCGAGACGATCCGCTCGCTGCTCGGCCAGCCGGGCATGCCGTCGCAAAGGACCTACACCCACTGGAATCGCACCCAGGCGCCCTTCGCCGAGGCGACCTTCGCGCTTCGCCAGCGGCGGAAAGACCGACAGGATGGAGCGCCCCCTTCGCCCGCCTCTAGTCTCCTAGAGGCTCTGTCCTGCCCGGATAGAGAGG
>PLEH01000055.1 GCA_003136395.1 Phenylobacterium sp.
GGTGTCGGTCATGCCGAGCGGCCCGGTCACCCGCTCCTTCACCAGCACGTCCAGCGGCTTGCCGCCGGCGACCTCCACCACCGCGCCCAGCACGTCGGTGGAGCGCGAATAGTACCAGGCCGTTCCCGGCTCGCTGCGCAGCGGCAGCTTGGCGATGATCTTGGCGTACTCGCGCACCGTCACCTGGTCGTTGTTCTCGCCCCCCGCCGCCCAGGCCTTGGAGATCGGCGTGGTGGGCTGGATGAAGCCGTAGATCAGGCCGGAGGTGTGGCTCATCAGGTTGCGCACCAGCATCGGCCGCGTGGCCGGCGTGCTCGTCCCGTCCGCCTTCCAGACCCGCAGGTTGGCGTACTCCGGCAGGTACTTCGAGACCGGCGCGTCCAGGTCGAGCTTGCCCTCCTCCACCAGGGTCATGGCCGTCACCGAGACGATCGGCTTGGTCATGGAGAAGACGCGGAAGATCGTCTCGTCCGTGATCGGCGCCGTCTGCCCCGGCCCTTGGGTCCCGAAGCTCTGCTCGTAGGCCACCTTGCCGTGCCGTCCGACGATCAGAAGGGCGCCGGCGATCTTGCCCGCGGCCACGTCCGCCTTCAGCCCCTCGCTGGCCGCCGCGAGCTTGGCCGGATCGAAGCCCAGCGCCGCCGGGTCGCCCTTGACGATCGAGGAGACCTTCGGATCGACATGCCCCTTCGGCGCCCCCGTCGCCGGCCCCACCGCCGCCAGCGCCAGCCCCACAGCCAGCGCCAGGCCCAAGGCCCGCGCGCTCAGAAATCCCTTGGTCATGCGATGTCCCTCCCGAGTCGACAGTTGGCCTGTTTCCGGCCGGGCTGGCAACGCCCGGGCCGGTCGGCGGCGTCAGTGCAGCCGCAGAATCTGCTGCAGGAACGTCCGCGTCCGGTCTTCGCGCGGATGGGCGAAGAACTCCTCCGGCGGCGCCTGCTCGACGATCCGTCCGCCGTCCATGAACACCACCCGGTCGGCCACCTGGCGCGCGAAGCCCATCTCGTGGGTCACCACCATCATGGTCATGCCCTCGGCGGCGAGCTGGACCATGGTGTCGAGCACCTCCTTGACCATCTCCGGGTCCAGCGCCGAGGTCGGTTCGTCGAACAGCATGAGGCCGGGCTCCATGGCCAGCGCGCGCGCGATCGCCACACGCTGCTGCTGGCCGCCGGAGAGCTGGGCGGGGAACTTGTCGGCCTGTTCCGGAATGCGCACCTTCGACAGGTAGTGCAGTGCGCGCTCGCGGGCCTCGACCGCGGCCAGGCCGCGCACCAGGCGCAGCGGCAGCGCGCAGTTTTCCAGCACCGTCAGGTGCGGGAAGAGGTTGAACCCCTGGAACACCATGCCCACCCGCAGCCGGACCGCCTGGACGACGGCGGGCTCGCGGGTCAGCCGGATCCCCTCGACGCGGATCTCGCCTTCGTCGAAGCCTTCCAGCGCGTTGATCGTGCGGATCAGCGTCGACTTGCCCGAACCCGACGGGCCGCAGATCACTAGCCGCTCGCCGCGCGCCACGGTGAGGTCCAGGCCATCGAGCGCCTTGAAGGCCCCGAACCATTTGCTCAGGCCCCGGATCTCCACCGCCGGCGCTTCCAGGTCCGGCTGGGGGGCGGCCTTAGCGGGCATGGGCCCGGCCGAAGTGGCGTTCGATGCGCGCCTGGATGAGCTCGAGGACGATGGAGAACAGCCAGTAGATCATCGAGGCGGTGATCATCATCTCGATGTGCCGGAACTCGGTCTGACCCTGGGTGCGCGCCAGGTACATCAGCTCCCAGACCCCGACCACCGAGACCAGCGAGCTGTCCTTCAGCATGGCGATGAACTGGTTGCCGGTCGGCGGGATGATCACCCGCATGGCTTGGGGCAGGATGATCCGCGTCAGCGTCGCGCCGGGCTTGAGGCCGAGCGCGCGGGCGGCCTCCCACTGGCCCTTGGGAATGCTCTCGATGCCGGCCCGGAAGATCTCCGTCATATAGGCGCCGTAGCAGAGCGACAGCGCCGCGATGCCGGCGGGGACCGCGTTCACCACATAGCCCAGCTGCGGCAGGCCCATGTAGATCAGGTAGATCTGCATCAAGAGCGGAATGCCCCTGAACAGCGAGGTGTAGAAATTGGCGACGCCGATCGCCATGCCGTTGGACGACAGCTTGGCCATGGCGCCCAGCAGGGCCAGGACCGAGGCGATGGCGATCGAGACCACCGAAATATAGAGGGTCATGGTCAGGCCCTGGGTCAGCAGGAACCCGATCTTCCGCCGGATGAACTCGAAGCTCAGGTTGAACGAGTGGAAGAACACCAGGATCAGCAGCGCCAGTTCAAGCCACACCACATAGACCTGCCAGCGCAGCTTGAGCCGCATGACCACGCCGAGGTTGAGGCCCACGACCAGGGTCGCCAGCGCGGCCACCGCAACGTTCTCTGTCGACGGCGACAGGCCCGAAAGCCCGAGCAGGTCGCTGAGCCCCCGCCCGATCGCCGTCGCCCCGAACCCCCACCAGCGGAGCGCCTCGAACAGCAGGGCCAGCCCCGGCAGGAAGACGATCGGCCGGCCGAGCAGCGGCGGATAGTCGACGTTGTCGGCGAAGGGCCTCGCCGCCGCCGCCGGGCGCGCGCGGGTTCGCTCGAGGGCGAGCTCAGGCAATCCCGGCCCCCGTCCTGGCGGCGCGCGGGGACTTCATGGGGTCCATCGGCGTTCGCGCAGCCGGTCGCCCGCCTGCATCGCCCAATAGGCGCCCTGCACGGCGCCGCGGCCCGCCCAGCCGCCGTTCCAGGCCAGGCCGAACGGCGCGAAGAGGCGGTAGCGGTCGGCGTCGCCGGCGATCGCCTCGGCCACCAGCCGCCCGCCGATGGCGGTGGTGTTGAGGCCGTGACCGCCGAAGGCGGTGCAGTACCAGACGCCATCTTCGAGCCGGCCGATCTGCGGCATCAGGTGGCGCGCATAGGCCATCAGGCCCGACCAGGCGATGTCGACCTCAAGGCCGGCCAGCTGCGGAAAGGTCGAGACCATGCTGCGGCGCAGCAGCGCGCCCAGCCGGCGCGGCTCGGATGTCCGCGTGGTGATCTTGCCGCCCCACAGGACGCGTGTCCCTCCGTCCACCAGGCGATAGTAGTCCCCGGCGCGCCGCCCGTCGCCGACCGCCGCGCGGGTGCGGATCGCGCCTTCGATGCGCGCCCTGTCGGGCCGGGTCAGCATCACATAGGTGGCGATCGGCAGGTAGCTTCGCTTGAGCCGGGGCTCCAGGCCGCCGGTGTAGCCACCGCAGGCGATCACCACGTCCCTGGCCCGCACCTGGCCGCCCGCCGTGGCGACCACGCCGGCGCCGCCCTCCCGCGACAGCGCCAGGGCCGGCGAGGCCTCATAGACCGCCCCGCCCAGCCGCTCGATCTCGCGGGCGAGCGCGCGGGCGTAGTTCAGCGGATTGAGATGAAACGCCTGCGGATCGTACAGCGCCTGGAAATACCGAGCCGACACCAGCTCGGAGCGCACCGCCTCGCGGGTGCGGAACTCCAGGCGGTAGCCGAACTCGCGCTCCAGCCAGTCGCGGCGGGTCATGAGCTCGGCGCTCGCCTCGTAGCGCGAGGTCGCGAGGAGCCCGTCCGTCCGGTCCGCGTCGGTCACGCCCAGGGCCTTCAGATTGGCGGCCACCGCTTCGGCTCCCTCGATCGACAGCCGGTGCAGGGCCGTGGCGTCGTCCGCCCCCACCTGGCGCTCGATGGTCTCGTGGCGCGCCGAATAGCCCGGACTGACAAAGCCGCCGTTCCGCCCCGACGCCCCCCAGGCGATCCGCTCGCCCTCGAGAACCGCGACCTTCATCCCCCGCCGCGCCAGCTCCAGCGCCGCGGTCAGGCCCGCGAGCCCGCCGCCCACCACGCAGACGTCGGCCTCTGCGCGCCCGTTCAGCGCCGGCCTGGGCGCGTCGACGCCGGCGGGGGGTCCGTAGTAGGTCGGGGCGTAGCCCATGGGCGAAGGGTCCGTGGCGGCGGTCAATGGCTGTAGTCGCGGCCGTACCACTTGGTGGTCAGGGTCGCGAGAGTGCCGTCGGCCTTCATCTCACCGATGATCCCCCGGATCCGGGCGGTCCAGAGCGGTCGGCCCTTGTCGGTCACCACGGTCAGCGGTTCGCGGAACGCATAGCCGCCGGGCATGATCTTGATCGGATAGCCGCCCTTGATGGCCCCCAGCACCGTCTGCTCCGGCGCCACCACCGCGTCCAGCCGCACCCCGTCGCCGAGCCTGAGGTCATCGAGCGGCATGGTCGAGTCCGCATAGGTTCTCACCGTCCCCGGCGTCACCCGGTACTGGACGGGCGCCATGTCCGGCGCGTCGATCCTGAGGCGATGGCGGATGTAGTCCTCCGAGGTCGTGCCGGTCTCCACGCCCACGGTCTTGCCGTTCAGGGCCTCGAAGGTCGCCGCGGCGCTGTCGCGGTGCACCGCCAGCACATAGGGGCTGTAGTAGTAGATCCCGGCGAAATCGACGACCTGCGCGCGGGCCCGGGTCGGCGTCACCGACCCCACTGCGATGTCCCAGCGCCCGTGCCAGTGGCCGCCGGTCATGGTGGCGAAATCCGGCGTGTCGAACTTCGCCGTGCGCCCCAGCCTGCGCGCGATCTCGCGGGCCACGTCGATGTCGAAGCCCACCAGCTGGTTGTGGTCGTCCAGATAGCTCTGCGGCCGCCAGCTGCCGTTGGTCGCGACCTTCAGCACGTCGGGCGAAGCCACCGGGCCGACGGACCTGGCCGGCAGGAACGCGCCGCCCGCCAGGATGGCGAGCGCGAGCAGCAGACCGGCGGCGACCTCGCGCATCGGGCAGGTTCTTCCATCGCGCCGCGGCGGAACGCCGGACCCTTCCTGTTACACCGGCCCCGCCCGATCGAGGAATGGCTGATCAGGTCCTGGCGCGGACGAACGGACCTCCGCGTCCAAGGTTCTGGGATATTGTCGCCTCGTTCGAGACCGCGATTGGAGGCCAAGGCGCGTCATGGATCCCTCGGAACGCGTCGATCAGTTGATCGCGGAGCTCACCGACTGGCGGGGCAGGACGCTCGCCGGCGTCCGCAAGGCCATCCTCGAGGCCGA
Source organism: Phenylobacterium sp. (assembly GCA_003136395.1). Taxonomy (GTDB): domain Bacteria; phylum Pseudomonadota; class Alphaproteobacteria; order Caulobacterales; family Caulobacteraceae; genus Phenylobacterium. Next base: position 5,083 of record PLEH01000055.1, read on the forward strand.
CCCCATGATCGTCGAGGACTGGAAGTGGATGGGAAGCCCCGTCTGGTCCCGCGACGGCATGATCGCCGTCGGCAACGCGCACAAGGAAAAGGTGAAGCTGACCTTTTCCCACGGCGCGAGCCTCCCGGACCCCGACAAGCTCTTCAACAACGGCTTCGGCGGCAAGGTGTGGCGCGCCATCGACCTCTTCGAGGGCGACCGGATCGACGAGCGCGCCTTTCAAAATCTCATCCGCGCCGCGGTGGCGTTCAACCAGGCCAAGCCGAAGGCCAAGGCCAAGGCGAAGGCGAAGCCGGCCGCGGCTGCCCCGGGTTGAGCTCCGCATAGCGACCGGTTACCGCTAGCCGCTCGGTCACGCCGGCTCGCTCCGCTTCGAGCACGCTCAGGCCTCGGCGCGCGGACTTCGGGAGGTCGCCATGGACGGCAAGCAAGCCACGCGGACGTTCCTGCCCCACGGCTTTCCGGAGCAGTCGGCCGATCTCGGCGAGGTGGCCATGAACTATGTGGTGGCCGGCGAGGCGTCGAAGCCCGCCCTGCTGCTGATCCCCGGCCAGACCGAGTCCTGGTGGGGCTACGAGGCGGCGATTGCGATTCTCGCCGCGGACTTCCAAGTCTACGCCGTGGACCTGCGCGGCCAGGGCCGCAGCACCTGGACGCCGGGCCGCTACACGCTCGACAATATGGGCAATGACCTGGTGCGGTTCATCTCCACGGTCGTGGGGCGCCCCGTGGTGACCAGCGGCTGTTCGTCCGGCGGGGTGCTCCGGCCTGGCTCTGCGCCTACGCCCTGCCGGGACAGCTGCGCGGCGCGGCCTGCGAGGATCCGCCGCTGTTCGCCTCGGAGCTCACGCCGGCCTGTGCGCCGTCGATCCGCCAGAGCGTCGTGGGGCCCGTCTTCGAGCGCCTTTCGACCTATCTCGGCGACCAGTGGCGCGTGGGCGACTGGGCCGGCTTTGCCGGCGGCGCCGGCCGGCCCGAACCGCCGCAGAACCTCAGGGAATACGACCCCGAATGGGCGCGCGCCTTCGTCGAGGGAACCGTCGCGGCGAGCTGCCCGCACGACCGCATGCTGGCCGCCGCCAGGGTCCCGATGCTGCTCACCCACCACATGCGCAGTGTCGACGAGGCCACCGGCACGCTCATGGGCGCGCTCACCGACCTCCAGGCCCGCCGCGCGGGCGAGCTGGTCAAGGGCGCGGGCCAGCCCTTCGACTACCTCTCCCTGCCCGACGCCGCCCACGCCATGCACTCAGCCCAGCCGGAGCGCTTCGCCACCGTCATCGGCGATTGGGCGAAGGCGCTGCCGGGGCGAGGGGCGCGACGTGGTGCGGAATTGCGGTGACAGCGCACTCTAGTCGTTCTGACCGCGCCTACGGCTTGATCCTGGAAATCTTGGCGTCCTCGATGTTGCCGCCCGCCATCAGGCCCTGCTGATCGAAGATGAAGGCGTAGGCGTCGTCTTTCAGCGTCGAGGTCGAAAGGTTCCGGGCGACCCCTCGTTGACGATGACCACCGTGGGGCCAGAGCCGATTTCCCAGCCTTTCGAGCGATGCACATAGTCCACGGACTTCTTGCTCATCAGGAACACGGCATAGCCATAGGATTGGGCGCCGGCCTGCAGGCCCCAGGATGCGGTCACGGAGTTGTAGTATCCGTCGACCTTGCGCCCTGTTTCAGTTCGCCTTCGCCATAGGCGCCGCCGAACACCAGCCCGGCCTTGATGATCTTGGGGAACACCAGGATCGCCTTGGCGTGCTTGGCCAGGAGCTGAGCGGAGGGGTTCTTGCTGTAGAGTTGCTGCAGCGCCTGATCGGAATCCTGGTTGAGATCCGTCTGAGAAGCCGCGTTCGCGCAGGTCGGCGCCGTGAGGGGGACCAGGGCGGCCGTGGCGAGCGGTCGCCACGAGAATGGCTCTGAGGTCGATCATGGGAGCTTCTTTGCGGCTTCAACGTTAGCCGATCCAGGCGACATCCCGCGCGCCACGCTCAGTGGCAGCCCATCGGCCTGTCCTTCATTGCGCCGCTTGGCTTTCGCGTCCTCGATCCGGGTCAACGGGGCAGCGAACCCTAGAGAATCGGCAATCCCACGCCCCCCTGAGCGGGAGCCCGCATCGGACCCCGCTCAAGGAAACGAGAGGCCTCACCAGACGTTTCGCGCGATGTCGAGGATGTAGCCGTCCGACGGGTCGATGAGCGCCACATCACCGTTCAGCCAGACCCAGACGCAACCATAGGGCGGCGGCGGCAGGCCATAGCGGGCGTAGTTGCTGACCCTGTAGGCGCGGAACCAGGAGGGCAGGTAGTCGCCGGCCTGCCAATGGCTGTTGCGATACTGGCTGGGCAGGGCGATGTAGCCCCGGTCCGGGACGAAGAAGAAGCCGATCCGCAGGCCGGTGAACAGGCGGAAGCTGTCGTCGCTGCGCCACCAATCCGGACTCTGGCGCCAACGGGCGTTCTGGTCCCAGCTCTGGTGCTGCTGACGCCACTGCTGGCCGGCCTGGTTGCGCTCGGGCCTGCTGGCGGGCGCACGCCATTGGCCGAGCGAGGGCGCGGCGGCCTGCCGGGTGACCGGCGGCCGCTGGAATTGCTGCTGTCCGGCGCGAACGGCGGGCTGCTGCTGGAAGTTTGGTGCGCTCGGCGCCGCGTGCTGGACCACCGGCGGTGCGGGAGCTCGCTCGACGCGCGGCTGTGCCGGCGCGCGTTCGGTTCGCGCGGCAGGCGCCGGCTGCGTCCGCTGCAAGGCTGGCGCGGCGGTCTGCGCCTGCGGTTGCCGTCCGCGGCTCACGCCCTGCTGCGCCTGTGGATTGGCGGCATGCGGCGCAGGGCCTGCGGCTGGCGCGCGGGCTTGGCCGCGGCCTTGCTTTTCGGCTGCGGCGGGGGCGCCTTTTGCCGCGCCCTGGCCCTTTCCCTGCCCCTGCCCCTGCGGGTGCGGTTGATCCTTCTTTTCAGCCTGGCCCTGGCCGCGGTCCTGCGGGGGATCGGCGAAGGCCGAAGCCGGCAGGAGCAGGCAGGCCGCCGCGACAGTCGACAGGAAGATGTGGCGTTTCATGTGTCTTGTCCTTTCGTGGGAGATTCGTCCTCCCGGCCGCGGCGTACTCGGACGGGCCGGCGCCGACCGGCCTAAGGCTTGCGTCGCTCCCGACGCCGACGACGCCTAAAGACGTCCCATGTGCAGGCCGCCGAACAGCCACAGCAGCAGCAGGACGATGAGGATCAGACTCACAACGCCGCCCAGGCCGGGTAGGCCGTAGCTCCTGTGGGCGTAGTACCCGCCGCCGCCGCCGAACAGCACGAGCAGTACAATGATGATGACGATGAGGGTCACGGGCCACCCGTTCGGTTCGCCCCACCAGAGCAACGAGGCCCTATCTCAACGGTGGCGCTTGGAGTTCGTTCCAGAGGGATTCGAATTGGAGCTACAGCGGCGCGAAGATCGGCTCGTTAGCGCGCGCCCGCTTGGGTCAATTCGTGCACTGTCATGTGTGGACGGCGGCAATAGGTATCGTGTCGCCTTATTCCGATGAGCGTCGTCGCAACGGAGCTGGGCCTCAGCCGCCAGACCTTGCACCGCAGGCTAAAGGACGAAGGCGTCACCCTCGAACGCGTGCTTGACGATCTGCGCCATAGGCTCGCGCGGCGGCATCTGGGCGGAATGGCCTCGGTCGCCGAGACAGCGCGTCTGGTAGGGTTCTCCGACCCCACCGCATTCTCCCGCGCGTTCAAGCGATGGACGGGCAGCAGCCCCCGGTCCGTGCGGGGGATTCCAACCGCCTAGGTCAACGCGGGCGGCGCCCCTAGGCCAGCACCTTCGGCAGCTTGAAGCTCACCGTCTCGTGCTCGGCGTCGATCTCTTCCACCGAGACCGTGAAGCTCTCGCCCAGCCGGTCGATGACGCCCTGGACCAGCACCTCCGGCGCCGACGCGCCGGCCGTGACGCCCACCACCGTCACGCCCTTCAGCCAGGCGAGGTCCAGCCCGTCGGCGTCGTCGATCAGATAGGCCGCCGATCCAGCCCGCTTGGCCACTTCAGCCAAACGCACCGAGTTGGAGGAATTGGCGCTGCCCAGCACCAGCAGGACCTCGCTGCGGACGGCCACCTGCTTGACCGCCTCCTGACGGTTGGTGGTGGCGTAGCAGATGTCTTCCTTGTGCGGCGCGGCGATGGCCGGGAAGCGGGCCCTGAGCGCGGCCACGATCTCGGCGGTGTCGTCCACCGACAGCGTCGTCTGGGTGACGAAGGCGACATTGGCCGGATCGCGCGGCTGGAACGAGCGGGCGTCGGCCACCGTCTCGACCAACACCACCGAGCCCTCCGGCAGCTGGCCCATGGTGCCCACCACCTCCGGGTGGCCGGCGTGGCCGATCAGCACGATCTCGCGGCCGGCGTCGAAGTGCCGGCTGGCCTCCACATGCACCTTGGAGACCAGCGGGCAGGTGGCGTCGAGGTAGAGCATCCTGCGCGCCTTCGCCTCCGCCGGCACCGCCTTGGGCACGCCGTGGGCGGAGAACACCACCGGCCGGTCCGGCGGGCATTCGTCGAGCTCTTCCACGAAGACCGCTCCCAGGCGTTTGAGCCGCTCCACGACATGGCGGTTGTGGACGATCTCGTGGCGAACATAGACGGGCGCGCCGTACTTGCCGATCGCGCGCTCGACGATCTGGATCGCCCGGTCGACGCCGGCGCAGAAGCCGCGCGGGGTGGCCAGGAGGACGGTGAGCGGCGGGCCCCCCGAGGGAGGAATTGCTGAAGGCTGCGACATCGGGCCCAAGGTAAGGGGTCCGGCCTGCGCCCGCCAGCCGCGTTGCCGCCGCATTCCCAAGGCTGTACTAGGACGCATCAATCCGCGCGAGCCCCTCGCGCGCCTCTATTACGGACGCCCGCCATGCGCCGCCTGATCCTCCTCGCCCTCGGTTCCGCCGCCCTGATCGCCGCGCCCTTCGCCGCCCACGCCCAGTATGGCGGCGCCCAGGGCCCCGGCGGCGGCGGCTCCGGCCGCGGCGGCGGCGAAGACCAGAAGCAGGCGGCGGACGACGCCAAGAAGAAGAAGCGCGACAAGGAGTGGGGCGACAGCGCCGCGCCCCTGGCCCAGATGCGCAACGCCGGCCCCTGCCCGTTCGTCAAGACGCTCTACGACGCCGGCCGCTACGTGGAGTTCAAGGATGCCCGCGAGGCCTCGGCCAACGTCGGCTTCACCGGCGAGATCCAGGGCATTTCCGCCGGCTGCCAGTACAAGGACAACGAGCCGATCAACGTGGTGATGGACATCCTGTTCGAGTTCGGCAAGGGCCCGCAGGCCTCGGGCGCGAGCAAGACCTACCACTATTGGATCGCCGTCACGGACCGGAACCGCGAGGTGATCGCCAAGCAGAACTTCGACCTGCCGGTCAACTTCCCGGCCGGCAAGGACCGGGTCTACATGACCGACAGCTTGGCCAATATCGTCATCCCGCGCGGCTCGCAGACCACGTCCGGCGCCAATTTCGAGATCCTGGTGGGCTTCGACGTCACGCCTGAGATGGCCGAGTTCAACCGGGTGGGTAAGCGCTTCCGGGTGAACGCCGGAACGCCCACGGCCGTGGCCGCCGCCGGGGACACCCAGACCCGCCGATGAGCGACCTCAAAGGTGGCCCCAGAGATTCGGCGCGCACGCGCCGATGAGCGATCTCAAGCAAGAATTGGGCGAAGCGGTCGAGGCCGCCTTCGCGGGCCTTGGCCTGCCGCCCGAACTGGGGCGCGTGACCGCGTCCGACCGCCCCGACCTCGCCGACTTCCAGTCCAACGGGGCGCTGGCCGCCGCCAAGCGCGTGGGCAAGAACCCGCGCGAGATCGCCACGGCCGTCGCCGAGCGGCTGGCCGGCGACCCGCGCCTGGCCGCCGTCGAGATCGCCGGCCCCGGCTTCATCAACCTGAAGCTCACCGATGCGGCGCTCTCCGAGCGCGCGCAGGCCATCGCCAACGACCCGCGCCTGGGCGCCGAGCTCGTGGCGACGCCGCGCCGGGTGCTGGTCGACTACGGCGGCCCCAATGTCGCCAAGCCCATGCATGTGGGCCACCTGCGCGCCTCGATCATCGGTGAGGCGATCAAGCGGCTCTACCGTTTCCGCGGCGACGAGGTCCTGGGCGACGCCCACTTCGGCGACTGGGGCTACCAGATGGGCCTGCTCATCGGCGCCGTGATGGACGAGAGCCCCGACGTCTTCGAGCTCGTCGAGCAGCTCAACGCCGGCGGCACGATGGGGCAGGGCGAGGGCTTCGCCACCATCAGCCTGGCCGACCTCGACCGGCTCTATCCCCTGGCCGCCGCCAAGGGCAAGGCCGACACCGCCTACCGCGACCGCGCCCGGAAGATCACCGCCGGCCTGCAGGAGCGCCGGCCCGGCTACCTGGCGCTCTGGCAGCGGTTCCGCGACGTGACCCAGGTGGCGCTGGAGCGCGACTTCCACGCCCTGGGCGTCGACTTCGACCTCTGGAAGGGCGAGAGCGACGTCGAGGACCTGATCGACCCCATGGTCGCCGAGCTCGACGCCAAGGGCCTGCTGATCGACGACCAGGGCGCCCGGATCATCCGGGTCACCCGCGAGGGGGACAGGAAGGAGCTGCCGCCGCTGCTGGTGGTCTCCTCCGAGGGCTCGGCCATGTACGGCACCACGGACCTGGCGACGATCCTCGACCGCCGGAACAGCTTCGACCCGGACCTCGTCATCTACTGCGTCGACCAGCGCCAGGCCGACCATTTCGAGGTCGTCTTCCGCGCCGCCTATCTCGCCGGTTATGCAGCCCCCGGCCAATTGGAGCATGTCGGCTTCGGCACCATGAACGGGGCGGACGGCAAGCCGTTCAAGACCCGCGCCGGCGGCGTGATGAAATTGTACGACCTGATCGCGATGGC
>PLEH01000057.1 GCA_003136395.1 Phenylobacterium sp.
CGGCCGCTTCGGCGACGGTTCCGCGGCCGACGATGCAGGGCTGGCAATCGAGCGGGGTTGGGCCGATGACGGCCTCAGCTTCGGCCACGCGGCCGAGCTGCGCCAGAGCCGAGGCGCGATCGGCCAAGGCCGCGAAACCGAGCGGCGCGACGGGCGGCATCTTCGCGGCGGCGTCCTGGCGCGTCAGAAACAATGCCCAATCGCCTCGGCTACGGGCGATCGAGGCGAGCGTCTGGGCCTGGGCCTTGGAGTCCAACAGGTATCGCGGGACGAACGCAGCGGCGTCGGCCTCGGCGCGGAGGCCGTCATGCGCCAGCGCGCGGTCGCTCGCGACCCTGAGTTTCAGGGAGGCGCGGCTGGTCGCGAATCCCAAATTCTCGCCCTGACTTAAGACCAACTGCTTGGACAGCACGGTTGCGTGGTCGTGCAAGAGGCCGGCGATGGACGCTTCCTCAAAGAGGGCGGCCTCACGCGCGGCCTCGGGGGTGTAGGCCGGATCGCGCGGCGTGAGCGCAAGGGACCGGCGCAGCAGCCGCAGGCTTTCTTCCTGGTGACCCAGGTTTTCGACGACACCGGCAAGGTCGTTCGCCGGCCAGCTCAGACCTGAGTTCTCCGCATCGGCCGCTTGAAAGTTCCGGATCGCCCCGGCGCGATCCCCGCGCTTGCTGGCTTCAATTCCGAGGCCTCCATAACCAAAGGCCCGCATGACCGGATCGCGGCTGTCGGTCATTTCACGGAAGACCTCGATGTTCTCTTCAAGGCGGCCGGGAAGGTGGCTCAGGTACTGCACATAGGTCATCGGGCTTTCACGCCGGTAGAGCGTCTCGGCCGTGCGGGCGATGAGCTGGGACAGGTCCGCCGCCGCGCCGGTCTGCGGCGGCAGGGCCCTGGCGCCCAGGCGGACGCCGAGCGTCACGGTCCCGTCGGGGTTCTCGACAATCTCACCGGTGAGGTTGCGCTCATGGCCCAGCTTCTCGCGCAGCCAGCGGTCGACCTCGCCCAGGCTGACGCCGGTCTCGGGGATCTGCAGCGAGATGTTCTGGCCCCATCCGGCGCCGAACTTTCCCGCCGCGGCGCTGGACTGGGCGCTGTCGGTGATGGCGGTCAGCTTGTCGAGCAGCTGGCTCGCCACCACCTCACCGGTGACGCCGCGGCGGGCGAGGTCCGGGGCGACGGTGAAGGGCTTGATGACCACGCCGTCGGCGCGGGCGGCGTCGATGGCCATGCAGCCGAGGGTCGCCACGAGGCCGACGCCGACGGCGATGGTGAGGAGCTGGAGCGCGACTTTCAGGCGCTCGCTGAAGTGCTTCAGGCGCAGGTGGCGGAACTGCTCGTGCAGGTAAAGGCGCTGGTCGGCGATGAGGGCGCTCTGCTCGTCGAGGAAACGTTGCTCCGCCGCGTCGGCCGAGCCGCGCTTCCTGCGCCGCAGCCGGTCGAAGGCGACGGCCGCCGCCGCCGAGCCGGTCTCGGCCGCCGCGGACGGGGCTTCGGCGTCGCCGTCGTCGGACCCGAACAGCTCAGCCATGCGCGGCTCCCGCCAGTTCGGCGCGTTCGGCCGGGGTGAGGTCGAGGCCGGCGGCGATCCTGAGTTGGGCGCGCGCGTCGGCGGCGCGGCCGAGCTTCGCCAGCGCCTCGCCCCACTTCAGGTGCAGGCGGCCCCACTTGGGCGTGAGCTTGGCGGCGTCGCCGAAGGCGGCGTCGGCGGCCTTGGCGTCGCCGAGGGCCAGGAGGGCTTCCGCGCGGCCCTCGATGGCGTCGGCGAAGCGCGGACCCTTGGCGTGGGCGGCGTCGAATTTGGCCAGCGCGCCTCGGGCATCGCCGCGGAGCAGCAGCGCCCGGCCCCACTTCTCGTTGGCGGCGGGCAGCGAGGGAGTCAGGCGCACCGTCTCGCCGAACCAGCGGTCGGCGGCGCGCGCGTCGCCGGCGGCCTGGGCCACCTCCGCGCGTGCGATCAGGCAGAAGACGCAGTCGGCCGGCAACGGCGCAACCAGCTGCTGCGCCTCAGGAACCCGGCCCAGCCTGGCGAGCGCCAGGGCTTTCAGGCTGTTGAGTTCCAGCGACCGGGCCGCCCCGTGATCTGGGCCGGTGGCCAACAGGGCCAGCGCTTGATCCGCTTGGGCCACGACGTTGGCCCAGTCTTCCGCCGCGGCGTAGCCTCGGGCAAGGAAGGCCGCCTTGATGGCGACCGTTCGCGCCCCTTGAGGTTCGAACGCCTGAAGAGAGGCGACGGCGGCACCGGTTTCGTGCAGGGCCGCCCGGGATTGGGCGACGGGAAGATCCGATAGGCTCTCGCCGACGAAACCCGACATGTTCGTCTGGCTTATCGCGATGGAGTCGCGAAGCGCCTCGCCGAAATCGCCGAGATCCGCGGCGATTTCCGCCTGGCTGACGAGCTCCATCGTCCGCAGCGCCTCCGGCGTCTCCGTCTCGGAGACACGCTCGCGCGCCAGAGCCAGCCGACTGAGCGACAGGGCACGTTCGATGTGCCCGAGCTCGAATTCGATCTGCGACAGATTGTTCGGAACGAAGTGGTTGATGTTCGGGGTCAGCGAGAGCGCCCGCTCGTAGACGGCCTTGGCGGCTTGGTCGCCCTTGAGGTTCTGTAGCGCCAGGCCCACGCCGTTCAACGACCACGCCCGCGCTTCCGGGGTCTTGGCGGCCCGAACCCCAGCCCAGGCGCGGTCCAGCGCCTCCTGCCAACGGCCCTGGTTGCCGAGGTACTGGTACATGCTGGTGGGTTGTTCCTGGCCATAGATCGCCTCGGCGACCTTGGTCTCCATCTTGCCGAGATCGGCTTCCGGCCCGGTCTGGGTGGGCAGTGGATGGGCGCCGATGCGGGCGTCGACGGTCAGGGTTCCGTCGGGGCTGACGCTGACCTCGCCGGTGATTCGGCGCTGGTGGCCGAGCTTTTCGCGCAGCCACTGGTCGACCTGGCTCAGCGAGACGCCGGTCTCGGGAATCTCGATGGAGATGTGCTGGCCCCAGTCGGCGTCGACGGTCTTTTGCCGCTCGGACGGCCGGGCGATCTCGGCCATCTGGCTCAGCCGGTCCATGATCTTGCTGGCCACCGCCTCGCCGGTGACGCCACGCTGGGCGAGGGCGGGCGGCATGGAGAAGGGCTTGATGACGATGCCGTCGGCCTCGTGCGCGCCCCAGGCCATGGAGGCGACGATCCCCAGGGCCAGCAGGCCCACCAGGATGGTCAGGGCCTGGAAGGTGAGCTTCAGCCGCTTGAACCAGCGGTCGAGGCCCGCCGTGCGCAGCTGCTCGTCCAGGTGACGCATCTGCCGGGCGATCAGCTGTTCCTGGCGCTCCAGGAACCGGTCGGCGGCCGCGTCGGGTTTCCCGCGCCGCCGGGCGCGCGCCAGGGCCACGCCTACCGCCTCGCCGCCGGCGTCCAGGGCGGGCGCGCCGTCGCCAGCCTCGATCTCCCCGCCGAACAGCTCAGCCATGGAACACCCCCGCCAGTTCGGACCGCTCCGCCGCTGTCAGATCCAGACCCGCGGCGGCGGCGAACTGCGCCTTGGCCTCAGCGGCCTTGCCCTGTTTCGCCAGAGCCTCGCCCCATTTCATGTGCAGCCGGCCCCAGCGGGGGGCGAGCTTCGCGGCCTCGGCGTAGCGTTTGACCGCGCCGGGGGCGTCGCCCTTGGCGGCCAGGGCCTCGCCGGCCAGCTCGATGGCGTCGGCGTAGTGCGGCGTGATCTTCACCGCCGCCTCGGCCTGGGCCAGCGCGCCGGCCGCGTCGCCGCGCGCCACGCGGGTGCGGCCCCATTCGCGCTGGGCGGTGGGAATGTGCGGGGCCATGGCCACGGCGGTGGCGTAGAGGCGGTCAGCGCCCGCGCGGTCGCCCTTGGCCTCGGCGAGCCTCGCCCGGGCGATCTGGCACTGATAGCAGTCGGCCGGCAGGGACGTGGCGAGCGCCGAAGCCTCGTCGAGACGCCCGAGCATGGCGAGCGCCGTCACCTCGTTCGCGATGGCGGGAAGGGTGGGATGGAAGGGCGTGGTCCCGGTTGAACGGCTCTCCATGGCGGCCAGGACGCCGGGCCAGTCGTCCGCGCGGGCGAGCACCACACCTGCCAGCGGCCTGGCGCCGGAGAGGCGTCTGGCCGCGGTCATGTCGTGGAGGCAGGCCTGCACACCAATGGGGCCACTGCTGGTCCCCTCGCCCTGGACTCGCCGACCGGCGAGGAACTGGGCGTCAACGAGCGCCGCCGCGCAATCTCCGGTCTCAAAATTGACGCTTGCCCGCACGATCGCCGACTCCGCCTCGGCTTGGGCGGGCGACAGACCGCTTGCCCGCGCCAGCTCCTGCAAGGCCTGCCGATAGAGGGCGACGGCGGCCTCGGCGTGACCCATGATGCCTTCTACGGACGCTAGGTTTCGCCTCGAGAGGGCGCGGCGCAGGAGGATGGGGCTTTTCAGCGCCTCGATATATTCCGCCCGCGCCGCAACCCGATCGCCCCTGCGTGCGGCGACGACGCCGCGGATGTGGTGGGCGCGGGCGCGCTCGGCCTCCGAATCCGTTTCGGACAGCACCTGGGTGAGGATCGCGTCGGCCTCGTCCAGCCGGTCCTGCCGTTGCAGGAACATGGCATAGTTGATCGGCTGGGCGTGGGCGTAAAGCTGCTGGGCGAGTTGATCCGTGAGCTGGGCGAGATTGGCCGGGTCGCCCTCCACGCGCACGTCCTGGCCGGCCTCGGTCTGGGCCGAGAGCAGGACGCCGGCCGGGGTCTCGACCAGCTCGCCGGTGACGTGCTTCTCGTGCCCCAGCCACCGGCGCAGCAGCCGCTCGACCTCGTCCAGCGAGACGCCGGTCTGCGGCAGCTCGATCTTGGCGCTCTGGGTCCAGGCGCCCTGGACCGACGTGCTGACCAGGGGATTGGCGTCGCGGTCGAGACGGACCAGCCGGTTGAGCACCTGCTCGGCCAGCACCGAGCCGGTCAGGCCCTTGGCGGCGTAGGCGGGCGGCACGGAGAAGGCGTCGACGACGATGCCGTCGGCGCGGCTGGCCTGCCAGGCGACGAGGCCGATCACGCCCAGCACCGCAGCCCCCGCCGCGATGGTCAGCAGCTGCAACAGCACCTTCAGCCGGTCGCTGAAGTGCTTCAGGCGCAGGTGGCGGAATTGCTCGCGCAGGTGATGGCGCTGGTCGGCGATCAGGGCTTCCTGGGCGGCCAGGAACCGGTCGGCGGCGTCGTCGCCCACTTTGCGGCGGCGCGCGCGGGCGCGGTCGAGGGCTATGCCGACGGCGGCGCTGTCGAAGCTCTGGTCCGGATCGGAGATGGACTCCGACTCCCCCGATTCCGCCATCACGCCGTTCCCCCACTGGCGTTATTGGTAGCAGCTTGCGCGGTGGGTGGAAGAGGGGGCCTTTGGGCGGATCGACGCGGCGGTCCGCAACAGGAAAAAGCCTGGGTTCCCGCCTTCGCGGGGATGAGCGGATTTTGGCTTAGCCCGTGCGGCCGAAGCGGGTGGGTTGCGCAGGCGCCGTGGCGGCGGCCTGGGCGCGGGCCTTGAGGAGTTCGCGGGCGCGGACGCCGGAGAGGACGGCGTCGAGGCCGGCCATCATGGCGATCAGGAAGCCGAGCTCGCCTTCGCGTACGCCCTGGCGCCAGACGTAGGAGGTCCAGAACCGGCCGATGGCGGCGATCAGGTCGCTGGGCAGGTCGCCGGCATCGTCGGCGTCGGCGAGGTCCTGGGCGCGCAGCGAGGTCTGGTGGTTGAGGCGGGCCATCATGTGGCCGACGTCGGGCGCGGCGTGGCGGACGATCGGGGTCTCCAGCTCGCCGGCGAAACGTCCGTCGAGCACGACGGCCGGATCGACCCGGCGGGCCTTCCAGCGCTTGACCCGGCGGCGGTAGAGGCGAGGGGCCATGACGTCGCCGAGGCCTGAGCCCCAGCCGCGGCGGACCAGGGTCGCGCCCACGAAATTGTTCACCGGCACGTCGAACCAGTCGCCGCCCGGCCGGCCATGGATGGCGGCGCGGATCTCGTAGGCGAGGGTGGCTTCNNGCCGGCGGCCTTGCGCTGGCTTTCCAGGGGGAAGATGCCGTCGATCACGCGGGCGCCGAACTGGCGGGCGATGTCCTGGGAGCGGTCGGTGCAGCGGTCGGCGACCACGACGACTTCGTCGCAGAAGTCCAGGCGGCGCAGGCAGTCCGCCAGACGCGCCTCGTCGTTGTGAGCGCAAACCAATGCCGATAGCTTCACCGGCGACACCCCGTCCAAGAGCCCCGCGGCGTTAACACGCCGTCAAGGGTTAAGACGCCGCTGGCCAAGCTTGCCCCCCCGCTCGCCGAACGTTGATTCGGAAGGCTGCGTCAGCCCGCCGCAGCGGGGGCGGATATCAGTAGGCCGCGGTCAGGCGGACGCCGACGGTGCGGGGCCGTTGCGGGGTGACCTGGCGGACCTGGCCGAAGGTGAAGGGGTTGCCATAGGCGAAGGTGTTGCCGGCCGAGTTCGCCGGGTTGGTCACATAGAGCCCGGCGGTCCAGCGCCGCGCCACGAGGTCGGCCAGCAGGCTGACGTTCCAGACCGGATCGGTGCGCGCCGAGAGCGTCGGGTCGAAGGTCAGGCGCGCGGGGCCGACGTAGGCGGCCTGGCCCACCAGCCGCAGCATCAGGTCGCGCGGCAGGGCATGCTCGTAGCGGGCGAGCAGGCTGCCGGACCAGCGCGGCGCGCCCGGCAGGCCCGAGCCCAGGAAGCTGGCGAAGTCCTGATTGACCTTGGTGAACTTGGGCGCGGAGTAGAGGGCGTTGGCCTGCAGGGTCAGGCCGAAGTCCCAGTCATAGGCGGCCTCGGCCTCGACGCCGCGGATGTGGGCGTCGCCGACATTGGCGGTGTAGGACAGGCCCGAACCCGTCGGGCCCGCGCGGTACTGGTCGGACTGGATGTTGGACCACTGGTCGTAGAAGGCCGCGCCGCGCAGGACCAGCCGCTGGTCCAGGAAACGCCCCTTGGCGCCGAGTTCGAAATTCTGCAGCCGATCGGGCTCGAAGGTCGTGCGCTTGGCGCTGACGCCCACGAAGTTGGTGGTGTTGACGCCGCCCGGGCGAAAGCCCTCGGAATAGAGGCCGTAGACCAGGGCGCCGTCCATGAACTCGTACTGCAGCGAGACCTTGGGCGAGATCCCGGAGATGGAGGCGGTCGCCTCCACCGTGCGCGGCGCGGTGGGCGGGGCGCCGGCGATGTTGGTCTTGACGTCCAGGTGGCTTCTGAAGGCCCGCGCGCCGGCTGAAAGCGTCCAGTCGGGCGCGAAGCGCCAGGTGGCCTCCCCATAGGCGGCAAGCTCACGCAGGTGGTCGCGGCGGTCCTCGTCGTAGACCCGGGTCAGGTGGCTGACGGCGGCGGCCAGCAGTGGGACGGACGGGGTGGGGCCGGCGAGGATGTCCAGGGCCGAGGGGGTGCGCTCCAGGGAGGCCGAGCCGTAGGCGCCGACCAGCCAGCTGACCTCGCCCGAGCCGGTGGAGGTGAGCACTAGGTCCTGCACGACCCGATGGATGCGCGCGGCCTCCGAATAGATGCCCAGGACCGCCTCGGGGCTGAAGCCGGCGGCCACGCGGGTGGCGTCGTAGAGGCTGGAATAGGCGTGCTGGACGTAGGAGGTGGTGGCCGTCAGGTCGGCGCCTGGAAGTTCGCCGCGCAGGGTGACGGCGCCCTGGGCGAAGTCGTTGACCGAGGCCTCGCGGACCTGGGTGGTGCGGTTGGTCGCCGCGCCGCCGCCGACGAGGTCGCCGGACAGGGCGGGCTCGGCCCGGGCGGCGCCCAGGCCCGCCGCGGCGGCGCCCGAGGTGAGATACTGGGTGTCGCGCGAATGGAGCCGCTGGCCCGCCGCGGCGATGTCGAGCGTCCAGCGGTCGCCGAGCGCCAGGCGGAGCGCCGCGCGGCCACCCTCGCGGGTCGTGGAGTCGACGTTGGAAAGCCTGAGGGCGACGTTGTCGAGATAGCCGCCCTCGTCGTCGTAGTAGCCGACCAGCCTGAGCGCGGCCTTGCCGCCCGGGAGTGGCAGGTTGGTGAAGCCCTCAGCCACGTAGCTGGCCGAGCCGCCGTGGGTCCGGGAGGCCTGGACCTGCAAGCCGGCGGCGAACCGCTCGGGGTCGGGCTTCATGGCCACGATGCGATAGACGCCGGCGAGCGCGCCCGAGCCATAGAGCGCGCCCTGCGGCCCGCGCAGGGTTTCCACCCGCTCCACGTCGGTCAGCCGCAGGTCGGGATCCGGCGCGTTGTAGTTGATCGGGGCGTCGTCGAGGTAGGTCGAGACCGTCGAACGGGCGCGGCCGGTGAATGCGCCGTCCGACAGGCCGCGCATCAGGACCTTGTCGCGGCCGGGCCCAAGGTTGGTCATCAGCACGCCGACCAGCTCGCCGGCGGTGTCGCGGACGTCGCCCGCGCCGGTGGCGCGCAGCTGGTCGCCGGAGAGCACGCTGACCCCCGCCGGCAGCGCATCCAGCCGCTCGGGCCGCTTGCGCGCGGTGACCAGGAGCTCGGCGACCACCGGGGTGGGCGGGCCCTGGACCGTGGCGCCCGGGGCCGCCGCGGTGATCCGCACGGTGCGGGCATCGACGATGCGCCAGGTACAGGGCGCGCCGGCCAGGACGCGGGCGAGGGCGGCGCTCAGGACATAGCGGCCGGAAAGCTGGGTTCTGCCGCCGGTCCCGCAGGCCGAGGCGCCGAGCAGCGAGATATTGGCCTGGACGGCCAGATCGATGAGGGCGTCGGCGTAGGGCTCCGGGGCGATGTCGAAGCGGCGGCGCGCTTCGCCGGCCTCAGCCCGGCTGGCGAGCGTGAGGAGGCAGAGCCCCGCGAGGGACCCACGCAGAAAGGCCGACGGCCTGGGTATGGCCCTTTGTCCCCCTCATCACTTCGCCGCCGGATCGCTGCGAAGCACAATGCCTCGCGGTGAGGGTAGCGCCTTGACGGGGGCGAGCAAAGCGAGGCGGCGAATAACCGCAGCCTGATCGTCGAGAACCAGAACGCCGGAGACGCGGATCTGGGCGAGCGTGGCGTCTTCCAGGATGATCGGCTGGGCGAACTGCTCGTTCAGGTCGGCGATCACATCGCCCAGCGGCTGGTCGCGGTAGATCAACCGGCCGGCGCGCCAGCTTTCGACGGCCTGCGGATCGGCGAGGCTGAGCTGGACCGTGGGCGCGCCCTGAGTGGCGTCCAGGCGCTGGCCGGGATGCAGGCGGAACACGCGGCCGGCGAGCTCGCCGCTGGGCCTGACCTCGACCAGGCCGCGCTCGACGGTGACGGAGAGTTCGGTCCCGCGGCGGCGGACGTCGAAGCGGGTGCCGACCACGCGCACGGTGCGGTCGCCGGCGTCGATCAGGAAGGGACGGGCCTTGTCGGCGGCGACGTCGAACACCGCCTCGCCCTCAGACATCACCACATGCCGGTCGTGGCGGCCAAGGGTCACGCTGAGCTGCGAGCCGGCGTTGAGCTCGATGGTCGAGCCGTCGGCGAGCCTGACGGTGCGATGCTCGCCCTTGGCGGTGGCGAAGCTCTGGGTCGCCGGGGCGAGCGCGCTGAACGGCATGACCGCGAGCGCCACGGCGGCGGCCGCCGCGAGGCCGCCGGCCACGAGCCAGCCGCGACGGGCGGAACGGGTGAGGGCGGGGCCGGGACGCCGCGCGGGCGCGGTCCGGAGGCCGTGCAGGATGTCCGGCGCGGCCGCGTCCAGTTCCAGCATGACGGACAGCGCGGCGTCGTAGGCGTTGGCGTTGGCGGGGTGGGCGGTCAGCCAGGCGTCGAATTCCGTGGCCCCGGTCTCGTCCAGGTCCGGCGCCTGCAGGCGCACGAGCCAGTCGGCCGCAGAAGCGCGCCTGGCGTCGTCTCCCCTGGTCCAGGCCTCACTCATCGACGATTCCCAAGCACCCAAGCCGCATAGTCTCAGCATAAAGACGCCGCGGGTCGGACCTGCCCCTAGGTCCGGATGCAGCAATTCTAAGTTGTTTTTGCATCGGACCTCGCGGCGAGCTTGACCGTAAGCGCCTTCAGGGCGGCGCTGACGTGCTTTTCGACGGCCTTGACCGACAGACCCATGGCGCGTGCGGTCTCGGCGTGGCTGAGGCCTTCGAGCTTGTGCAGGCGGAAGGCGCGGCCGGCCTGGGGCGGCAGGTCGGCGACCGCGGCGATCAGCTGGCGCAGGCGCTGGGCGGAGGCCGCGGCTTCGTCGGCGGGAGGCTCATCGGCCACATCGACGCCGCCGATCTCGGAGCGGACGACTTGGCGCCAGGCGGTGTCGCGGGCGGCGGAACGGGTCTCCCCGCGCGCCCGGTCGAGCATCAGGTTGAGCGCCATCCGATAGAGCAGCGCCGCCGGCGCGCCCACCTCGGCCGCGCGGTCGCGGCCGGCGATCTTCAGATAGAGCTCCTGGGCGAGGTCTTCCGCCACGGCCAGCGAGCCGGACCGGGCGGCCAGGAAGCGCACGAGATTGGCCCGGCGCTCCAGGTAGGCGGCCAGCAGCGGATCATCGTCGGCGGAAGGCGGGGCGGCGGCCATGGCGTCCAGGGACAAGCGAGGCTTCGGTGTGCCGCAATTCGTGGGTGGGCGGCAACTACGCCGTACGCGAGCTCATGGGATTAGCCCGGCCTCGCCCAGAAAGCCCATCAGGGCCTCGTTGAAGGCGGCGGGCTGGTCGATGTTGGCGCTGTGGCCGGCGCCTTCGATCACCACCTTCTTCGCGCCGGGGATCTTGGCGGCCATGTAGTCGGACGCGGCCAGGAACGGCGTGTCATCGGCGCCGACGATCACCACCGCGGGGACCGCCACCGTGGGCAGGCTCTCGATGACCCGGGCGTTCCTCTGGGTGAGCATGCCGCGCGCGGCGCGGGCGAGACCGGTGGCGTCGCGATGGCGGGCGAGCCGCACCTCGGCGCCCAGTTTGGCGGGGTCGGGCAGGCCCCCACCTTCAGAGATTGGGGCCTCGAACCGCTCGGCGCGCCTGATGGCGTTGGCGTTCCAGCCGTCGCGGGCCTGGTCGTTCTTGTAGCCGGGGCCGGTGTCGATGATCAGCAGGGCCCGCGTGCGCTCCGGGTGGGTGGCGTTGAAGGCCAGGCTCATGTAGCCGCCGAGCGACAGGCCCCCGACGATGGCGTCCTTCGCCCCGACCGCGTCCAGCAGGGCGGCCATGTCGGCGACGGTGGCCTCCTCGGAGTAGGCGGCTTGGTCAGTGGGATAGTCGCTGTCCCCATGACCGCGCATGTCCCAGGTGATGACCTTGAAATGCCTGGAGAGCGGCTCGATCTGGCCGGCCCACATCTCGGCCGTCGACGAATAGCCGTGGGTGAGGATCAGGGCAGGGCCGTCGCCCGCGACCTCGTAATGGATCTTCACCCCGTCTCGGTCGAGCATGGGCATGGCAGCCTCCCGTCGCACGGCTCGTCAGCGGCCGATGCCCGCGAGGTTAGCGCGGCCGCGGCGGCGCGGCGAGAGTCAGGCGGCGTTGGCGGCGGACTTTGCGTCGGCGGCCGGCGGCTCGGCGGCGCGCTTGATGGCCTCCAGGAGGCCCGAGACCAGGATCGGCTTGGACACGAAGTCGTCGAAGCCGAGTTCGCGGTATTCGCTGGGATGACGGCTCAGCACGTCGGCGGTGAGCGCGATGATCGGGGTCGCATGCTCGGGGCCGGGCCGGGCGCGCACCTGGGCGACCGTCTCGATGCCGCTCATCCCCGGCATGTGGATGTCCATCAGGATCACGTCGAAAGGCCGCTGGGCCACCAGCGCAAGGGCGTCGGCGCCGGACGAGGCCTTGACCGAGGTGTGATGGAAGGCGGTGAGGATCTCTTCCACAACGCGCAGGTTCATCGGATCGTCGTCCACATGCAGGATGACGAGCGGGCGGGCGAACGTGGGATAGGTCTGCGACACCTTTGCCAGGCTCCGGATTGAGCCGGAATTGTGACGCCTGAAGGTTTCGGTAAGACTGACGTTCGCAGTTAATTTCGCTTAACCACGTTCGTTAGCGCGTGGCGCGCTTGTGTGCCGGATTTGAAGTTCGCCCTGGCTTGGATCGAGCGCAGAGCGAACTTCAAATCCAAGAGGCACACGAGAAACATTGAATCGCCATGCTAGGGCTTGAAGGTCGCCATGAGGACCATCAGCTCCGGCTCGTCCACCAGCCGGGCGGCTTCAGTGATTGTGGCCCACAGCTTCTCGCGCTGGCCCACCTCGGGATAGTCCTCCGCTTCGCGCTCGACCTGCAGGCCGAAAACCGCGACGCGGACGTGCTGCAGGCGCCCGTTCTTCAGCCGCTTGTCATAGGCGTAGGAGCCGATCGGCCGCTTGCCGATCTTGCCGATCAGGCCCGCCTCCTCATAGGCCTCCTGGGCGGCGGATTTCATCGATTTCGCGCCCTTGATCGGCCAGCCCTTGGGGATCACCCAGCGGCGGGTCTCGCGGCTGGTGATCAGGAGCACCTCCAACTCGCCGGCGGCGTTGCGGCGCCAGGGCAACGCCGCGAACTGCGTCCGGGGCTCGCGGTCGGGCTCGCGGTTGGAAGGCTTTTGGGAGGCGGACTTGGCCATGCTCAACCCAAAGCCCGGTCGGCCAGGCGCGCCAGCCCGTAAAACGCCGCGCCCAGGAGCCCGGCCACCGGCATGGTGATCACCCAGGCCCAGACGATGTTGCTGGCGATATTCCAGCGCACGGCCGACACGCGCCGCGCCGCGCCGACGCCGACGATGGCTCCGGTGATGGTGTGGGTGGTGGAGACCGGCACGCCGATGTTGGTGAAGAAGAACAGAGAGATGGCGCCGGCGGTCTCGGCGCAGAAGCCCTGTTGCGGGGTCAGATGGGTGATCTTCGAGCCCATGGTGTGAACGATCCGCCAGCCGCCCATGAGCGTTCCGGCCGCCATGGCGCCCTGGCAGGACAGCACCACCCAGAACGGCACGTGGAACTCGCCGGTGAGCTTGCCGTGGGCGTAGAGCAGGACGGTGATGATGCCCATGGTCTTCTGGGCGTCGTTGCCGCCGTGGCCGAGGGAAAAGGCGGCGGCCGACAGGAACTGCAGCCGCCGGAAGACGCCGTCGGCGAAGGCGGGCCTCGTCTTCACGAAGGCCCAGGAGACGATCAGCACCAGCAGCAGCGCCAGAGCCAGGCCGAGCGCCGGAGAGACGACGATGCCGCCTACTGTCTTCCACACCCCGGCCCAGACCACCGGATGCAGGCCCGCCTTGGCGACGCCGGCGCCCAGGAGGCCGCCGATCAGGGCGTGGGAGGAGGAGGAGGGAATGCCGCCCAGCCAGGTGACCACGTTCCAGGTGATGGCCCCGCCCAGTGCGCCGAAGATCACCGCATCGGAGACGATGCCCGGCGAGATGATCCCCTTGCCGACCGTTGCGGCCACATGCTGGCCGAAGATGGCGAAGGCGATGAAGTTGAAAAAGGCCGCCCAGAAGACGGCGTAGCGGGCCGGCAGCACCCGGGTCGAAACGATGGTGGCGATGGAGTTGGCCGCATCGTGCAGGCCGTTCAGGAAGTCGAAGGCCAGCGCCACGACGACCAGCACGATCAGCAGCAGACCAGGGCCCTGGAAATCCATCCTAGAGATGCTCGATCAGGACGGCGCTGATCCGGTTGGCGACGTCCTCGAAGCGGTCGACGACCTTTTCCAGGTGATCGTAGATCTCGGCGCCGACGATATAGGCCATGGGGTCCTTGGCCGCGGGGCCGCGGTAGAGGGCCTGGATGCCGGCGTCATAGAGGGCGTCGGACTGGTCCTCGAGCCGGGTGACCTCCTCGGCGATCTCGTTCAGGCGCCGGGCGTGTTCGCGCAGGCGGCGCAGCAGGGGCACGGCCTCAGCGGTCAGGTTCGCGGTCTTCACGATGACGTCGCCCAGCTTGACCATGTCCGGCTGGAACTCGCGCTGCTCGAACAGCATGATCGACTTGGCGGTCTTGTGCATCTGGTCGATGGCGTCATCCATCGAGGTGATCAGGTCGTGGATGTCGCTGCGGTCGAAGGGGGTGATGAAGGTGCGGCGCACGGCCAGCAGCACCTCGCGGGTGATGTTGTCGGCCTCGTCCTCGTGGCGGGCGACCTCGGCGCAGTAGAGCGGCACAGCCTCGCCGCCGTTCAGCAGGTGGCGCAGCGAGGTGGCCCCGGCCACCAGCGTCAGCGCGTGGGCCTCGAAGAGGTCGAAGAACTTCTGCTCCTTGGGAAGCAGCGCCTGGAACCAGGTCAGCATGGGCGATCCTCCGCGGGCCGGTTCAAGAGCCCCTGGCGCCTATCCGTAGCCGAGTCGGCCGGAGCGCGCCGTTATGATCCGCGTTCGGAGCTTTGCAAGGGCGAATGGCGACGCGAATCCGGGTTGCGGCGTTGTGTTGCGGGCCCAGGCTGGGCAAAGTCCCACGCGTCCACGAAGAGGTCCGAATGGCCGGAGTGATCGCGATCGGCGAATGCATGGCGGAGCTGAGCCTGACTGGGCCTGAAGCCGGGAGAGGGGGCGCGGCGGCCATCGGCTATGCGGGCGACACCTACAACACCGCCGTCTACCTGCGCCGGCTGGGGCTGGAGGTCGCCTATGCGAGCGCGGTGGGCGCCGGCGACCCGTTCAGCGCCGGCATTCTGGCGAGCCTGGCCGAGGAGGGGATCGGGCGCGATCTCGTGGTGGAGGCCGAGGGGCGTCTGCCCGGGCTCTACGCCATCCAGAGGGACCCGGCAGGCGAGCGCAGCTTCTTCTTCTGGCGCAGCGAGGCTCCGGCGCGGGACTATCTGAAGCTGGCAGACCTGGCGAAGCTGAGCGCGGCGCTGAACACGGCGGACCTGATCGTGGTCTCGGCGATCTCGCTGGCGATCCTCGGCGAGGCGGGACGCGCGACCCTGACCGGCCTGCTGGCGCAGGCGGCGGCCGCCGGCGTGGCCGTGGCGTTCGACACCAATTACCGGGCGCCGCTGTGGCCGGGGCCGGACGTGGGCCGGGCTGCGATCGAGGCGGTGCTGCCGCACTGCCGCTACCTGTCGCTGAGCGCCGAGGACGTGACGGCCTTCAAGGGGCGCTCGGCGGAGGCCATGGCCAGGACCTGGGCGGCGCGGGGCTTGGAGGTGGTGCTGCGCCACGCCGACCATCGGATCGAGGTGCTGAGCGGGGAGGGCGCGGAGCTGTTCCCACCCGAGCCGGCGGCCGAAACGGTGGTCGACACCACCGGCGCCGGAGACAGCTTCAACGCCGGCTACTGGGCCACGCGCCTGCGCGACGGGTCTGCGGCCGAGGGCGTGGCCGCGGGGCGCCGGCTGGCCGCCGCGGTGGTGCAGCACCCCGGCGCGATCATCCCGCGCGCGGCGATGCCGGGGTGATCACACGTCCTTGCGGTAGACGATGAAGCCGGAGTTTTCGGCGACCTGGTCGTAGAGGCGCCGCGCCGTGGCGTTGGTCTCGTGGGTCAGCCAGTAGACGCGGTGGGAGCCGGCGGCCGCCGCGCGGGCGTTGACCGCCTCGATCAGCGCCTTGCCGACCCCGCCGCCGCGGGCTTCGGGGCTGGTGAACAGGTCCTGCAGATAGCAGGTGAGTTCGATCGCCGTGGTCGAACGGTGGAAGAGGTAGTGGACGAGGCCGACCAGGGCCCCGTCGCGCTCGGCGACGAGGGCGTGGACCGGCTCGGCGGGATCGAAGAACCGGTCCCAGGCAGCGGCGGTGATCTCCTCGGGCAAGGCGGTCGGGCCCTCGCGGCCGTAGAAGGCGTTGTAGCCGTCGAACAGAGGCCGCCAGCCGGCGTAGTCGCCGCGTTCGATCTCGCGCACGGTGAGGCGGCCGGCCATGCTCAGAGGTTCACCACGCCGCCGGACTTCACGTAGCCGTCGACCACTTCGCCCAGCACGGTGAGCGGCACGGCGCCCGTCTTGACCAGCAGGTCGTCGAAGACCCGCAGGTCGTATTTGGCGCCCAGGCCCGCCTTGGCGCGGTCGCGCAGGCGGTTGATCTCGGTGTGGCCGACCTTGTAGCCGCAGGCCTGGGCCGGGGTGCCGCAGTAGCGGTCGATCTCGCTGGTCATCGCCGCTCGGGTGCGGCCGGAGTTGTCCACGGCCCACTGGACCGCCTGCTCACGGCTCCAGCGCTTGGCGTGCAGGCCGGTGTCGACGACGAGCCGCACGGCGCGGAACTTCTGGGCCTGCAGGTAGCCCAGGCGGCCCGCCCAGTCGTCGTCGTACATGCCGATCTCGTCGCCCAGTTGCTCGGCGTAGAGGGCGTAGCCTTCCACATAGGCGTTGAATCCCGAGAGCAGGATGCGGATCAGCGGCAGTTTGCCGGTCTCGGTGAGGTAGGCGCCCTGCCAGGTGTGGCCCGGAATCGTCTCGTGATAGGTGAGGCTGGGGAGCGAGAACTTCGGCCAGTTCTCCGTCGATTTCAGGTTGATGTAGTAGGTGGAGGGCCGCGAGCCGTCCAAGGAGCCGGTGTTCATATAGCCCTGGCCGGCGCCGTCCTGGATGTCGACCGGCACCCGTTTGACGACCACGGGGGCCTTGAGCTTGAGATTGAAGGCCTTGGCGAGCTTGGGCCGCACGCCTGAGATCAGGCCGTTCAGATAGGCGATCAGCTGCTCGCGCCCGGCGTTGGTGTTGGGAAAGAGGTATTTCGGGTCCTTGCCGAGCGCGGTCATCCGCTCGCCCACCGAACCCTGGGTCAGGCCCTGGGCGCGGAGCAACCCGTCCATGCGCGCCTCGATCGCCTTGTTCTGCTCCAGGCCCATGTTGTGGACCTGTTCGGCGGTGAGGGTCGTGGTCGTGCCCTCGCGCAGCAGCCAGCGGTAGTAGGCCTCGCCGTTTGGCAGGCGCCAGACGCCGGCGTCGTGGCCGGCTTTGCCCTGCAGGCCCTTGAGCGTCGCGAGCTGGGCGGCGAGCGCGGGGTAGACCTCCCTTTCGACGATGGCGACGGCGCGGGCCTGGTAGTCGCCGGAAAGGCCCGCCTCCTTGACCTTGCGGCCGAGCGCGGTGGCCATGCGGGCCTGGGAGGCCGGGATGGCCAGCAAACCCTCCTGCTGGCCGATGGTGTTGGAGAGGATGAAGTCCGGGGGGACGACGCCCAGGCCGGCGTCTTTCTTCACCCGCTCGGTCTCCTCAGTCATCACGCGCGCGATGGCGTGGACCCGGGCGAGGTAGGCCTCGGCGTCGGCCCTGTTGTGCACCTGATGCTGGCTGTCGAGGAACTCCGGCGCGCCGGAATAGGCGCCCGACTGCTGGCTGACCACATAGGGGCTGGCGGCCTCGCCCATGGCCGAGCCCAGGGTGTTTTCGCCGTAGTCGAAGGGCGCCGCGTCGCGGCCGAGTTCGAAGGCGTACTTGACCACGGCCTTGTTGAGGCGGGCGGCGGGCGACAGCTGGGCGTCGGGGAAGGTCGCGAGCCGGGCCAGGCCCGCCCGGCACCAGGCGCGGTCCTCGGTGATGTGGGCCATGGAGGCGTCGCCGAGCCGGGACTTCAGCGCCGCGCGCTTGCCGGTGTCGAGGCCGAGGCCGGTGGCCCCTTCCGGAGAGACGGTCAGAATGTGCTCGGAGACGGCGTCGAAGTAGCGGTTGAGCGCCGCGTCGCCGTGCGCCGCGGGAGCGGCTCCATGTTGGCTCAGGCCCTTGGTTTTCGGCGCGGCGGCCATGAGGCCGGCTGCGGCTGCGGCGGTGAGCAGATGACGGCGGTCGAGGCTCATGGGGCGTCCCTGGCGGTGAAGGCGAGGTGCGAGCCTAGCGTGCGGCGGCGGCGCGGCAAGGGCCACATTCCGATGCGGAGCAAGGGCCACAATGCGATCCGCGGCGCGACCTTCTCATCCGATGCGTCGGCGGTCAGGATTTCGCCTGTTCGAGGCGTCAGCTCTCCCTTACGAGTCAGTCCGGGGGGCGGCTGAGGGAGTCGCCCTTGGCGGTGATCCAGGTCACCAGGTCCCAGGCGTTGCGGACGGCGATCAGCAGCATGGCCACGAGGCTGGCGGCGATCCCGAAGGCGGCCCAGGACCAGGAGAGCCAGACCGCCTCGGCGGAGGCGGCCAGCCCGAGGCTGGCGGCGAAGGGCGCGACGCCATAGCCCCAGACGTCGGACCAGTGGGTCGACTTGACGGACTCGGTGATCAGCATCGCGAGCGCGCGGCCGGTGAAGGTCAGGCAGGTCAGCGCGCAGAGACTGAAGATCACGCCGGCCGCCGGCCGCGGAATCCCCGGCGCCGTGGCGAAGGCGCTCAGCGTCAGCACCATGGCCAGGAGGGCGACGGTGGGGGTCATGAACACGCTGGCGCCGCGCAGCTTTGTCCCCGTGTCGCCGCCGCGGATGAGGGTCACGACGATGAACAGCAGGCCGATCAGCCCGCCGGCCGCGCCGCCGATCAGGAGGAAGAAGGAGTCCCAGTTCGCGAACATGCCGCGAGCTTAGCCGCCAGCGGGGCGAGTGTGCAAAGCCGGTCGCCAGGCGGGACCCGCAGAGTCAACGGCCGGTTCATCCTATTCCTGAACAAGAGGTTAAGGCTGCGGCCGATATCATGGGGACGGACCGCGGAGACCATCGACCCCATGGCCGACTTCCATCTGAACGCCGTCAACGCGCCGCCGCCGGTCAGCTACGTGCGGCAGATCGAGTCGCCCCGGCCGCCGAAGGCGCAGTCGGACCACAAGCCGGAAAACCCGGTGACCTCCGCGCGCGGTCCCGCCGTGGTGCTGAGCGGGGCGCTCGCCAAGAGCGTGGAGAAGCACGGCCAGCAGGCTCACCCCGAGCCGCCGCCCTCGACCGGACAGCACATCAACCACGTGATCTGACCCGCCGCGCCCGTTGGCGACCTAAGGCGCCGGCGGAACGGATTGGGTCTTTTCCAGATAGGCCTGGATCTGGTCGGCTTCGGCGTCGCTCACCTGGGCGCCCTTGCCGACCATCTCGTTGATCAGGTCGCGCCAGGCGTCCTTGGGCTTGCGCGCCTGCAGGACGAAGTCGGCAGGGTGACACATGACGCAGCGGGTCTGAATGAGCGCAAGCGCCGGATCGACCGGGACGGCGTCGGTCGGGGCCGGCGGGTTTGGCGGCGCCGGCGGTTCCTGGGCGGCGTTCGCGAGCGTGAGGCCGCCGGCCGCGACGAGGGCCGCCAGAGCGAGGGTGGGAAGAATCTTTCGCATGGCGATCAGAATAGCCCGAGCGCCTTGAGGCTCGCCACCCCGTCGCGGGCGGCGATCAGGTGGTCGTGGACGGCGATGCGCAGGGGCCGGCCGGCCTCGACGACCTGGCGGGTCATGACCACATCGGCGGAGGACGGGCTGGGGTCGCCGGAAGGGTGGTTGTGCACCAGGATCACCGCGCTGGCGGAGAGCTCCAGCGCGCGGCGCATGACCTCGCGCGGATAGACCGGCGCATGGTCGACGGTGCCGCGGTTCATCACCTCGTCGGCGATCAGCTGGTTCTTCTTGTCGAGGAAGAGGACGCGGAACTGCTCGCGGGCCTCGTGCGCCAGCGCGGTCTTCACATAGGCGAGCAGCGCCGACCAGGAGGAGATCACCGCGCGCTTGCCGACGCTCTCGCGGGCGGCGCGCAGCGCCGCCTCGTGCAGGAGCTTGAGGTCGAGGGCGAGCGCGTCGCCGACGCCCTTGACGGTCTTCAGCTCTTCCGGCGCGGCGCCCAGCACGCCGCCCAGGGAGCCGAAGCGGGCGAGGAGCAGTTTGGCCAGCGGCTTGACGTCGCCGCGCGGGATCGAGCGGAAGAGCTGGAGTTCGAGAAGTTCGTAGTCGGGCAGGGCGGCGAGCCCACCCGCCAGGGCGCGCTCCCGCAGCCGGTCACGGTGGCCGGCATAGTGCGGCCGGACCTTGGCCGCACGCTTGGGCGCGGCCCAGAGGTCAGGCTGGGCGCAGACGTCTTCGACGGCGAGGGGCGGGCTCATGGGCGAACAATGTTCCCCATGTGTTCCTGTTTGGCAAGGGGGCCCTAGCCGCCGGTCACCTTGATGTCGTTGTCCTCGGAGTTGCGGTCGATGCGCTTGTTGTAGGGATCGACGCCGGCGAAGAGCGGCTCTTTGTCGACGGTGACGACATAGGACTGGGTTCCGGACCGGATCGGCCGGCGCTGCATCGACAGCACGTCCTTGGCCGAGAAGGTCTTCTTGCCGGGCTCGGCGGTGAAGACGCCGACATCGACGGTCTCGCCCACGAGCGGCGCCTCGGTCTCCTTGCCCTGGCCGGTGGCGTAGAGCTTCTTGGCGTCGAACGTGAGGGTCACGTCCCAGCGCCCGTCGGGACGTTTCTTCGCGACGGCGGTCCTGGCCTTGAGGTCGTAGAGGGTGATCTTCTCGAAGAGGTCGGTGATCAGCTGCTGCTTGTCGGCCGGGGCCTCGGCGCGGAAGTCGTTCACCAGCTCCAGGGCCGTCGGGTAGGGGGCGGACCTGAAGGCGTGGTCGTGGATGAACCTGCGCAAGGCGCGGTTGACCGCGTCCTCGCCGATCTCGTCCTGCAGCCGGTACATGACCAGCGAGCCCTTGCGGTAGTGGACGTAGGGCTGGTTCTCGACGCGATCTAGCGGCAGCTCCTCGAGGGCTTCTCCGCCGCGGGACTTCAGGTAGTTGTCGAGCTCGTACTTGAGGAACTTGCGGATCATGTCCGGCCCGTACATGTGCTTCATCACCATCAGGGCCGAGTACTGGGCGAGCGTCTCGTCGAGCATGGTGGCCCCCTGCTCGTCGGCGCCGATGACCTGGTGGGCCCACCACTGGTGGCCGAGTTCGTGGGCTCCGACGTAGGTCACCATGTCGATGCGCGAGGGGTCGGACGTCGCGTCGGCGATGAACACCAGGCCCTCCGACCAGGGCACGGTGTTCGCGAAGGACTGGGCGAAGGCGCCCTGCGGCGCCGGGAACTCCAGGAACCGCAGCTGGCGGAACTGGTAGGGGCTGAAGTTGGCGTCGTAATAGTCGAGGCCCGCCTCGGCGGTGCGGATCATCCGGTCCACGTTCCAGGCGTGCGCCGGGTGGTAGTAGACGCTGATCGCCACGCCCTTGTAGGTCACCGTCTTCACCGCATAGCGCGCCGACTGCAGGGAGAAGAAGTTGAGGATCGGCGCCTCGGTGACGAAGCGGGTGGTCCGCCGGCCGTTCGCGACGCTGGACGAGACCTGGTAGCCGGGCGCGATCGGGGTCTGGTCGGCGACCGTCGAAAGGGTGATGTCGGCGGTGACCCAATCGGAGTCGTGGCCGATCAAGCTGAACTGCGCGGCTGACGGATCGCCGAGCGCCGGCGGACGCCGTTCGGCCGGCAGTCCGTACTTGCGGCGCTTGGAGCGGTCGGTGAGCAGGCCGTTGCGGTCCATCCCCAGCGCCGGCGCAACGTCGAAATTGTTGACGAAGGTCCCGTTGTCCATGACCGCGGTGAGCGGCGCGCCGTTCTTGAACCCGCGCTGGGCGCGCTCGGTCCGAAAGGCGATCGTGCGCGTCTCTCCCGGCGCCATCGGCCTGTCGAAGGCGTAGATGCGGTAGTTGAACCGCGGGAATGCCGCCTTCAGGTGGGCGCCCTGGACGGAGAGGACCGGGACCTTCAGGTCGCGGTCCTGGAAGCGGACGTGGACCTCGCCGAGCGGCGCGGCCGTGCGGTTCTGGATCACGTAGGACCCGGTCGTGACCACCTTGGGCGCATGCGGGTAGAGCTCGACGTCGAGCTTCACCGCCGTGATCTTCGGCTGCGGCATGTCGTGGAACTTCCACAGCGCCTTTTCGTAGTCTGCCCTGAACCGCTCGTCGTCGAGGTGCGTGCGGTAGGGGTTCCAGACGTTGGTGTTCAGGTAGATGTAGCCGCCCGAACCTGCGAAGACGACGACCGCCAGCGCCAGGATGACGCCCGCGCGGCCCTTCAGCCGCTGCGGCAGCCGGCGCAGGCGCGGCAGGAAGCGGGTCTCCGCGCCACGCCGCCACAGGCCGTAGGCGAGCACCAGCAGGATCACGGCGAAGGCTGACCAGTAGAGCCTCAGCCAATAGGCGCCCTTCCAGAACTGGCCCTGGCCGTTCATGTCGGACAGCGGCACGCTGGGGCCGCTGCCGTACTGGTAGAGGCTGTGCTCGAAGCCGAGGTTGCCCATCACCAGGCTGGAGATCAGCCAGAGCACCATCACGCCCCAGCCGACGAACTTGTGGGGGCTGAGCGCGGAAACGAAGATCGCCAGCACCGCAATCAGCACGACGTCGATCGATTGCGGGATCAGCCACCAGAGCAGGTATTCGCCCAACTCGAAGTGGACGTAGCCCTTGATCGCCTGGATCACCATGGCGACCAGGATGGAGACCGCATAGGTCGAGATCAGCACGAGCGAGATGGCCAGGGTCTTGGGCGCGATGAAGGCCCAGTCGGGGGCGGCGGTGGCGTCGACGATCTCGTTGGTGCGCCGCTCGCGCTCGCGCCAGACGAGTTCGCCCGCATAGTAGATGGCGATGATGACGCTCATGGCGATGAACACGCCCGAGAGCGCGGTGATCATCACGCGGGTCACCGGATAGGTGCGCCCGCCGTAGAGGCTGACGTCGGTGATCAGCCACAGGTTCACGACCGACAGCAGGGCCGAGAGCGCCAGCAGCACGAAATAGGCCGGGCTCTTGAAGACCTGGCCCATGTCCAGCCGGGTGCGGGCCCAGAGCTGGGCGCGCGCGGTCGCGGCGTTGAACACCGGCTTGGGCAGGGGGCCGCCGATCGGGGTCGGAGGCTCGGCGTCGCGGGGCGCGACCGCTAGCTTCGCGGCCTTGCGCTGGACGCGCGAGGCCTTGCCCGTCTCGAAGCGGAACAGCCGGTAGGCGAGCGCCAGGAAGGCGAAGCTGATCGCCAGCCAGAGCAGCTTGTTCCACAGGGAATAGCCCTCGATCGCCGGGATCAGGGTGTTGCGCTCGCTGGCGGTCCAGTAGCGGGTGGCCAGGCCGAAGGCGGCTATGCCGTTGGGCTCCCAGAGCGCGGCCACGGTCTCCATTCCCTGGCGGGTCAGCACCAGGGAGAAGACCGCGCGCAGGATGACGAAGGCGACCACGCCGACATAGGCCCACATCATCGAGCGGGTCACCGTGGCCAGGGTGAAGAAGATCGCCGAGGAGAGGAAGAGGACCGGCAGGGCCAGGTAGAAATAGGCGAAGAGGTAGGCCTGCGGCATGAGCGGCCCCAGGGTCTCGGGGTCCACCCAGGGCATCAGCGAGCCCAGCCAGAAGCCCAGCGGCACGGCCACGAAGCTCAACGCCGCGGCCAGGTAGGCGCCGGTGAAACGGCCGAACAGGTAGTCGAACTTGGTGACCCGGGTGGAATAGATCATCGGGCCGAAGCCGGTGTCGTCGTCGCGCACCACCACGTTGGCGACGAAGGCGGTGGTCACGAACATGTAGATGACCGCGAAGATCAGGCTCGTCTGGGCGATCACGAACGGCCCGTTCTTGTGGACGTTCGCCGTGGCGCCGATCTGGATGTTGTCCGATGCGACCGTTCCGAAGGCCAGCAGGACGAAGAGGATCGCCGCCACCCAGAAGATCGGCTGGCGCGTCTGGTAGCGGAACTCGAAGCCGGCGATCTTGAAGAACATGCCCCTCACGCCCCCGTCACGCCGCGACGCGGGACGAGGCGAGGGTGGAGAAGTAGACGTCCTCCAGCCCGCCAGTGACGGGCGCGAAGCCGTCGCCGGGATCGGCGTCGGCGGCCACGTGGATCACCGTGCGGCCGGCGAAGAGCCGGGTGGAGATCACCTGGTATTTGGCGCGCGCCGCGTCGAGCGCGTCCTTGTCGATGGTCTTCATCCAGATGCGGCCCTTGAGCGAGGCCATCAGGTCCGCGGGCGCGCCCTGGCGGACGATGCGGCCGTCGACGATGATCGCCATGGCGGGGCACAGGTCGGCCACGTCCTCGACGATATGGGTCGAGAGGATCACCACCACGTTCTCGCCGATCTCGGCCAGCAGGTTCAGGAAGCGGTTGCGCTCTTCCGGGTCGAGGCCGGCGGTGGGCTCGTCGACGATGATCAGCTCCGGGTCGCCGATCAGCGCCTGGGCGATGCCGAAGCGCTGGCGCATGCCGCCGGAAAAGCCGGCGAGCGCCTTCTTGCGCACGCTCCAGAGGTTGGTCTGGACGAGCAGGCTCTCCACCGTCTCGCGGCGGGCCTTGGTCTCGGCGACGCCCTTCAGCACCGCCATGTGGTCGAGCATGTCGTAGGCGGAGACACGCGGATAGACGCCGAAATCCTGCGGCAGGTAGCCGAGCGTGCGGCGCAGCTTCTCGGGCTGCGCGATCACGTCGATGTCGCCGAACCGGATCGAACCGGAGGTCGGCGTCTGCAGGGTGGCGATCGAGCGCATCAGCGTCGACTTGCCGGCGCCATTGGGGCCCAAGAGACCGAACATGCCCTTTTCGACGTCGAGGCTCACGTCATCGAGAGCGCGCACACCGTTGGCATAGACGTGCGTCAGGTTCTTGATCGAAAGCACAGCCGTCTCCCCGATTAGGTCGGCAGGCTGACTCTATTCGACCGCAGGTGGCAAGTGAGGGAAGTGTAACCTTGTGACGTCCCGCTGGGCGGCGTCCTCAGGTCAGGTCGAGCGAGACCTTGCCCAGGTCGCCGCGCCAGTCCCTGCGGGCCTCGGCCATGTGCTGTTTCGCCTCGGCGGCGTGGCCCTGTTTGGCCTCCGCCTGGCTGAGGATCCGCAGCGCCAGGGCGTCCTGCGGCCAGCCGGCGAGGCTGGCTTTGGCTTCGCGCACGGCGTCGTCGGGCTTGCCGGCGGCGAGGTCGGCGGCGGCCAGGCTGCGGCGGACCGGATACCACCAGGGCGGCGGGTCGAAGTTCTTGGCGAAGGGGAAGGCCTTTTCCTGGCGCTGGGCGGCGCGGGCGAAGAGCTCGGCGGCCTTGGCCGGGTCGTGAGAGAGCAGGGCGGCGCGGCCGTTCAGGACGTCGGCGGCGATGGAGGCGACGTCCTCGGCGCCGCTCTCGCCGGCCTTCTGGGACTCCGCGAGCAGGGCCGCGACCTTGTCGGCCTCGCGGCGGACGCCGGCGGCGTCGCCCTGGGCGGCCAGCGCCTCGCCCCTGGCGTAGTGGCGGTAGATGCGCACCAGGCGCGGATCGTTCGCGCCGTCGGTCATGGCGAGCGCGCGGGCGGGCGCATAGCGGCCGTAGGCCACGAGGCTGCGGGCGTCGATGGTGGTGCGGATCTCCTGCGGCCGCATCACCCGGGTCAGGCCGGCGGGCACCATGACCTTGCCGTTGTCGGCGCTGGCCGGGAAGGCCACGTCGGCATGGTCGGCGTATTTCAGCGAGAGCTTCGCATCGCCGGCCATCAGGGCGCCCGCCAGGCCGAAGGTGTAGTTGTGCTGATAGTACATCTGGCTCGACAGCGGGCCGGCGTAACCCAGGCGCGCCTCGGTGTCGGCGTCGACCTTCAGAGCCTGCGCGTCGACGATGGCCACCTGCTCGTACTGGCCCACGTGCATCAGGGTGTGGGCGGCCATGTGCACCAGGTGGCTGGCGCCGGGCGCCAGGCCTGCGAGCTTCTCGGCATAGGGGAGCGCCTCGGCCGGGTGGCCGGCGAACTCGGTGGCGTGGATGTAGTAGTGGATCGCGGCGGTATCGTCGGGGTGGCGGGCGAGCACGCCCTTGATCAGCTCCGAGGCGCGGGCGACCGCCACCGGATTGCCGCCGCGACCCGGGATCATCAGGGCATGGGCCGCCAGGTTGGCGACCTCGTCGTCGGCCGGATAGCGGCGGGCCAGCTCGTCCATGGCCTTGCCGAAGTCGAGGTCTCGGACCAGGGGCTTGTCCTTGGCGTAGCGGACGATCAGCGCGTCGATCAGACCCGCCGCGCGGGCGTCGCCGGGCTTCAGCAGGGTCTTGGCGCGTTGGGCGTGGCTGAGCGCGAGCGCGGTCTCATCCTCTGTGACGCCGTAGTTGAGCGTGGGGCCGAGCCCCAGCGCCACGCCCCATTCGCAGAGCGCGCACTTCGGATCGAGCTCGGCGGCCTTGGCGAAGGCGGCGCGGGCCTCGTTGTGGTTGAAGGCGTGGTAGAGGTTGAGGCCCTCCACGTACCAGGCCTGGGCCTGGGGGTTGGCGGTGTCGGCGGGGGAGGCGCCATTGCCGACGCCGGTCAGCATGACCGCCGGCGTGGGGATCACGTGGCGCGCGGCGGTCTGTTCGGCGCCGCAGATGTAGCCGAGGCCCTGGGCCGTGGCGTCCGCGCCGACGACGGTGGGAATGGCCAGCATCAAGGTGGCGATGGCGGCGGCTGCGGTCTTCATGGCGGGCTCCCCTGATCGCCCGCGAGCGTCGTGCGTTTACGGCGTCAGGGCAAGGGGGCGCGGTTAGGCGAGCGCGATCCAGATGCCATGGGCGCAGCGCTTCAGGCCTTCGGTCTGCCAGGGAAAGACCCGAGGCTCATAGGCCCATTGGTAGGTGCGCTCATCGCCGTCGGCTGTGCGGGCGCGGACGTCGAAGATCACAGGTGGGCTCGTGGAGAGGCCTGTCGTCACCTGCAACAAGCCAAACGGACGGTCCCTGATGGCGACCAGGGTCTCGCCGCGGCTGGCCAACATGCGCTCGACCTCCCGCCGGCCGCGCGCGCGGTAGGCGTATTTCAAGCGCCAGACAATCCAGCCCGAGCACGCGACAGCCCCGAGCGAAGCGATGGCGACAGGGATGATCGGAGCGAACTGGTGCAGGGTCATCGCAATAGTTCCTAGGCGCTGATCACCGGCGGCTTGTACTGCCCCGTCGGCGAGAGCGTGAATATCTCATAGCCGGTCTTGGTGACGCCGATGGAGTGCTCGCACTGGGCCGACAGAGACTTGTCGCGGGTGACCGCCGTCCAGCCGTCGGAGAGCAGCTTCACCTGGTATTTGCCGAGGTTCACCATGGGCTCGATGGTGAAGAACATGCCGGGGCGCAGGAGCTCGCCCGCGCCCTTCTGGCCGAAGTGCAGGATGTTGGGCGCGTCGTGGAACACCCTGCCCAGGCCGTGGCCGCAGAAGTCGCGGACCACCGAGCAGCGCATGGATTCGACATAGGTCTGGATGGCGTGGCCGATGTCGCCGGTGCGCGCGCCGGGCTTCACGGCGGCGAGGCCTCGCTCAAGGGCCTCGTAGGTGACGTCGATCAGGCGCTTGGCGCGCGGCGCCACGGGGCCGACGCCGTACATGCGGGAGGTGTCGCCGTGCCAGCCGTCGACGATGACGGTGACGTCGATGTTGGCGATGTCGCCCTCGCGCAGCACCCGCTCGCCCGGGATGCCGTGGCAGACCACGTGGTTGGCGCTGATGCAGACGGTCTTGGTGTAGCCGCGNNCGACGCCCGGGACCACGTGCGGGGTCAGCATGTCCAGGCATTCGGCGGCGAGCTTGCCGGCGACGCGCATGCCCTCGAAATCCGCCTCGGTGTGGATCTTGATCTGGCCGGTGCGGTAGTCGGCGTCGAGGCCGGCCATGGCGTTGAGGTCGGTGTTGGACATTTGAGGTCTATCCCGCGGCCGCGGCCGCGTTGGTGCGAGGAGGGGTTCGAGCCCCCAAAGGGTCGTCCCTATGTCGCAACGATACCACGAAAGTTCAACGGCCGCCTAAGGGGCGCGGCAGTGGCCAACACCCAAGTCCGCTCATCCCGGCGGAAGCCGGGACCCAGATGGAATGACTCAGACGCGGATTCTATAGGCTCAGAGCCAATCCAATCCGCCACCCAGCATTGAGATCTGGGTCCCGGCCTTCGCCGGGATGAGCGGTTCAAATCAGGCCCGCTGCCGCGTGTTGCTCCAGATGAGCTGGCAAAGGCCCACCAGGGCGAGCAGCGCGCCCCAGGCGACCCATCGCTTGTCGCCGACCATGAACCCGGCGCGGAAGTAGATGTCCAGGCCCTGCAGGATCCAGACGCTGCCCATGAACATCATCAGAAGGCCGATGAGGCTCGAGACGATCCGCATGACAATGTTGAAGGCGCTTCGCATTGGTTGTTTCCCCGGGTCCGCTGTTCGTTGAACGCCAGGATGCCCTGTCGGGGCGCAAGCCTCAATGGTGGAGCCGGGTTCCTGCGGTCCGGGGCGCGCGGGCGGGCGCCGCGCCGGGCCCCGGCGGCCGCGTTGAGCGAAATCAAGGCGGCCGCGCGCGACCCTGCCTATTCAAGCTGTGGGTAGCCACGTCTCGCAAACGACGCGCGCTGCATGAGGTTGG
Organism: Phenylobacterium sp.; assembly: GCA_003136395.1. Classification (GTDB taxonomy): domain Bacteria; phylum Pseudomonadota; class Alphaproteobacteria; order Caulobacterales; family Caulobacteraceae; genus Phenylobacterium. The sequence continues at coordinate 28,097 of PLEH01000057.1, forward strand.
CCCAGGTCGGCCGGATGGAGACGGCGATGAAGAATTTCCTCCTGGCCGGGGTTGCGGCTTTAGGTGCCCTGGCGATTTCGGGGTGCATGAGCGAGGACCTGTACGGCCCGCCTGTCGGCTACGCCGACGTCGAGTACGGCGGTTACTACGATGGCTTCTACGGCCCGTTCTACGGGGGCTATTGGGGGCCCGGCGGGCTGTTCTACTATCAGGATCAGGGGACCGGGCGCTTCCACCGCGACGCCGCCCGCCACTTCCGCCGCGACGGTGGGCCGGGGTTCAATCCCATCCATGGCCATGCGCCGCCCGCCACGGGCCACAGCCGTCAAGGCGGCCCCCAGCACGGTTCCGGGCCCGGCCCGCACCCGTGACCTCGTTCTGAGGCCGCGCCAGGGTCAGGACACGGCTCGGCGCAAGAGCTGAGGGCGGCGGCGAGGTCGAGGCCGCCCATTGACCGGTTAGCCGACCGGGTTGGCGTTCGTTCAGCGCGTCCAGGGAATTGGCGCGGCCATGCGCACCGCCTCGGTGGTGATCTCGCAGGCGTAGGCCAGGACCTCGACGCCCTTGGCCGCGGCATCCGTCAGGCCCCTCGCGTAGGCGGGATCGAGTTCGGCGCAGGCGGAGAAGGCGTCGCAGTCGGTCCGCTGAATGACGAACAGCATGACCGCGCGCTGGCCGGCCTCGACCATGGCGGTGAGCTCCTTCAGGTGCTTCAGCGACCGGGCGGCGACGCAGTCGGGGAATTCGGCGAGGGTTCCGGTGCGCCGCAGGTGGCAGTTCTTGACCTCCAGCCAGCAGGCCGCGCGATCCGGCGCCTCCAGCAGGAAGTCCACGCGGGAATTGGCGCCGTACCTCACCTCGCGGCGGTGGGTGGCGTAGCCGGTGAGCTCGGGGAAGTGGTCGGCGGCCAGCGCCTCGGCCACCAGGCGGTTGGGATGCATGGTGTTGACGCCCACCAGCCCGCCGTCGGCCTCAACCAGCTCAAGCGTCCAGGGCAGCTTGCGTTTCGGATCGTCGGATCTGGAGACCCAGGCCCTGAGGCCCGGGGTGCTGAGGCCCAGCATGGCGCCGGGGTTCGGGCAGTGAGCGGTGATCTCGCGGCCGTCGTCCAGGGCGACGTCGGCGAAGAAGCGCTTGTAGCGGGCGACGAGGGTTCCGCGGGCGAGGGGTGAGGGGAAGTCCATCGGGAGTCTTGGTCCTCAGGCCGGCGGGCCGGCTACAACGGGCCGGTCCTTCATCAGGGCGAGGAGGCCGATCAGGGCGATGACGGCGAAGCCGCCGCCGGCGACGAAGGTGAGCGACGCGCCCCGCGCCGACCATATGGCGCCGGCGAGCGCGCTGGCCAACAGCAGGGCCAGGCCGGTGGCGAGGTTGAACAGGCCGAAGGCGGTTCCCCTCAGCCGGGCCGGCGCGGTGTCGGCCACCAGGGCCGCGAGCAGGCCCTGGGTCAGTCCCAGGTGCAGGCCCCAGAGCGCCACGCCGAGGATGACGCCGGGAATGTCGGCGCGCAGCGCCAGCACGATGTCGGCGGCGATGAGCACCGCCATGCCGAGCGCCAGCGGCGCCTTTCGCCCCCACCGGTCGGACAGGGCGCCGGCCGGCGCCGCCACCGCGGCGTAGACAAGGTTCATCGTGATAAGCACGAAGGGGACGAACATCAGCGGGATGCCGGCGTTGGCGCCGCGCAGGACGAGGAACGCCTCGCTGAACCTGGCCATAGTGAAGAGCGCTCCGACCGCGACGGCCACCCAGAACGGCGCGCCGATGGCCTGCAGTTCGGACCAGGCGATGGGCGCGCGGGCCGCCGGCGACGCATGGGGGGCGGCCCGGTCATCGACCCCCCAGACGATCAGCAGGACGGCGACGACGGCGGGGATGATGGCGAACCCGAACACCGCGCGCATGTTGTCGTTCAGGGCGGCCATGAGCGCGACCGCCGCGAGGGGTCCCGCCACGGCGCCCACGGTGTCCAGGGCCTGGCGAAGTCCGTAGGCCGCGCCCCTCGCGCCGTCGGGCGTGACGTCGGCCACCAGGGCGTCGCGCGGCGCATCGCGCAGTCCCTTGCCGATGCGGTCGGCGAACCGGGCGCCGAGCACCTCCAGAGGCGTGACGGCGAGGGGAAAGACCGGCTTGGTGATGGCGGCCAGGCCGTAGCCCAGGAGGACGAGCAGCTTGCGCCGCCGAAGCCGGTCGCTGATCCAGCCGGAAAACACCTTGGTGATCGAGGCCGTGGCCTCCGCGACGCCTTCGATGAGCCCGAGCAGGGCCGGCGAGGCGCCCAGCGTCGTGACCAGGAAGACCGGCAGCAGGCTGTGAATCATCTCCGAGGAGATGTCCATGAACAGGGAGACGAGGCCCAGGGCCCACACGGTGCGGGGCACGCTGCGCAGACCGCCGGCCGGTCGGTGTCCGTGCGCTTCCCTCATTTGGCGCAGTCGGCAAAGCCGTGGCAGGTCCAGCCGGCGGCGCAGGCCTCGGTCACAAAGCTGCGGAGCAGGCCCAGGCGGCGGAAAGCGTCCAGGGAGGCGACGTTGCCGCAGGTGAGGCCGGCCTCGATGCGCGCGCAGCGGTAGCCCACGGCGTCCTGGATCCTGTGGCGCTGGGCCAGGGTCAGGCGGTCCTCGAAGCCTTCCATGATCCGTTCGAGGTCGCCGGCGGACAGGTCCTGCAGGTCGCGGGTGGGGCACTGGCGGTTCAGCTCCGCGACATAGGGATCCATGGCGCGGTGACGGGGCGTCTTCGGCGCAGCCTGGACCGTAGCTGTACTGTGGACGATGACCGCGGCGGCGAGGAACAGTTGCGGAAGGCGCATGGGCGGGGCTAGTCCGAACGGCAAGCTTCGAGACTTAGGCGAGGGATCGGCGGATGGCGAGCGGCGAGGAAGGGCGGGTCACCGCCGCGGTGCTGATCATCGGCGACGAGATCCTGTCGGGACGCACGCAGGACACCAATCTGCGCGACATCGCCCAGTACCTCGCCGTCTTTGGGGTAGATCTGGCGGAGGCCAGGACCGTCCCCGACGTGCGCGAGGAGATCATCGCCGCGCTCGACGCGCTCCGGGCGCGCTACGACTATGTGATCACCACCGGCGGGATCGGACCGACGCACGACGACATCACCGCCGACGCGGTGGCCGCGGCCTTCGGGGTCGAACTCTACGAGCATCCGGAGATCATCGAGCTGATCGAGGCCCGCGTCCGCTCGCGGCCGGGCGCGGTGATGAACGCGGCGATGCGGCGGATGGCCCGCGTGCCGGTGGGCGGCGATCTGGTGCGCAATCCGGTCTCCGGTCCGCCGGGCTTCACCATCGGCAATGTCTTCGTGCTGGCGGGCGTACCCTCGATCATGCGCGGCATGCTGGAGGACGTGGGCCCGCGCCTGCGCGGCGGGGCGGTGACGGTGTCGCGCACGGTGCGGGTCGAGGGCTCCGGCGAGAGCGTGATCGCAGCCCCCCTGGAGGCGGTGGCCAAGGCGCATCCGGACCTGTCGCTGGGCAGCTATCCGTTTTTCGACGGGACCGTCTACGGCTCCAACCTGGTGTTGCGGGGGCGCGACGCCGACGAACTGGGCGCCACCGTCGCGGAGCTGATCGCGGCGCTGGAG
>PLEH01000004.1:0-11034 GCA_003136395.1 Phenylobacterium sp.
GTCGCCCGGCGCGACGCCTTCGTCGCCAGGCATCTCGGCGACGCGCCCCCGGCCTTGGCGCAAGCCCTCGATGCCGACGCCTGCGCCCGCCTCGCAGGCCTGGCCGGCGGAACCCCCTGCGCCGCCGACGCCGCCAGCACGGCGCTGTTCAACGCGCTGGCCGGCCTCAACAGGCGCATCGCCGGCGTCCAGGCGCTGGTCGACGACGACCANNGCCACGGCCGCCGCCACGCGGGCCGCCTACGAGCGGATCAAGGCCAGCGACGACACCGACAAGGACAGCTGCGAAGTGATCCTCAATCCGCCGGCGGGATCCTCCAAGGTCTCGGCCGGCGCCTTGAGCGCCTACAAGGACCTCATCAGCGACTGCCAGGCCCTGGACGCGGCCCAGAAGGCGCTGGCCGCCCTTGGTCCCGCCGCGCACTTCGGCGCCATGAGCCCTCTGGGCGAGGCCCTGGCGGAGTCGGCGCCCCCCGCGAAGAACCCCGCCACAGCCGGTCCGGACGATGCGACGCTGCAGGCGCAGATCAAGGCCGCCGCGGCGCTGGCCAAGGGCGGGGACGCCAAGGCCCTGGCGACCTTCCAGACCCAGGTCGAGGACCTGCTGAAGACTGCCACGACCGCGGCGAAGATCGCCGGCCTGAAGACCCTGCAGGCCGGCGTCTCCGACCAGCTGAACGGCGCCCTCTGTGCGCCGCCGCCCGCTACCGGAACCGACTGCAAGGCCATCGCCGCCACCTCGGCCTCCGGCCGCGCCGCCTCGGTCTGGACGGCCCTGCAGGCCCTGGCTCAGACGCTGGACGCCAACGACCCGCGCTACCGCTCCGCCAACTGGCTGGCCGGCGCCAACGCCATCCTGGCGGCCGAAAAGCAGGACGCCCAGATCCAGGCCAACGCCGAGGCCCAGGCCGCCGCCATGGCCCACACCCGGCTCCTGCGCCTGGCCGCCGCCGCCAGCCATCTGGCGGAGACCCACAGCTTCGTGGCGACCAAGACCCTGCCCTGCTCCGGCGCCGACCCCGCCTATTGCGGCCTGGCCGCCACGTTGGCCGCCTGGAACGAAGGCCTGATCCCGGCCGACGTCCTGGCCTATCGCGAAACGCAAGTGTTCTCGCAGACGGTCGTGCAACGGCAAAAGGCCGCCCAGACCGAACAGCAGGCCCTGGCCCGCTCCGCGAGCGCCTCCCTGAAGGCCTACGCCGACGGCGGCATCCCGCCCTCCGTCATCGCCCAGCTCCTGGTCGACACCGGCCTCATCGCCGCCGCCGCCAAATAGTCCGCGCAGAGACCCCCATGTCCCAGCCCCGCCGCAACCGCCCCCTCCGCCGCGCCGCCCTCGTGGCCCTCGCCCTGCCGCTGGCGGCGTGCGCCAACTCCAGGGCCATGCGAACCCTGGCCACCCAGACCTCCGGGCGGATCACCGAACAGGTCACGACGCTCAACGGCTTCATCGCGACCGGCAAGCAGATGAACCAGGACAGCCTGGCCACCCTGGCCGCGCTGCAGGGTCAGGCCGCCGCGGCCCAGGCCGACGTCGCCCGGCAGCGCAGCGCCTGGGCGCTCGCCGGCCGCCAGGACCTGGTGACCCGCGCGGCGACCGCCGACCAGGTGCAGGCACAGGACATCGTGGGCGCCCTCGCCACCGCGCATCCCACTGCGCCGCCCCTCGACGACGGCGGCGCGGCCACCAACCTCACCAAGGCGGCCAGCGCCTACACCGCCATGGCGAAGAAGCCCGGCTTCATCGACCAGGCCAAGGAACTGTTCGCCACCGGCCAAGCGGTCCAGAAGGCCGCCCAGACTATCGAGCAGAACGCCGCCGCGACGCCGCCCACGGCAGCCGCCAAGACCAAGCCCACCACAGTCGCCAAGGCCTCCTAAGGCCCTAGGTCCGTCCCCCGATATCCGGAGCCCCGACGATGGACATCCCCTCCCTGCAGGCCGACCTGAAGGCTCTCAGCGCCGCCAACCTTGGCGCCGTCCTGGCCACGCTGCGCAATTCCCGCGACAGTCTTCAGCAGGAAATACTCGACGGCCTCGCCGCCGACCCGCCCGCGGACACCTCTCAGGCCTCGGCGGACTTCGCCCTGGTGAACACCTGGATCCGGACCCTGGAAGCGGCTGTTCAGCCGACGCCGCCGGCCACCGCCGATGCGGACCTCCTCAACGCCATGCAGGCCGTCGACGCCGCCACCGCCAACTCCGCGGCCGTCAGCGGCCTGCTGACCGCCGTGGACGGTCTCGTGAAGTCATTCAATGGGGGCTGAACGACCGACAACGGGTCACAGCCGGCGGTTCTGCGCGTGGTTCGACCAACACCTTCAGTCCCGGCGCGCTGACGTCAGGCCGGATCAGCGATCGACTCACCGACTTAAACCGGTGGTTGAAGTCGCGCTAGCTAGCGCGCCAAGCGCGTAGGTGATACCAGGATGGCACGACGAGGCTTGGAAGCAATCGTGGGTGTCACCCCTGATCCTGACGCCAGCGTTCCAAATGACCCCGGGGGATTCGCATGACCCCGGGCGACGCGCCCGATCCACCGGTGGATACAGAGCCGGTTGAACCCGTAGGTCCGATCGACCTCCCAGGTCCGTCGACCCTCGATCCCGGTGGTCCGACCAGCGACAACAATCTGCTCAACCCGAACAATCCGTTTCCAACAAACCTCGTCCTCTATGCGGACAATTCTACCCCCACTGCCGGCAACTCCGGAGTAGCTCCCGAACCCGGCCAAGTAACGTGGCCGCCGCAAAACGACAGAGATACCCCTCTCGACGACGGTGCCGCCGCTGACAAAGTCCTCGCCCTCTCCCGCCTTCAGGATAACGTAACGGATGCTGCGACGGCTGGCGCGAGGGCGGTTTCAGCGGCTGTACAGGATGTGACGACCGCCATCAGCGACAATGCGGGGTCGGCTATCGCGGGCCTTGGCAATGGTATCGCGGCCCTGGCGAACACGCTGTCCGACCTCTCAAGCTCGGCGGCGTCGGGGGCGAGCAGCGTCGTCGAGCCATCCGATCCGGTGACACCTAGCAGCGCCGCCGCGGCTCCCACCGGCCCATCCGCCGGCGTCAATGTCGCCGACAATTCGCCGGCGATCCCGTCGGTATCGGGCGGCCAACCGGCTTCTCCGCCCCTGGGCCCATCGTCTGTCGCTTCTGCGTCCGGCGGCCCCCCGGCACAGGTAAGCGGCGGCGCCATCATTCAACTCGCCGGATCACTGGCGGCGATGGCCGGCGCAGCGGCCGGCCCGCCAACTGCGCCCAGCGGCCCAAATCCGTGGGCGGGATCCATTCCGAGCTCATCGGCGCTGCCAGGACTGCAGGACGCGGCCCGAATGGGATTTAGGGACACCCGGCCGCCTGGGTTCCGCGGCGCGACCGCCACCGCGCGCGCCCCCAGCGCGATAAAGACAGCCATACTTGCACAGACCGCCGAGATCACCGTGACCGATGCGTTGGCATCGCGCGGCTTAACTCTGCTCATTGCGCCAAGTGGCTCCAATGTCACCGGCGTCGATGCGGTATTCGTACAGTTCTGGCGGGATGAGGAGGAAATACTCCAGGCCACGCTGTATGGAAACGGGGTCAAGTCCAGTTCAATTGGGGTCTTCCCCGCGGACGAACTGAAGCCACACTACGAGCAGGAGATCCGCAACCAGATCGAGGACGGCCGGATACAGTTTAACAATCCGGAAGAAGCCGCCGCGGTCGAGCGGGCCCTGGCCGACGAAACGAGAGGGATCGAATACATTCGCGGAAGGGTCGACTACAGCCCGTCCGGTCAAGGCCGCCTGACCATTGACGGGGAGCCCATCCCCGACGGGAGTTACACGCCGGGCAGTTCGCGCGTCCAGGGGCCAAGCGCCAACTACGGGCTTCCTGACGAGGCCGCGGACGCCGATTGGACTGACATAAATCCACCGGGCGAGGGACCCGCCCCCTCGACGACCCCCGGGTTCAATACCCTCGGTGGCGCCGCAGCCGAAACCGATGGTTCGTTCGCCAGTGGTGTTCCGACCACCAGCACGGTGACCGAGCTGGCTGAAGTCCTGCAGGGCGCCATGATTGCTCTTGGCATCGGCGTGATCGCATATGACGTGTGGCAAGCTCCCCCAGGGGAAGGGCTTTCGCGCGGCGCCGCGGATACTTTGTTTTTTGGCGCCGCGATCGGTCTAGCCGTGGCGTTGGGGCCGGAACTGTTTTTCGCCGCCCTGCTGGCCTCGTCTCTACTGCCGTCAAATCCCACTGCTCTAGATCCAGACAATCACACCTAGAGCGATCAGGTCAGGGAGAGCTATCCATGAACACCCAACCCTTCGCCGATCAAGAAGGCTTCGGCGCCGGACCGAACCCGTCCTTCATCTATCGCGTTCGAGAGACGGTCTATCTCTGGGGATCCGCCAGCCTGAAGGCCGATGCGAACTTTGGCCACCCGCCAATAATCCATATCCGAAACGCAAAGCACGGGGACGCGGTCACCATCGAGACCGTCACGGCGGCCGGCGGCAGCACTCAGATCGGAAGTCTCGATCCGGGCGAAACCATCTCACTTGAATTGCAGGGCATCAGCGGGATTACCGCGACCTGCAACACCCAATCCGTCGTCTACTGCACCATCAGGTAATTTGTTGCGAGCTCCTGACCAACGCGAAGCACGGGGACAGAATTTATGGGCACGGCCAAAACAATAAATCTTGTCGCTCGCTCCACGAGCTCGGCGAACCTGGCGTTCGAAATCGGCGGGATCGTCTTGGAGTCCGACGCCATCTTGGGACAGCAAGTAAAAGCGTTCGATTTTCCTTCGTTCTACAAGACGCTTGGCGTGGCGACGGAGCCCAAGAAAGGGAAACCTGTGCGGTTGCCGCCTGGCCTGAAGAAGCCGCCGCCCTTCACGCCGTACTTGGACAACTCGTCAGACCTGGATTCTCAACTGGAGAAAAACAGTCTGATGCGCCTGCGCGCCGAGCCTATCAGGGCGCTCCTGGACAAGACCTGCCTGGCGAGGGCGAACATCTACATGAATAAGTATGCCTACGTTGATGATATCAAGGCGACGGCTCAGAGCTACTACGCCGGAAACAACAGTAAAGCTGCCATCCTCTCGGAATTGTATTCGCTTTCCGCGGCTCAAGCCGAGGCGCTGGCCGCCGCCTATATAGCAGACAATATCGGTGACAACGGCGCAGCCGGGGTCGTCAGGCAGGCCAGTGCGACGACGGAGACGACAACCAACACCTTCGATGACAACAAGACGACAACGACCGGCATGGCGGACTATGCGGGAAGCCCCTACAGACACCCGTTCATAGAGGCTGCCGCCCAGGGCTATCGCGCGCAGATCAGCCTCAATGACGAGCGGTTCACCACCTATCTTGCCACGCTATCCGTGAACCATCTCGATCAGGTACTGAACAACGAGCTGGCGGCGGCCGATCAGGACGTCCGCAGAATTCAAGCCTCCTACATGAGCACGATCCTGTTTCCTCCGATCGGCGGGACAATCACCGGCATCTACAAGCGTGTGGGTGAAGCCGTGATGGCCGGAGAGCCTGTGCTCAGGGTGGAGAACAACGACACCGTCAATGTCACGGGGTCGATCATCTACAATGGCGCCATTGCCTTGGGCGACGAGGTGACAGTCGGCACGACGCTCTTCGGCGCCGCGAATGCTTCTCTGCCCGGTACCGTGGTGGCCGCCCGCTGTGCCGGCGGTAGTGGCGTGGACAATCGATGGTATGTCGTTTTCAGCTGTAACAATCTCGACGGAAACAACGACCACATCGTTCCGATGAACTACAGTTTCAGCGATGTGGATACCACCGTGACCTTTGCGTAGGTCTGGCTGATCGGTAGAATACCGGGACCCCTAACTTCCTCCGGCGGAAGGGCAAGCTCGAGTTGGAGTCAGCGCCCTTCGATTGCGATGAATTCCAGGGTCTCAAGCCCTGCTGCGATCCGCTCCTAGCTTCGCGGCCACAGCACGTCCGCATCCGGGACCCGGCCCTGCCAATGGCGGACCCAGGATTCCAGGACGGCCAGCCGGATCAGCCGCGCGCCCTCGGCCTTCCAGATCAAGCGATCCGGATCCAGGGCCGCACTCAGCGCAGCGGGATCGAGCACGCCGGCGCCGACAAGAGCCCCCTCAAGCAGGTGAGGCCGCAGGACATCGAGGCTGGCCGCGGCGCGCTGGCTGAAGAGGGCGTTCAAGGCGCCTTTGGAGCGGCGCTGTGCCACCATTGCCGGGAGCATCGGCCCCAACGCCTCGCGGGCGAAGGCCCGATCGCGCCCTCCCTGCGTCAACTGCCAAGCCGGCGTGCCCAGGCAGAACTCCAGGACCGGTTGGGCGAGCAACGGATGGACAACACGCGCGGTCTCACCGCGCCGGCTTCGGGTCCAGTGGGTGTGGCTCGCCACCAGCGCCTGGATCTGCACCTGCTTTGCAGGCGGCAGGGTCCCGATCTCACGGAGCCAGGGGTGTCGAACCGCTGGGGGAGCCTGCCACGCACGCGGTCCCCAGAAGCCACGCTGTGCGGTCCCCGGTGAGATCCAGTCACGCCGGCGTATAACCTCTGCGCCGACGGACCAGGCTGAGCGGCGCAGCCAACGCGCCGTGTCCTGGAGGACGCCGCTGCGGAGCACCAGACGCCAGTCCCGCCGGACAGCGTCCGCGACCACCGCCGTCGTGGGCATCTGGAAGAAGACGGCGTCGCCGCCCTGCCCACCGAAGATCGCCGACGCTCCGACCGACCGTGCGCGACGCGCAACGTCCCGGTCGTAAAAGACATCCGCCGCGCCGAAGGCCGGTCCCATCCGCGCCGCCAGTTCGGCGAGATCGTGGAGCGTCACTTGGCCAACCTCCTGGGCCACCACAGTGAGGGGCACATCGCAGGCGTTGCATAGGCTGGCGGCCCAGGCGCGCTCGTCCCCGGCGGCGCGCGAACCATAGTAGTTCAGGGCGGCGCCGATCCGGTCTCCGTAACCGGCCTCGACCAACGCGGCGGTGACGATCGCCGAGTCCAGTCCGCCCGACACCTCGGTGACCAGCGAGGCCTCCGGCGAGGCCAGGCAGGAGACTGTCCGGAGCACGCAGGCCCTAAGCTCCGCGGCGCTTGCGGGCTCTGAGTTCCGCACCCAATCTCTGGGCGACCAGACCAATTCGGGCGCGGACTCTCCGTCGCCCGCCCGCCGAAGTTCGCCCGGTGAGATGGGGGTCACACCCGCCAGCGGTGAGAGGTGGGTCGCGGCGCCGGGATGGCGCGCGAGCTCGGTGATCACCGTCCAATCGAGCGCGATCTGCGCCGGCCGAAGCGACCCTGGAAGCGCGCCCAACTCGTCGGAGACGACGTCGATTTCGCCGCGCCGCCAGGTGTGGGCCTCGAGATACCCCGCCGGCTCCCGCAGGACCCACAGGGCGCCGTGCGCGGAATCGTGCAGCAAGGCGATGTACGCGCCCCAGCAGCTGGAGATCAGCTTTCTTGCGGCGGCCCGCGGCGCCAGAGTCTCGGCCCCAGTCCCCCCGGGCTGAGCAGGTTCGCGCTCGTAGACGTCACCGATCAGGACGGCCCCGGCCATGTGCATCTGGACAACCGGGAGCCGCTCGCCCTTCGCCGTCCAAACCTCCAGTCCAGGACGTTGAACGGCCAAATCCCACCCGCCCGCCGCCAGCAGGTCCGACGAACATCTCGCCCCTTGGTTCTGAGCCTCGAGAGACTGCAAAGGCCAGGAGATCGCGACGTAGCGGTTCATCTAGACCGCATGGATCGGCGCATAGGCCGCCACCCTCTCCGGGCGGTCATCGAGCACGGCGTCACCCGCCTGGAGCCAGCAGTGTGCCTCGAACGGCCAGGTCTCGACGCCAAAAACCCAGGTCGCATCGGCGCCGGACCTCTGAAGAAATCGCAGGAGAAGAAAGCTGCGCACGAGGCACTTGCCCGAGGCCGGCAGCCAGACCACGAGGCGTTCGAACGCGCGGCAGAGCCGTCCGAGCTCTTCGTGACAAACGCCTGACCCCTCAGTCGGCGTTCGGCTGCGGACGAAGCTCAGGATCTCGGCGAACGATCGCTTTTCATATCGCATGCGCAGGTCCAGGTACGCGCCGACGAGCGCGACCCAGTCGCGCCAGCGGACGGGCCCGACGGGACCGTCCAGCAGGCAGGTGCTCGGAAGCGCCGGCGGCAAACCTTCGCAGGGTTTCGCGTCGCCGGCTTCGGCCAGCCCACCCTCCAACAGCGCGCCCACCAGGGCCGCGACCCCCGGGCTCTCCAGGCCACACATCAGGTCGGACCAGGCCTGAGCGCCGTCGGGCAGGCAAAGGTAGGTATCGCCGCCTATGTCGAGGATCACGAGGTCCCGCTCGACGGCCGCGACGCGGACATCGGGTCGAAGATGAGCCTTCAAACTCATGGGAAGTGGCGCCGGGCCGGGGCCCGGCGCCGAGCCCGCTCAGGGGAAATAGAGCGTCATGTCGGGCTCTTCCTTCGACCCGTCGTCGAAGCCGTTGGTCGACGCCTTCGCGCCGCCCAAGGTGAGGAGCCGGAAGTTCCGAAGGTTGAACAGCGTCTTCATGTTGACCTCCCTGGTCAGACAGCCGCGGATCGCGACGGCCCAAGTCCACAACCGGAGGTGTATGCATTCAAACTATATCGGCTCTATATTCTGGCGGTCAGGGCGGACGTGTCAGCAGAGCCGCCAGGGGCTCGGCCAACCGCATCCGGCGACCGTGGAAATGACGCAGGCTTGCCAACCGGGCGGTCCGGTCCGCGTCGACCAGCGTATCGAGCTGATCGGCCTCCTCCTCAATGTCGGCGATAAGCTCCGGCTCAAGTCGCCGGACGATGCCAAGCTGGACCTGGACCAGACGGAAGGCGCTGATCAGCGCACGGCTTCCGGACTCCGCGACCCAGAGCAGCATCAGTCGATCGACACGACGGATGGCATTCTGATCGGGTGGGTTCTCGGGAGCGGCGGCCGACAGAGCGCGCCTCAGCGGCCGATGCGGTTCCTGGGCGATCAGCAGATGGGCCAGGCTCAGCCGATAGAGATCGGCGATGTCGAGGGCGTTGGGGAGGCGCACGAAGTATCCCTGGCCCCGCCGGTCCTCCAACAGGCCTTCACCCGCCAACCGCGACAAAGCCTCACGGACTGGCGTCGTGCTCAGCCGCAGCTCGTCGGCCAGGTCCGTCGCGGCGATCCGCGCTCCCGGGCGGTAGGCGCCCTCATGGATGCGCTCGCGAAGACTCGCCAAAGCGACCTGAAAGGGTTCGGCCCGGGCTGCGGCCATACTTCGCTCCACGCCCTGCACAGGCAAAGGCGGAGTAAGTCGAGGCCACCCCGGAGGATGACAAGCCGCATATAGCCGAAGGGCGTAGGCTTACCCTTGCATCGCCACACAATATTCAGAATGCACGCAACGATCTTGCGGGCCGCACGCAAGGCGCACGGCCCGCGATCGCCGCAGGCTATGAAGCGCCTCGGGCCACGATCCGGACGCACCGCACGCCATGGTGGCGGGCTTGCTCGGCAAGGTTCAAGGCAGGCCCGAACTCCGGCGCACCCGCCGCCGCCGACACTCCCAAGGATTCCGGCAGCACCAGCACGCACACTGGACGCAGAGCCATCAGCTGATCGTTGGCCCGGAACGGTGCGCTGCGGCCGTAACGCTCAAAGTCGGCCTTCGCGAGCACCATCGGGACGCCCTTCTGCTGGGCCCACCGCTTGGCCAAGCGTTCGCCACCCTTGGCGCCCGTCAGGGCAAGGCTCATGTTCGGCCATTCTCCACGCGCCCAGTTCAGGGCGTCGAAGATGCGGTTCGCATCGTCGGCGGTATCGGCCTGGGGAGCTGCACGGAAGGCCACGATCATCGCGCCGGGGTCGGTCGCGGAGTGCTTGCGGGCCTTGGCGGAACGTATGGCTTCACGAGCCTCGATCTGGGCGGCCGTGGTGCGGGAAGCCTTCGAAGAACCCTTCCAGGGGCTCCAGACGTCGCCGGTCGATGTCGTATAGCTGGCGGCCGCTGCGTCTCGGACCATCTCAAGGGCCAGGGTGGCGACATCGGCGGCGCGGGCCTTTTGGGTGGCGGCCTGCATCTCGGTGTCGGCGATCTCGGAGCCGTCGAAGTCGCGGGCGAAGCGGTTGAGATCATCCCGGGCCTTGTCGGCTTCACGCTCGATGCGCTGGGCGGCGGAATGGAAGGCGCCGATCAAGGACTCGCAGATGGTCGACTGAAAGTCCTCCAAGGCCGTCTCGGAGAAGACGTCGAGCACTTCGTTCATCAGGGCGTGGCCGAGCTGTTGGAGAGCGTCTTCTGCGGGGTGGACCCGAGGGTCGTCGAGCAGCAGGGCCTGGGCCTCGAAGCTGCTCATGGCGCCAGTTACGGGAGAGAAGGCTGTAAGTTGCATTGGGAGAAATCCCTTTTCGGAGTGGGGTGCGGAGCCCATCGGCTCGTTGACCGTCTCGCGCCGACGGCCGGCGTCCCCCACAAGGGCTTTGAGCGCAGCGTCCCTTGTGGGGGGCGCCGGGCGGTGGCGAGGTCACAACAAGCCAGAGGGGTTCGGGCCCTCATCGACGGGACGGATCCACTGACTCTTGCACTCGCTCCCGCATCCCTAGCGCTGCGGGCTCGGGGTCCAGGACCTTCTATGACCCGCCACATTCCCAGACGCTCTAACCCCGGGCCTCGCCGAACGAAGCGCCGGCCTCCCCAAGATTGAGGGAGGATCAGCCGACACCGAGAACACAGCGCCTCTCCGCCGCCAGCAGAGGCTGAAGCCGGCCAGGCTGATCACTACCCCGGCCGCGGCCGGCTCCCTCGCCGACGTCCGGCAACTGCCGCCCAGAAGGGCCGCGCCCACAGACGACGCTCATAATGTGCTCTTGATAGATCAGTAATCGACTTTAGGTACGTTCAAAGGCGCATCGTCTGCGGTCTCGCCGAACTGCGATTTGCTTCTCACCGCGACGCAGGTCGCCCAATTGGCTCTTGAACGCCCATGCCGGCCCGCAACATGCTGCTCCTCGCTCCGCCCCATCCCGT
>PLEH01000004.1:11051-13143 GCA_003136395.1 Phenylobacterium sp.
TTTGGGCCTTCGACCTTCTCGCCGACATGCAAAGTCTGGCCGATCCAGCCTGCGACCTGGAAGGACTGATCCTCTCACGCTCAAAAGCCCGCGTCCGCGCACGGCGCGGCGAAGCCTTGGACAACGACTTCTAGGGCCAATGACTGAGGGGTTCGCGGCGGCTGAACCGCTCGGACGCTGCGCCAGCGGCCTCACGTTGCCTTTTGGTCGGTGCACAGTTATTATTCTCTGCGTGGAGATACATTATGCCTGATCCAACTCGCCTCTACACGCCAGCCGAGGCCGCCGCGGTCAGCGGTTTGGCGCTGAAGGCGGTCAACAACGCCATCGACAAACACATCGTCGACATCGTTCGACCGGCCGCGGCAGGGCGGCGGACGATCCGCCGCTACCTGACGCCCATCCATCTCGTGTGTCTGCGCCTGGAACACGGACTTGTCGGCCGATTGCCGGTCGAGCGGCGGCAAGGGCTATTTCGAGAGGTGGCCGCCAAGCCCGATGCCAAGCGGATCAATGCTGATGATCTGCTTCTGGTCGATATCGGGGAAGCCCGCCGCCAGGTTGCGGAGCGGGTACGGGACTTGGACGAGGCCGAACAAATCATCCACATCGACAGGGATACGCTGGCTGGTGAACCCGTGTTCAAGGGCACGCGCATTCCAATCTATGGCCTGGTTGCCATGCTAGAGGCCGGCGCAACGCCCGATGAGTTGATAGCGGGCCATTCCAAACTTGATCGCCGTAAACTCGGCCTGGCTCGGCTTTGGGCCGCCGCGCACCCACGCCGTGGCCGGCCCAAGCGACTGACCGACTTTGGCTTCACGTTGAAGTCGACAACGCGCCGCAGCCTGCCATCTGATCCGTTGAAAGCGCCGCCAACATCAGGCTCCAGCACGTCTTGAGATTCCTGATCGACGAGTGCCTGCACCCAACCCTGGCCGACGTCGCTCACGGCGCCGGCCATGAGGCGCATCACGTCAACTTCCTGGGTCTGGCCTCGACCAAAGACCACGACCTGATCCCTAGAATTCTTGAAGGCGACTTCGTCTTCGTCACCAACAACGCCGCCGACTTCCGGCGCCTCTATCAGGCGCAGGCGATCCATGCGGGGCTGGTGATCATCGTGCCGCAGACGCCGCCGACCCAGCAGAGGGCGCTGTTCCTGGCGGCCATGGAAGAGATCGGGCCGGACAACGGATTGATCAACGAAGCCCTGGAGGTTCTCATCGACGGCGATGAGGTGATTTTCAATCGGTATGAATGGCCCGCGCTCTAATCACCGAGGGGGCATCTATGACCGGCCGGGTCGACCGCGCCCAGGGCGCCTAGATCAACCCCAGCGCCTTGAAGCTGGAGACCTCGGCGCGCCCGACAATGACGTGGTCATGCACCGCGATACCCAGGGTCCGCGCGGCGTCGATGATCTTCCTGGTCATCTCGATATCGACCGATGAAGGGGTCTGATCGCCCGATGGGTGATTATGGTCCAAGATCACGGCCGACGCGGACACCTCCAGCGCCCGCCGCACGGCCTCAAGGCGAGTCGGGCTTCGGGACCATGTGTAGATAGAGAATTTAGATGGCAGACCCGACGACCACGTTGACGATGGGCGGGATCATCCTGCTGGTGGGGACTTCTTCGGTCGTCGCCACGGTCATCACGCTATGCGCGTCATGGGCGAAGGATCGGTGGGTCGAGGGAAAGGCAGCGAAGTTCACCGCCCTCTATATCGCCATCGCGCTCGAAGAATACGCCCGGACGACCGCCACCATCCTATGGGAGTCGGAGAGCCATTCGGACACCGGCGGCCATGCCGGGACAGCGCATGGGCACCTCGCGGAACTGCCCGAATACCCAGAAGTGAATTGGCAGGCGTTCGGCATCAAAAATGCCGAAGCGGCTATGACCTTCCGCACCGACGTGGGCGCACAGCACACCTTCATGACTGGGCTGTGGGAAGTTGGCGACGAAGACGACGCGGTGCTTGAGTTTCAGGAGCGGGCCGCAAAGATGGGGCTGGCTGCGCTCGCGCTGGCGGACCAGTTCAGGAGAGACCACAGCCTCACCCCGCTCGATCAGTCCGGCGAATGG
>PLEH01000239.1 GCA_003136395.1 Phenylobacterium sp.
TCTACGTCCAGCCGATCAACTACCCCACGGTGCCCAGAGGCACAGAGCGCCTGCGCTTCACCCCCTCGCCGGCCCACACCGACGAGATGATGGACACCCTGGTGGCCGCGCTGGAGACCCTCTGGGTCAAGTGCAACATCAAGCGCGTCGGCGGCGTCGCGGCCTAGGCTCCAATCCTAGAGCGGCCGGTCCTCGGGGTCGTCCAGCAGAATGCGCGCGGAATCCCCGGCCGGGTCGTCGTACTGCCCGTGGCGCAGCGTCCACCAGAATGCGCCGACGCCGATCAGGCCGAGGAAGACCGACATGGGCGCCAGCATCATGAAGATGTTCACTTCGCCGTCCTCAGCCGAAGGGCGTTGAGCGTCACCGCCAGGGACGAGCCCGACATGGCCAGCGCCGCCAGGAACGGATTGACCAGGCCGAGCATGGCGGCGGGCGCGGCCACGGCATTGTAGGCCGCGGCGAAGCCAAAGTTCTGCAGCGCCAGCCGGCGGGCGCCGCGAGCGACCTTCAGCGCCTCGACCACCGCCCCCAGCTGTTCGCCGGAGAACACCAGGTCGGCCGCGTTCTGGCTGGCGTCCAGCGCCGATCCAGGCGCCATGGCGGCGTGGGCGCGCGCCAGGGCGGCGGTGTCGTTCAGACCGTCGCCGACCATCAGCACCTTGTGGCCCTTGAGCTGCAGGGCGTCGATCGCCTCGGCCTTGCGGATGGGGGAAAGCCCGCCTCGGCGCTGGGCGACGCCGGCGGCGTCCGCAGCGACGGCCACCGCTGCCAGGGTGTCTCCGGACAGCACCTCGACCGTCAGCCCCATGGCCTTGAGGGCGGCAACCGTCTGGGCGGCGTCGGGCCGCAGCCGGTCGGAGAAGCCGAAGCGAATCTTGGCCTCGCCCTCGAAGCCGAACCAAAGCTCGGTCTCGTGGATATGCGAGCCAGTGACGCATACGAACTCGGCGCGGCCCAGCCGCGCGCGGCGGCCGTCGATGACGCCCTCCATGCCAAGACCCGGGTGCTCGACGATGTCATCGGCCATCGGACCGGGCCCCGCGCGCGCCGCCAGGGACCTGGCCAGGGGATGGCCCGAGGCCCGGGCCAGCCGCGCGGCCTGGGCGATGGCCCACGATGGGGCGTCGATGAGTTCGGGCCGGCCTTCCGTCAGCACGCCGGTCTTGTCGAACACCACGTGATCGACCTCGGCCAGCCGCTCCAGGGCCGCGCCGGACTTCACCAGGACACCGCGGCGGAAGAGGCGGGCGGAGGTGGCCACCTGGACGGCGGGCACGGCCAGGCCGAGCGCACAGGGGCAGGTGATGATCAGGACGGCCACGGCGCGCAGCAGCGCTTCGCGGACGCCAAGTCCCAGGATGTAGCTCGCCGCGAAGGTCAGCGCCGCGGCGGAGTGCACCACTGGCACATAGATCTCGGCCGCGCGGTCGGCGAGGCGGACATATTTCGATTTCGTCTGCGCGCCGGCCTCCACCAGCCGCGCGATGGCGGCGACGGCGGAATCCTCTGAGCGGGCCAGGGCCTGAAGGCGCAGCACCCCTGAGAGGTTGAGCGCGCCGGCCCGACAGACCTGGCCCGGGCGGGTGTCGAGCACTTTCGTCTCGCCGGTGAGGAGCGAGGTGTCGAGCTCGGCGAAGCCGGAGATCACCAGCCCGTCGACGGGTATGCGCTCGCCGGGGCGGACGATCAGCCTGTCGCCAACCGCAACCTCGCTGATCGGCCGGCGGTGCTCGATGTCGTCGGGACCCAGCACGGCGGCCGAGGGCGCCTGAAGCGCCATGAGGTCAGCGGCGGCGCTGCGCGCGCGGGACTTCAGCTGATGGTCAAGCCAGCGGCCGATCAGCAGCAGGAACAGCAGCGAGATCGCGGCGTCGAAATAGGTGTCGCGCCCCCGAAGGATCGTCTCCGAGAAACTGATCGCCAGCGCCAGCAGCACGCCGATCGAGATCGGCACGTCCATATTGGCGCGGCGCGCCTTCAGCGAACGCCAGGCGGACCCGAAGAACGGCTGGCCCGCATAGAGCACGCACGGCGTTGCGACCAGCGCGCACCACCACTGCATCACGGCGCGGGTCGCGGGACCCAGCTCCTGGCCGAACAGCCCGGCCCAGAGCGGCACGGAGAACATCATCGTGTTCATGGCGCCGAAGGCCGCGACGGCCAGGCACAGGACCAGCCTGCGGCCCTCGCGGTCGAGCGCCTCGGCCGCCAGGCCCGGGTCGTAGGGCGAGGCAGGGTAGCCCAGACGCCCGAGCGTGGCGATCACCGCGCCCGGATCGGCCGTCTCCGCGCTGTCGAAGGCCACGGTCAGCTTGCCGGTCGTCAGGTTCAGGCGCGCGGCGCTCACGCCGGGCAGGGCCGCGGTCTCGCGCTCGATCTTGCCGAGGCAGGCCGCGCAGCGCGCGCCGGTCACCAGCAGCTCGAGGCTGGTCTTCGCCCCTGGGCGGCGCTTGAGAAAGGCCGAGAGGTCCTGGGCCGGGGCAAGATCCTGGATCAGGGCCATGACAGCCTGCGGTCGGCGGTGAAGCGTTCGCCCTTGCGGCCCGCGGCGTGGAGGGTCAGATCCCAGGCGCCGGACAAAACCCCCGGCATGGCGATGTAGCGGCCCGGCCGCGTCTCCCGGAACGCCAGGACCAGACGCCCGGTTTCGGTCGCCGGCCGCTCGAGCGCCCCGGTGACGGTCAGGCCGGTGATCGGCTCGCCGCCGCGGTCTCGCATCTCGATGCTGACGGCCCCTATCTCTGCGCCGGCAGTCGCGCGCCAGCCCATGGCCTCCTGCGCGCGCAGCTGCGCGAAGGATCGGTCGTAGGCCAGGCCGTCCTCATAGGGCGTCGAGGAGACCTCGCCGGGGAAGGTCTTCACCGCCATGACCACGAAGCCGGTGTCGACCGCGATCACGATGGCGAAGAAGCCGGTGACGATGGCCAGGACGTGCCAGCCGGTGAGCCGGAAGCCGGGGCGCGGCGGATCGGCGATGCTCATTTCGGAACCCCCGAATCGAAGACCGTCTGCGCGCTCGCCCGGTCGTGGCGATCTCGCACGATGAAGGTCGCCGGCGTGTCGCCGCTCGGCCCGCCCGGCGGCGCGATCACGAAGATCCGCGCCGACCGCACGGCGTTGGGCTCGACGGTGACCAGGACGTCGCCCGTCGTGGCCGGGGCGCCCGGCGTCTTCAGCTGCACGCCGTTCAGCCCGCGGAACGCCACCGCGACCGTCTGCGGGTAGAAGGTGCGGTTGGCGATCTTCAGCGTGTAGCCGTCGCGGACCGAGCCGTCCTGCATCCGCACGTACATCGGAGTGCGGTCGCGCAGCACGTGCAGCTCCAGAACGCTGCGGTGCGTCAGGCCCCACAGCATCAGGGCGCTGACCAGGCTGAGCGCCCCGGCGTAATAGAGCGTGCGCGGCCGAACCAGCTTGTAGACGGCAGGCTTGCCACCGGCGCGCGCCGCCACGGCGGCGTCGGTGTCATAGGCGATCAGGCCGCGCGGCCGACCGACCTTGTCCATGATCTCGTCGCACGCGTCGGCGCAGAGGCCGCAGTTGATGCACTCCAGCTGCGCGCCGTCGCGGATGTCGATGCCCATGGGGCAGACCACCACGCAGGCGTTGCAGTCGATGCAGTCGCCGCGCCCCTCCCAGGTCTCGCCCTTCTTGTGCGGCCCGCGGGCCTCGCCGCGGTCGGCCCGATAGGTGATCTGCAGGGAGTGCTGGTCGAGCATCGCCCCCTGGATGCGCGGCCAGGGGCACATGTAGATGCAGACCTGCTCGCGCGTGAAGCCGGCGAAGACATAGGTCGTGACGGTGAGCAGCGCGCAGAAGATGTAGGCGGTGACTGCGGCCTGCCCGACCCAGAAGCCGCGGATCAGGGTCGGCGCGTCATGGAAATAGAAGATCCAGGCGCCGCCGGTGCCGAAGGCGATGCCGAGCCAGACGGCGTGTTTGCCGGTCTTGCGCCAAAGCTTGTCGAAGGACCAGGGCGCGGCGTCCAGGCGCATGCGCGCGTTGCGGTCGCCCTCGAACGCCCGCTCCACATAGATGAAGAGGTCGGTCCAGACGGTCTGCGGGCAGGCGTAGCCGCACCACAGGCGCCCGAACAGCGCGCTCACCAGGAACAGCGCCATCGCCGCCATCACCAAGAGGCCGGTGATGAAATAGACCTCCTGCGGCCAGAGCTGGATGCCGAAGAAGTAGAAGCGGCCCCCGGCGAAATCGACCAGCACCGCCTGCTGCGGCAGGCCGTTGGGCCTCGCCCAGCGGATCCAGGGCGTCACCCAGTAGATTGTGAGCGTGAGGATCAGCATCGCCCACTTGATCGC
The DNA here is from genome assembly GCA_003136395.1 of Phenylobacterium sp. GTDB lineage: Bacteria > Pseudomonadota > Alphaproteobacteria > Caulobacterales > Caulobacteraceae > Phenylobacterium. The sequence goes on from PLEH01000239.1 coordinate 4,320, forward strand.
CCGCCAGCGGCCGTGGACCAGCTTGGGATAGATCGGAACGCGCGGCTGGTAGAGCCCGCCGCCCCTGGCCGCCTTGGCCCGCACCCTGGCCGCGGCGGAGACCGGTTCGCCGGCCGCCCGGGCTGGTTGTCCCTTGGTGCGGTCGATGACCACGGTCATCGGGTCTACTGACCCCCGGCGTTGGCGTGGATGTAGACGGTCAGCGCCTTGATGGTCTGCGGGTCGAACCGCTTGCCCCAGGTCGGCATGACGCCGCCACGTCCGTTGACGATCTGGTCGCGGATCGCCTCGCGGCTCGAACCATAGAGCCATTCGCCGTCGGTGAGGTTCGGCACACCCTTGGTCTGGTCGCCCCTGCCCTCGGGGCCATGGCAGGCCGCGCACTGCTCGGCGAAAACCTGGGTGGCGCGGGCCACGGCGGCGCGGTTGGCCGGCCGGCGCGAGAGCGCGACCACATATTCCGTCAGGTCGTCGATCTGGCCGTCCTTCAGCATCTGGTCGCGGCCGAAGGCGGGCATCAGGGTGACGCCGGCGCCGGGCTCGCCGGTCCTGACGCCATAGGTGATGGTGTGCTGGATCTGCTCCAGAGAGCCGCCCCAGAGCCAGACGTCGTCGCGCAGGTTCGGATAGCCCTTGCCGCCGGTGCCGCCCTGGCCGTGGCAGGTGGCGCAGTTGTCGCCGAACAGGGCCTGGCCGGCGGCCATGGCGTAGGCCTGCAGTTTCGGATCGCGCTCGATCTCCTCCAGGCTCGCGGTCTGCAGCTGGGCGGCCTCGGCGCCGCGCAGCGCCTTCAGCTCGGCCAGGTCATGGACCACCTTCACCCGGTCGGACTGATGCAGGATGCCGGGCGTGAAGCCGTGGAGCCCGGGCCAAGCCGGCATCAGCACCCAGTAGACGATCGCCGCGGCGATCGAGGCATACCAGGTCCACAGCCACCAGCGGGGCAGAGGATTGTCCAACTCGCGGATGCCGTCCCACTCGTGGCCGGTGGTCTCGACCCCGGTCGGCTCGTCGATCTTACGCTCAGACATGATCGCTCTCGTCGTCTTCGAGAGGCAGGCGGGCGAGGCGCTGGAAGTCGTCCTTGTGACGCGGCCAAAGCGCGTAGATCACGCCGGCCAGGAACAGGACCGCGAAGTAGATCGTGCCGCCCTGCTGGGCGAAGCGGGACACCGCTTCGTACTGCTGGATGCCGGTCATCTTTGGTTCTCCGGCGCTTCGGCGTGGTAGCTGCGGAAGTCGACGAGCGTCCCCACCATCTGCAGGTAGGCGATCAACGCATCCATGTCGGTGATCCGGTCGGGACGGCCGTCGAAGTCGCGCTGGGCGATCTTGGCGCCATAGCGCTTCTTGAGCGCCGTGCCCCTGGCGTCGAACGGGTCGGCCTGCGCCTCCAGATCGTCGATGGCGTGAGCGACCTGGTCCTTGGTGTAGGGGACGCCGACCTTCTGCTGGGCCGCCAGGCGTTCGACCATGTCGTGATAGTCGAGGTCCTTGTCGGCCAGGAAGGCGTAGGGCGGCATCGTCGATTCCGGCACCAGCGCGCGCGGATCGGTGAGATGCTGGCGATGCCAGTCATCCGAATATTTGCCACCCACCCTGGCCAGGTCCGGGCCGTTGCGCTTGGACCCCCACTGGAACGGATGGTCGTACATGCTCTCCGCGGCCAGGCTGTAGTGGCCGTAGCGCTCCACTTCGTCGCGCAGCGGGCGGATCATCTGCGAGTGGCAGAGATAGCAGCCCTCGCGGATGTAGACGTCGCGGCCGGCGAGTTCGAGGGGGGTGTAGGGCCGCATGCCCTCGACCTTCTCGATGGTGCTCTCCAGGTAGAAGAGCGGGCTGATCTCGATGAGCCCCCCGATGGCCACGACCACCAGGATGCCGATCAGGAGGATCAGCGAGTTGCGCTCTAGCTTGGCGTGATGCTTCCACATGATCCTGGCGCCTATGCCGCCGCGAAGGCGGAGAGGGCGGGCGCCGGGGCCTCGGCTTCGACCCTTGTCGCGCCGGGCATGCGGATCGTCCGCCAGATGTTGAAGGCCATGATCAGCGTGCCGGAGAGGTACATCAGGCCACCGACCATCCGGACGATGTTCTCGACGTGCTTGGCCGAAACGGTCTCGATGAAGGAATTGGCGAGGAAGCCCTGCGGCGTGTACTCGCGCCACATCAGGCCCTCCATGATCCCGGAGACCCACATGGCGGTGATGTAGAGAAGGATGCCGGTGGTCGCGATCCAGAAGTGCCACTCGATCAGGCGCGTGGACCACATCTCCTTCTTCTTCCAGAGCCAGGGCACCAGGCAATAAACCGCGCCGAAGGTGATGAACCCGACCCAGCCGAGCGCGCCGGAATGGACGTGGCCGATGCCCCAGTCGGTGTAATGGCTGAGCGCGTTGACCTCGCGTGATCGACATCACCGGACCCTCGAAGGTCGCCATGCCGTAGAAGGCGAGCGCCACCACCATCATGCGCAGCACCGGATCGGTGCGCAGCTTGTCCCAGGCGCCCGACAGCGTCATCAGGCCGTTGATCATCCCGCCCCAGGACGGCATCCACAGCATGATCGAGAAGGTCATGCCCAGGGTCTGCGTCCACTGCGGCAGAGCCGTGTAGTGGAGGTGGTGCGGGCCGGCCCAGATGTAGATGAAGATCAGCGCCCAGAAGTGGACGATGGACAGGCGGTAGGAATAGATCGGCCGGTCGATCCGCTTGGGCACGAAGTAGTACATGATCGCCAGGAAGCCGGCGGTCAGGAAGAAGCCCACGGCGTTATGGCCGTACCACCACTGGACGAGCGCATCCTGGACGCCGGAGAAGGCCGAGTAGCTCTTGTGGTTCAGGAGGCTGACCGGCATCGCCAGGTTGTTGACGATGTGCAGCATCGCGATGGTCACGATGAAGGCGAGATAGAACCAGTTGGCCACATAGATGTGCGGCTCCTTGCGTTTCCAGAGCGTGCCCAGGAAGATCAGCAGGTAGGCGACCCAGATGACGGTCAGCCAGATGTCGGTGAACCACTCGGGCTCGGCGTATTCGCGGCTCTGGGTGACGCCGGAGAGATAGCCGACCGCTGCGGAGACGATGAACAGCTGGTAGCCCCAGAACACGAACCACGGCCAGATTCCGCCCGCCAGCCTGGCGCGGCAGGTTCGCTGCACGACCCAGAAGGAGGTGGCGATGAGCGCGTTGCCGCCGAAGGCGAAGATCACGGCGGAGGTATGCAGCGGCCGCAGGCGGCCGAAGTTCAGCCACCCCTGCGAGGGGACATAGAAGATGTTGGGCCAGGTGAGCTGGCAGGCGATGATCACGCCCACCGACATGCCGATCACGCCCCAGAACATGGTGGCGATCACGCCGGCGCGGATGACCCCGTCCTCGTAGCGGTCGGGGGCCGCGCGGAACCAGCCGGCGGTCATACCGATGGTCATGGCCGCGCCGGCGAGCACGAAGGCGCCGGTGTAGATCCAGCCCTGCAGCTGGAACAGCCGGTCGTGGGAAAAGGCGGTGGCCAGCAGGCTCAGGAAGGCTGCGATTCCGCAGAAGGCGTAGAGCAGGACCGCGCCGAACGGCGTCTGGTCCTCTTGGGCGGTTATGGCTGTCATGGCCCCCGGGCGTCCTGCGAACGATGCGTCTGGGTGGATGCCGCAGCGCTGCCGCCTTCGCCTTGATTTCGGTCAAGGCGGAGGCTCATCCGATGGCGCTTAATGATCCCGCCAGTCAGGGAGCCGGTTGCATGCCCACCCCAAACATCTCTCGGACCCCCCTCCAGTCGGGGGCCATCCTGATAGGCGGAGCCTTGGTTTCCGCGGAGGCGGCGTGGTTGCACATGCGCGAGCTGGTGCTCACCACCGGCGCGATCTGCGGTTCCGGTTCCAGCGCCGCGGCCCATTGCCCGGCGTGCTACGCGAGCGCGCTGCTCTTTGCGTCGGGCGTCGCTGTTCTCCTCCAGGCCCGCGCCGACCGTCCGGCGGCGCTGCTTTGGGCCCGGTCGAACCCGTCCGCATAGGCCCCCCCCAGGAGCGGACGGGCGAAGCGCCCCGGACCTCGGTCCGGGGCGTTTTGATTTCGCTCAAGGCGCGCATCGCTGGGACCCGCAGACTTCAACGAATAAGGAGACTTGCGTCATGTGGCGGGTACTGGGAGCGATCGCGGTGCTGAGCGCCGGCGCGCAGACCGCGCCGCCGTCCGCAGACGCGGCCAGCCGAGGGCTCTATGTCGCCCTTCGCGTCTGCTCCGCCTGCCACAAGGTGGCCTATCCGGGCGTCGGGCCCGACAGCGCCGCGCCTTCGTTCGCCGCGATCCACGCGCGCCATGACCCCGCCAGCCTGCACCGCCTCCTGGTCGAGATCGCGAACGCCGGACATGAGGCGATGCCCCCGATCCCGATGTCGTCGGCCGAGATCGAAGACGTCGCCGCCTACATCGCGTCCGTCCCGCCGTCTGCGTCCACGACGCCGCCGCGCATCGAGGCGCCCCAGGACTCCGCCGGCGACCGGCCCACCGTCGTTCCCACCACCCACGCCACGCACTGAGGGGCACACCATGTCCGAGCCCGCATTTCTCACCGCCCAGTTCACCCAGACGAGCGACACGACCCAGGCCGAACTGACCGTCACGCTCGACAATCATCTGGAAGAGGTCTGGGCTGCCCTGACCGAGCCTGGCAAGCTGGCGCAGTGGCTGGCCCCCGGAACGATCGAGCTTCGGCTGGGCGGCGCGGCCAGGCTGGAGTTCGGCGAAAGCGGCGGCCTGATCGACAGCAAGGTCACCGCCTTCGAGCCGCAGCTCCTGCTGGAATATTCCTGGAGCACGCCCGGCGAGCCTCTGCGTCCGGTCCGCTGGACGCTGGAGCCGATCGGCCCGCTCACCCGTCTGACCCTTCGTCTGCGCATCCCGGCGCCGGAAGACGCCGCCCGGGCGACGGCCGGTTGGGCGGCGCACCTGGAGATGCTGCAGACCGCCCTCGTCGGCGTTGCGCCGAGGTATCCCTCTGCGGCGTTCAAGGCGGCGCGCGAGGCTTACCGCGCGCAGCTTTCGGCCACCGCGGCGACGCGCCAGGCGGCGCCGATCTCCGGCTGAGCGGGGCGCCGGCTGCGACCTGGGCCGCGTAAGTTTTGCTGGCCCCGAAAGGGCAAAGGCCGCAGGTTCGGCGCGCGTCGGGCGCGCCAGCGATTTCCCGGCTTGATTGAGTCGATGCGAGGCCAAGCCTGGTAAGCGGTCCCTCCGAAACGCCGCAAAATGAGGCGCGCGCCATCCTGGGCGTCGCAATCGGGCTCCACCAACAGGGCCAGGTCGCGCAGGCGGGCGCGATCTATCAGGAACTCGTCCGGCGCGACCCGGCCAACGCCGACGCCCGGCATGCGCTGGGGTTGCTGCTCCATCAGACAGGGCGCCCGGCCGCGGCCGTCGAGGAGATCTCGCAGGCCATCGCGCTCAAGCCCGGCGTCGCCTCGATGCACGCCAACCGCGGTCTGGCCTTGGGCGCGCTTGGCCGGTTCGCCGAGGCGGAGACGGACCATGCCCGCGCGACGGAACTCGATCCGGCCGTCGCTCAGGCGCACTACAACCACGCCGGGGCGCTGCGGGCGCTGGGGCGGCTCGAGGACGCGCTCGCCTGCTACGACCGCGCGCTGGCGCTGCGGCCCGATCACGCCGACACCTTGAGCGACCGCGGCGCGGTCTTGGAGACCCTCGGCCGGCTCAAGGCCGCCGTTGCCAGCTACGACCAGGCGATCGCCTTGGCGCCAGGCGCCGCAGCCGCCTGGTTCAATCGCGGCAACGCGCTGAAGAAGCTCCGACGGCTGACTGGGGCCATCGCCAGCTACCAGCGCGCCATCACCCTGTGGCCGGACCTGGCCATGGCGCACCACAATCTGGGGGTCTGCCTGCTGATGGCGGGGCGGTTCGGGGCGGGCCTGCCGGAATACGAATGGCGAAAGCGCGCACCGGAATTCGAAGACAGCCGGTCCTTGCCGGGCCCGGCGCTCTCGGCCGGCGACGACCTCGAGGGCAGGACGCTGTTCATCTACCCGGAGCTCGTCCTGGGCGATGTGATCCAGTTCTGCCGCTATGCACGGCTGGCCGTGGAGCGCGGAGCCAGCGTCATCCTCGCCGCGCCCACATCGCTTCACGCCTTGCTGCGCACGCTCGGCCCCGGAATCGAGCTTGCGCCGCGAGACGCCGAACCGGCGGGTTTCGACCACCACTGCGCCCTCCTGAGCCTGCCACTTGCCTTTGGAACGAGGCTGCAGACCATCCCCGCGGAGGTTCCGTATCTGCGCGCTGATCCGGCGCGGGTAGAGGCCTGGCGGCGAAAGCTGGGCGGCGAGGGCTTCAGGATCGGGGTCTGCTGGCAGGGCAGCACCCAGCCCTATGCCGCGCCCATGCAGCGGTCGTTTCCGCTCCTTGAGCTGCGCGCGATTGCGAAGATCCCGGGGGTGCGCCTGATCAGCCTCCAGAAGCACGACGGCCTCGACCAGCTCGCGGACCTGCCGGGCGACATGGCGGTGGAAGTGCTGGGCGAGGACTTCGACGCGGGCCCCGACGCCTTCCTGGACACGGCCGCGGTCATGTCCTGCTGCGACCTCGTCATCTCCGCCGATACGGCGACGGCGCATCTGGCCGGCGCGCTCGGCGCGCCGACCTGGATCGCCCTGCCCCATGTCCCCGACTGGCGCTGGATGCTCGATCGCAGCGACAGTCCCTGGTATCCGACGGTGCGCCTGTTCCGGCAGGTCTCCGAGGGGGATTGGACCGGCGTCTTCGCCGGGATCGGCGCAGCACTGGGCGGCGAGATCGCCAGGCGGCGGATCTAGGGGAGCTGTCGATGCCAGAGGTTCCGGTCTCCTGGGGCGAGCTTGTCGACAAGCTCACCATTCTGCGGATCAAGGCCGAGCGGCTCACCGACGCCGCCGCGCTCGCCAATGTGCGCCGGGAGTTGGCGGCGCTGTCGCCATGGGAGGCAGCCCTGGTCGCCGACGCGCGGCTGACGGCGCTCCGGGCGGCGCTCGCCCAGGTCAATACCGCGCTCTGGGATGTGGAGGACCGAATCCGCGAAAAGGAGGCGGCCCGCGACTTCGGCGGCGAGTTCATCGAGCTCGCCCGGTCGGTCTATCTGCAGAACGACCTGCGCGCGGCGATCAAGCGCGAGATCAGTCTGGCGCTGGGCTCCGACCTCGTGGAGGAGAAGAGCTATGCGGGCTCGAGGCCTGCAGCGACCTAGTCCCTAGTGTCCCGATTCCGAAGTTCGCATGCGTTTGCGGCAGGCGCCGGACGAACNNGATGAGGACACTAGCAAGTGTTTGTTTTCTAGTGTGCTTCTTCGGATCTGACGTTCGCTCAGAGCTTGGCCCTGAATGCGGCGAACTTCAGATCCAGCACACTAGAACTGGACGTGACCGGTCAGGCGCAGGTCGTAGATGTTCAGGCCGTCGCGGTTCTCGGCTCCGGTCTCCACCGAATAGCCGCCGGAGCCGTTCTCGCCCTTCAGCGAGAAGTGGGCCGCCAAGCCTGAACCCGGCAGGTTGTCAGCCTGCAGGCTGAAGGGACTGCCTCCCGCCACGTACTTCGCATTGGTCGCGCCCAGGGTCTCGCTGGCGACGGCCCGATAGCCGAGCAGCGCCTCAGGACCCCAGGAATGGTCGGGGCCGTAGAGCGCGCCCACCGCCACGCCGGCGAAGGCCGACAGTCGTGAACTGGTTCGCGAGGAAACCGCCAGGTTCATGCCGTCGCCGCCGCCGGTCTCCGCGTAGGAGCCTTCGGTGAAGCGGATGTAGTCGACGCTCGCCTGCGGCCGCAGATAGTATTTGCCGAAGTGCTGCTCGTAGCTGGCGAGCGCGTGGGCGTTGACCCCGAAGGCGTTCCAGCGGCCGGCCGCGGTGCGCGACACGGCAAGTCCGTCGCCGCCGAGCACCTCGACCACCCGGTCGCTGGTCACCTTGACGTAGTCGCCGGCGAGCCGTGCGTTGGCCGAGAAGCCGCCGGTGGTCATCCGCCAGTAGACGCCGCCCTCGAAGACGGTGGCGTGCAGGTCTTCGGCCGCGTCGGTGTTGTCCGGATAGAGCTGGTTGGTGCTGGCTCCGAAGGTGACGCCCAGGATGCCGAGCGGCGTCCTGGGGATTTCGTAGCCGGCCACCGCGCCGAAGCTCCAGCCCTTGTAGCCGGGATCGTCCGTCTTGCCGTTGGAGAACACTCCAAGGTTCGTCTCCTGCATCCAGAAGCCGCCGCCCACCGGGTCCTGCCGGTCGTCGAGCGGCTTGGAGAAGGCGCCGATGCTGGCGGAGACGATGTTGAACACGCTGCCGGAGTGGTTGGGGAGCAGCTGGTTGTAGAGGTTGATCAGGCCCGACCGCGTGGTCTGGATCAGCAGCGCGCCCTCCAGCGCCTTGTCGCGGCCGATGTTGGAGATCACCGCCTGATAGGCGCCGGCGCTGGTGACCGGCAGGGCGAGCTGCTGGGCGCTCTTCAGGCCAAGGGTCGCCGAGATGGTCCCGGCCGCGGCGTCGGTCTGCAGGCTGGCGGTATAGAGAAAGGGCACGCTGCCCAGGAGGCTGACGTCGATCGCCCCGCTGGAGAGCTGGTTCGCCCGGATCAGGGTGAAGGTGGAGGTGCCCTGCTGGATGGAGGCCAGCCGCAGGCCGATCTTGGCGCCGCTGGCGATCGTCGCTGCGCCATTGACGTCCAGCTTGGTGGCCAGGCCCACCGAAGGATCGGCGGTGACCACCAGCGATGTGCCGGCGCCCAGCGACAGGCTGGTCAGGCTCAGCTGGCTGGCGTTGTTGATCTGCAGGGTCCCGGTTCCGACCGTTCCGACCGTCAGAGCGACCGTGCCGCTGGAGTTCAACGCGCCCGTCTCCGACGCCCCGTTTTCGATGTCGAGTGAATTGGCTCCGCCGCCGAGGTCGAGGTCGCCTTTGAGGGAGCCCGCGAGGATTTCAACCCGGTCCCCGCCCGAGCCCAGGGTCACCGAGCCGGTGATCGCCGGGACCACGGTCGCGCCGGTGGGTGAGTCCTGGAGGAGGTGCACGCCGGAGGTGTTGGCCGACAGGTCAAGCGCGATGTCGCGGCCGGTCACCGGCTGGGTGACGTCGGTAAGGGTCCGCCCGGCGGCGATGGCGCCGATATTCTCGACCTCGGTGAGCGTGCCGGAGCGGTCGACGATCGCCGCGGCGTCGGCCTTCTGGCCGGCGACCTGGGCGGTGATGTTGTTGGTGTTCTGCAGCGCCGGCGTGATGGCGCCGGCCTCGATGAGGATGCCCCGAGCGGTGGCCCCCTGCGCGTCGGAGAGCAGGGCGCCGGTGATCGTGCCCTCGTTGCGCAGGACCTGCGCGATGACGCCGCTGTTCAGGTGCAGGGCGACGGCGTCGGCGGCGTAGGCCTGCGCGGTGAGGCTGCCGCTGACGCGCACGCCGCCGGTGGTGTCGACGGTCCCGCCGCCGGCGACGCCCAGCTGCGCCCCGGCCGAGGTCACGCCGTCATAGGTTCCGGCGCCGGACACAGTGCCCTTCACCTCCAGGCCGAAGGCGTCGACGTCCGTGCCGACATTGCCCAGCGTGATGCTGCGACCGACGGCGCCGACCACCAGGGCGGGGGCCGCGGCGATCGAACTGATCGAGCCTGTGGCGCCCGTGACGGTCCCCGTCGTCGAGTCGGTGACGGCGACGTCGACCAGCACGCCCTTGGCGACACTGCCGCCGATCGTGACCGTCGGGCCGCCCTGCAGGAGGTCGTCGGCGCCCAGCTCCTTCAGGATGTTCGGATCGGTGCTGCGGGTGGTGTAGCGGTAGCCGCTGGTGGCCACGGTGCCGTCGATCAGAACCGCGCCGCCGACATCGCCGCCCAGGTTCACGCCCTGCACGCCCTCTCCGTTCCCGCTGACCGTGCCGGCGATCGTCACATTGCCGCCGACCGTGCCGGTCGTGTGGATGGCGTAGCTGTTGTTGCTGCCGACGATGCTGACGCCGCCGTTGTTGGTGAGGGCCCCGGTGAGGTTGGTTCCCACCAAGATGCCGGCGGAATTGTCGCCCTTCACCGTGATGCTGCCGCTGGATTCATTGACGATGTCGCCCGTGAAGGCGCCGGGCCCGGTCGCGTGGATGCCGATCCGGTTGGTCCCGTTGGCGAAGGGGCCGTGAATGATGCCGTGCGAATCGGTCGTCGTCGTCGAGGTGTCGTCGACCTGGATCGTTCCGGTGTTGTCGAGAGTGCTGGTGTGCCCGCCGAGCGCCAGGACGCCGGTGACGTTGTCCAGGTTCTGGTACTGGATGAGGCCGCTGTTGACGACCGTGTTATCGCTATCGATGGTCACCGCCGCGCCGGAGGCGGGTTTCACCGAGACGCCGGCGTTGATGATGATGTTGCCGGCCGTCGACGTCGCCAGGGGCGTGGTGGTGTTGGCCGACACCGTGGTCGAGGCGGTCTGGGCCAGGGCCGGGGCGGCCCAGATCAGCGCCGAGAGGCTGACCATCGAGGGGCCGAACCGCAGGGCCAGCGCCAGTCCGCGTCGGCGCGGCGAGTTCGCAGAGACGCTCTGGGCGGCTTTCCGGGCGGCGGCCGGCGAATAATACCCAGTCATCTACTTACTTCCCTCACGACGGACCGATCGATTGAGCATGATTGTGTCCAGCGAATGGCTTCGCGCGATCGATATCATTTGCGGCACGGTTCGGAGCGTCCTGATCGTTTCACTCTTGTATCGCAGGCCGAAACAGTCGGCCAAATCCTGACTTCCCTCGGAATTTGCAAGGCCTTCGTCGTGCGGCGGGCCCCCTGGGACGCAAACCGCCGCGCACCCCTGAAACCTCATGCGAGGCTTAGATGCAAATACCTTCAACTCCAACAGCTTACGGAGGCGGTGAGGCACAGCGCCTGCTGAGCATGCTCTTGCAGCAACAGGCGGCCCCGGCTGGGCAAGACCTGCCGGGCGCCGCGTCCGCCACGACAACAACGACTACCACCACCACGACGACCGCTCCCCCGCCGACCAGCAGCCCGAACGCGGTTCAATTTGTGTCGGCCACCCTGGCTTCGCTGCTGTCGGCGCAGGAAGCGCCGCCGTCCAGCTCGGACGTCGCCGCGAAGATCATCGGCGTGGCTGACAGCAACGGCGATGGAACCCTGAGCCTCGGCGAAGTCGAAAAGGCCATGGGCGCGGACACCACCTCGGGCGCGGACGCGCTCGGCAAGGCGTTCGCCTCGCTCGACACCAATGGCGACGGTCAGATCAGCGCCAGCGAACTCACCACCGCGCTTGACGCCCAGAAGGGCGCGCAAGGGGCGGAGGGACCTCACCACGGCCACCATGCGCATCACGCGCACCATGCGCCGCCCGCCAGTAGCGATCTCGCGGCCAAGGTGATCGGCGCCGCCGACACCAACGGCGATGGGTCGCTGAGCGTCTCGGAGATCGAGACCGCTCTTGGCGCGTCTACCGCGTCGGGGGCCACCGATGTCCTGACCTCGGCCATCGGCAAGCTCGACACCAATGGCGACGGCCAGCTCAGCGCCACGGAGCTGAGCGCCGGCATCGACGCGTTCCGGGCTGCGCACCATCGCGGCGGCGGGCAAAGCGCGTCGGCGGACCCGTCGACCCAAAGCCAGTCGGGGCAGAGCGTGACGGCCTGATCGGGCGCGGCCGGGGCCAGAAGGCTTCGGCCGCCTTCGTTTCGGCCGCAGGGGCCAGAGGATTGTGGCGGGACCGTTGTCCCTGCGCCACAATAGTGGGGAAGGAGAGGCCATGAACAGCCAAGCCAGCGTCCTCCCCGCCCGCCATATCCTGGTCGTCGACGACGACTCCGAGCTGCGCGAGCAGGTCGTGGGGTACCTTCAGGAACACGGCTACCAGCTGCACGCGGCCAGCGACGCAGCGACCATGGAGGCCGCGCTGGCCGCCGCCCCCATCGACCTGATCGTGCTCGACGTCATGCTGCCGGGCGAGGATGGCCTGTCGATCTGCCGCCGGCTTTCGGAGACCGGCGGCCCGGCCATCGTCATGGTCAGCGCCATGGGCGACGAGGTCGACCGGGTGCTGGGCCTGGAGCTGGGCGCCGACGACTACCTGCCCAAGCCCTGCAGCCCGCGCGAGCTGCTGGCCCGGGTCCGCGCCGTGTTCCGCCGGCTGGACGAGGTCAGGGGCGGGGCCCCGCGCCGGGGCAAGACCTACCACTTCCAGGGCTTCGTGGTGGACACCCTGCGCCGGCAGCTGCGGGCGCCCAACGGCACCACCATCCTGCTCACCGGCGGGGAATTCTCGCTGCTCAGCGTCTTCCTGGAGAACCCGCAGCGGATCCTGTCGCGCGATCAACTCCTGGAACAGGCCCGCGGCTCGCAGGCTGAAGTCTTCGACCGGGCCGTCGACGTCCAGATCAGCCGGCTGCGGCGCAAGCTGCACGCCTGCGTCGAGGGCGAGATCATCAAGACCTATCGCGGCGCCGGCTATCTGTTCGACGCCAAGGTGACGCGGGCGTGACCGACCCCGGGCCCTCGCGCGTCGCGGGCCGGCGCTGGTGGCCCCGGGCGCCGATCAGCGTGCAGCTGGTGACCCTGCTCCTGGCGAGCCTGCTGGTCGCCCAGGCGATCAGCTTCGGCATCATCCTGCTCATCCCGCGGCCACCTTCGCCGGCCTACCGCGTGGCGGAGGTGGCCGCGGCGATGCGGGGCGGCGGGCTGACGACGCGCTTCGGCCGGCCCCTGGTCCGCACCACCGTCAAGGCGATCCCCGCCGAACTGGTCGCGCCGCACCGCGAGCATCAACGCACCCTCGCCGCGCTTGCCCGGGCGCTGGGCGAGCCGGAGGCCCGGGTGCGGCTGGAAGAACAGAACGTCTCGCCGATCTGGCGCCTGCGCCGCGCGGTCCTCGGTGGGCGCCCGCCGCGCGGCCCGGACCGCGGCGGTCCCATGGGCGCCTCGCCGTTCGAGATGGACCCCGGGCCGACAGGCCCCTCGTCCGCGGACGCCGGACCGCAGCCGCCGAACACCGAGCCGGCCAATCCGGCGGATGGCCGGCCTGGCTGGGCGCAGGGCGGCCGCCGACGCTTCGGCGGCGGCCCGGAGCTGCCGATCTTCGGGGATTTCGCCGCGGCCGTGCAGCAGGACAACGGGACCTGGACCGTGGTCCGCTCGACGCCGGAGCCCTTCCCTTCGGCCTGGCAGATGCAGGCGTCGGCCTGGCTCCTGGGCGGCTTCCTGCTGGTGGCCTCGGCCGGCTATCTCTTCTCGCGGCGGATTTCCGCGCCGCTGCGGCGGTTCGCCGAGGCCGCCGAGACCCTCGGACGCGATCCGCACGCGCCGCAGATGACGCTCAAGGGGCCGGCCGAGGTGGGAGCCGCGGCGCACGCCTTCAACGAGATGCAGGCCAGGCTCAAGCGCTACATCAACGACCGCACGGCGATGGTGGGCGCCATCTCCCACGACCTGCGCACGCCGCTCGCGCGCATCCGCTTCAAGCTGGAGGCCGCACCGCCCGCGGTGAAGGCCGCGGTGCTGTCCGACGTCGAGCAGATGGAGCAGATGATCGGCGGGGTGCTGGCCTTCATCCGCGACGAGGGCGCCCCGCGGCGGCGGGAAAGGCTGGACTTGCTCTCGCTGATCGAATGCGTCGCCGACGACGCGGCCATGGTCGGCGGCCAGGTGGAAATCGTCGACGGCCAGCCGGTGACCGTGGATGGCGATCCGGTGGCGCTGCAGCGCCTGTTCTCCAACCTGGTGGACAACGCGGTCAAATACGGCGGCGGGGCGCGGATCAATGTGCGGCTCGAGGACCGCGCGGCGGTGGTGGAGATCGTCGACGAGGGCTGCGGGCTGTCGGCCGACGAACTGGGCCGCGTGTTCCAGCCGTTCTACCGCACGGACGCCTCGCGTAACCTCGACAATGGTGGGGTGGGCCTCGGCCTGCCGATCGCCCGCTCCACGGCCCGCGCCCACGGCGGCGACGTGGAGCTGATGTCCAAGCCCGGACGCACGACGGCGATCGTCACCCTGCCGGCGGCGGCCTAACTTGCCGGTCCTAGCTTCGGCCGGTGACAGGGCTGTCCGGATAGGCCAGCTGCTCGCGGGCCATCCAGGCTTCGGTCACATAGTTGAGGATCAGCGACTTGCGCACCACCGGGATCGGCCTCGGCTCGAAACCGTGCCAGGTGCGGTCGGACGGCACGAAGGCCAGAGCCCCGCCCGGCTCGAACGGCGCGCGGTGCGACCAGGTCTTGGCGTCGGCGTAGACATCGGTGCCCAGGTCCGGCTGGCCGGCGGGACCGAGGTAGTAGAGCAGGGTGAACTTCTTGACCCCAAGATCGGTGTGGGGCTGCAGCCAGAAGCCCTCCGTGTCCTGAGCGTATTCGATCCGCAGGCAGCAGCCGTCCAACCGTGCCCCGGTGATATCCTCGATCACCGCCACGGTGGCCGGGTCCTGGAAGGCGTCGGCCAGGCTCCGGCAGGCGGAATATTCCGCGATCGCCGCCTGATCGACATAGCGGCGAGTGTTGTTGTGGATTTCGCGGGAGCCGGATACGCCGTCCAGCGGGGGGGCGGTGAACGGCAAGGCGTCCATCGCCTTGGCCACAGGGTCAGGCAGGACGTCGCGCAGCAGCCAGTGCTGGTAGGGAACATCCTCGGCGGTCGCGGCGCGAAGGCTTTGCGCGAAGCTGACGCGGCAAGCCTCGCGGTCGCGGTCCGCCGCGTCCAGCGACGAAGCGCCGCCTAAGGGATCGAGCAAGGCCAGTGGACTTCTACGCATTGATCTGGTCGCCTCGCTCCCCTGGAGCTCTCGCCTGGATGACGCCGCGGACAGACGATCACCTCAGCGCCAGGGGCGCAAGGCGCCCCTTGGCCGCAGCCGCGCTGGCCGTGTTTGTCGCCCTGGGATCGGGCATGGCGCCGGATACCGCCAATGCGGCGCAAACGCCAGTCTTTCACCTCCCGTCCGAGCCGCTCGCCGCGGCGCTGATTCGATTCGCGGTGCAGGGCGGCGTCTCGGTGGGCGGACTTCCGTCGCGCGGTTGCGACGGCCGCTCGCGGGCGGTGTCGGGCGCCATGAGCCCGGCCGCGGCGCTTGCGGCCCTGCTGCCGCCCGGCTGCGGGTTCGAGCTGGTCGACGCCAGGAGTTTCCGCGTCGTCGGCCGGCCGCTGCCCGCCGCGTCGGACCTTCGCACCCGCCGCGTCGAGCCTGACGCCGTCCCGCCGCGCCGGCTCGACGAGCTGGTGGTGACGGCGGAAAAGCGGCCGGAGCTTCTCACCCGCAGCGCCTCGGCCGTCAGCGTGCTCTCGGCCCGCGATGCGACCTCCCTCGGCGGCAAGACCTTCGAAGACGTCGCCTCCCAGGTGGTTGGCGTGGCGCTCACCAACCTGGGCTCCGGCCGCAACAAGATCTTCGTCCGCGGCCTGTCCGATGGCTCGTTCACCGGCAAGACCCAGTCGACCGTGGGCCTCTACCTCGACGACGTTCCGATCACCTACAACGCCCCCGATCCGGACCTTCGACTGGCCGACATCGACCGCGTGGAGGTGCTGCGGGGTCCGCAGGGGACGCTCTACGGTTCCGGCTCGATCGGCGGGATCGTGCGGATCGTGACCGCGCGGCCCGACGTCTCCACCGTCTCCGGCGCGGTTTCGGTCGAGGGCATGATGACCCAGCGCGGCTCGCCGTCCTCGGGCCTCGAGGCGATGGTGAACCTGCCGCTGGCGGGCGACCGTGCGGCGATCCGGGCGGTGGCCTATTCCGACGAGCGCGGCGGCTACATCGACAATCCCGTGCTGCGCCTCGAAGACGTCAACTACAGCCGTCGCGCGGGCGGCCGGATCGCCGGCCTGGCGGAGCTGCCGCAGGGTTGGACTGTGGAAGTCGGGATGGCTCACCAGGCGATCGCCACGGCCGACAGCCAGTACACCCAAGGGCTCGGGGGTCCCCTGACCCGCAATGCCAGCGTCCGTGAGCCGCATGACAACGACTTTTCCGAAGTCGGCGCCACGGCCCTGCACGCGGGCGATGCGGCGGACCTGAAGGTCTCGACGGCGTTCATCGACCACGTGCTCGACACGCGCTACGACGCCACCGGGGCGTTCCAGGCGGCGGGGGGGTCGCGGATCGCCGGGGCCTTCGACGAGGACAAGCACATCAAGCTTTGGGCGACCGAGGGGTTGCTGTCCTCCAATGCGCCAGGACCCCTGCGCTGGCTGGCCGGCGCCTTCATCTCCTATACCGATGAAATGGACGCAGCCTCCCTTGTGGGCGTGATGCCGCCCGAGGTCGCGCGTTCGATCTATCGCCGCCGCGACGTGCTCACCGAGACCGCGATCTATGGCGAGTTCGCCTACGATCTGACGCCGCGCCTGACGGCGACCGTCGGGGCGCGGTCGTTCGCAACCCGGGTGGCCACCCGCGCCGCCGACTTCGACCTGTCGGCAGCGCCGCTCGGTCCCGTTCACCGGCGGCTCACGGACAGCGGCGTGGCGCCGAAGGCGCGGCTGAGCTTTGCGCCCACCCCCGACGTGGTGATCTACGCCCAGGTTCAGGAGGGCTACCGCGCCGGCGGTTTCAACATCCCGGCCGCGGCCGGTGGCGGCGTCGTCGAGCGGATCGCCGAGCAATTCCGGCCCGATCACCTGTGGAGCTACGAACTGGGCGCGGGCCTGCCCATCTTCGACCGAACCTTGACGCTGCGCACCGCCCTGTTTCACGCCGACTGGCGGGGCCTGCAGACCGACCAGCGGCTGGCCTCCGGCCTGCCGACGACCGTGAACATCGGCGACGGCTCGAACACCGGCATCGAGGCTGAGGCCACCTGGCGGCCGGACGACCGTCTGCAGGTCCGCGCGAATTTCCTGGTGGGAGATCCGCAGATCACCCGCGCCGCCGACGTCTTCCCCGCGCGGCGCGATATCGGCCTGCCTGGGGTGCCCCGCGCCATGGGTGGCGCCGATGTGCGCTACCGCTGGCGGTTGGGCCCGTTTGACGCGGAGACCTCGGCCCAGCTGTCCTATGTCGGCCGGTCATTCCTGACCTTCGACGGCGGCGCCAGCAACGCCATGGGCGGCTACGCCTCCGCCCGTATCGCCGGCGCGCTCAGCCGCGCAGCCTGGCGGGCCAGCGCCTATGTGGACAACGTCGGGGACGAGCGGGGAAACACCTTCGCCTTCGGCAACCCCTTCAGCCGCGCGCGGTTCACCCAGGCGACGCCGCTCCGGCCCCGGACGGTCGGCATGAGCCTGGCCCGGAGCTTCTAGCGCCAGACGCCGGGGGCGATCTCGTCCGGGCAGCCGATGATCCACACGTCACGCCGCGGTCCCGAGACCAGGAAGGCGGTGTAGCGGGTGTTGTGGCTGAGCCCGCCCGCCCGGGTCAGCTCGCCGGCCACCGCGACCCCGGTGAAACAGCGGAGCACGTCGCCGGTCCTCATCCGCCGGGAGAGATCGACCACCAGGCCTGGCCGCGTGAAATCCGGCCTGGGGTCGCTCGTCCAATAGCGGTCGCGTTCGACCACCTCAAGCAGGGGTGAGGTGATGCGCTGGGCTTTGTTGAGCTGGGCGTAGACGCCGTAGCTCTCGGTCCCCACCCAAGCCGCCCCGGTCTTCACCCGCAGCGCCTCGATGTCGCGGGCGAACTGCGGCCAGCCGCGCAGCGGCAGTGTCGGGTCGCGGCCCATGAGGGCGTTGGGCGAGGGCAGCGCCATCAGGATGAAGGCCGCCGCGCCGACCGCGAACCCCATGACCGGCGCCAGCCTGCGCAGGGTCCTCAGAGCCGCCGAGCCGCCGAGCCGCTCGCCCGCCGCGGCTGCGCAGATGGCGAAGGCTCCGAACAGCGGAACCGGCCAGTGGCCCTGGACGCGGTCATGCAGGCTGTGGACCAGGAGATAGGCCGCGAAGGGCGCGGAGGTCGCCACCGGCAGCATCAAGCGGATGGCGCCGGCCTCAGCCCGCTCGCGCCACGCCTGGCGCACGCCGAGCGCGGCGTAGACGGCCAGCGGCGGCGTGAAGAGCAGGATCTGTGTCCCGACGAGGTCGCCAACGTGGGCCAGCGACAGGCCGTGCGGCGCCACACGGCCAAATTGCTTGGCGAAGGTGATCCAGTGGTGCTGGGCGTTCCAGACCACATTGACCGTGAAGACCAGGACGGCGAGCGTGGCGGCCGCCCACGGCCAGGGCCGCCGCAGCTCCGCACGCCCGTTCGGGGCCAGCAGGAGCCAGAGCAGCACGCCGGGCGCCAGGAACAGGCCCGAGTACTTCGAGAGCACCGCCAGCCCCGCCGCCAACCCCGCCGCCAGCCACCGGGCCGGTCGGTCCTCCCTGAGGCGGGCCAGCGCCCACAGCGTGACCGTCCAGAAGAAGCTCGCGGGCGCATCGGGGATCGCCAGCATGCCGCCCAGGCAGACGGTCAGGGTGGCGTTGTACCAAAGCGCCGCGCGAAACGCAGTCCGCGGCTCCGCGCCCAGCCGGCCCGCCAGGTCGCCGATCAGCCAGGTGGTCAGCCCGCTGGCCAGCGCCGGGATCAGGCGAACCCCGAGCGGCGTGTCGCCGAAGACCCGTTCGCCGGCGCGGATCCACCAGGCGATCATCGGCGGGTGGTCGAGGTAGCCCAGCTGCAGGTGCTGCGCCCAGAGGCGGTAGTAGGCCTCGTCCTCGGTCAGGGGGATGGTTCCGGCGGCGAGGAGGCGCAGACCCGTGAGGCCGAGCGCCAGGAGCAGCAGATCACGGTTGGGGCTGCGCGCCGCGCCCATTCACCACACCGCCCTTGAGGTGGTGATGTAGTTCCAGACGGCCGCGACCACGGCCCCGGCGACGCCGGCCACCCACCAGGCCGGGCCCCGCTCATAGACCATGGTGGCGACCGCCACATTGGCCGCCAGTGGCACGCTGCACAGCAGGACGAACTTGAAGTAGCCGACCAGCAGGCCAAGCCCGCGCTTGCGCCGGTCGCGGTAGGTGACCGCATTGTTGATCAGGTAGTTGGAGGTCATCGCGCCCAGGGCGGCGGCCAGCTGGGCGGGCGCGAAGCCGAAGGGCAGCAATCCTCTCAGGATCAGCAGGTGGACCACCACCCCGCTCGCCCCGACGATCGCGAACATCAGGAATCGCGGCGAGATGAAGTCGCGGCTGAACTTCGAGATCAGCAGGCCCAGATATTGCAGCACCACGCCCTTATCGAGCTTGCTCTCACCGGCCACGCGCGAGCGGAACTCATAGGGCAGCTCAAGGACCCTGGGCGGGGTCTCCTGCGAGGCCATCAGGTCGAACAGCACCTTGAAGCCAGACGTGGAAAGCTTTGAAGCGGGGGTTTCAATGAGCTCCCGGCGGACCATGAAAAAGCCGCTCATCGGATCGGTCATCTCGGCGTGCAGCACCAGCCGTCCCAGCCAGTTTGCGAGCCGGCTGCCGGCCTCGCGCCCCTGCCCGAGCGCCGAGGCGTCCGAACCGCCGACCGCCAGGTAACGGCTGCCCACCACCAAGTCCGCCCGGTCGTCCTGCAGCGCCTTGAGCATCTGGGGCAGCAGGGTCTCGTCATGCTGCAGGTCACCGTCGATCACCGCCACGAACGGCGCGGCGCTGGCCATGGCGCCCTCGATCACCGCGCCGGCCAGGCCGCGGCGGCCGATGCGGTGCAGGCAGATGACCCGCGAATCGGTGGCCGCGATGGCCTTCACGGCCGCCGCGGTGCCGTCCGGGCTGTCGTCGTCGACGAAGATCGCCTGCCAGACCACGCCTTTCAGCGCCGCCTCCAGCTTGGCCAGCAAGGGGCCGACGTTGGGCGCTTCCTTGAAGGTCGGGATGATGACGCCAAGCTGGAGCGTCGCCGCGGCCCCCTTGGCCGTCGGAGCAGCTGGCTTGCGGGCGCGCTGGGCGGTTTGGTGACGCAATGGACTCCCGGACGGTGCGCGCATCCGCCCTCATACCCGCGCCGCCCAGGGCTGGGAACCGTCTGATCGCGGTCAAATTGGCTGCATCGGCGCCGCCATGAGCCTCATTGGCGCCGCCGGCGAGCCACCCCATGGTGTCCGCCGGGCTCCGCCGTGTAAGGGGGGCGCCGGACGCGGCCCAATACGTGGCATGGGGGGCCGACGGAGGATGGCTTGAATTTGGCGGACGATAGCAGATTGTCGCTGATCGGGCTCTACATGGAGCGCCGCGCGGATCTGCTCCGGTTCTTCACCATGCGCTTGCGTTCGCCCGCCGCCGCCGAGGATTTGGTGCAGGACATCTATGTCCGCCTCTCCGGGCTCGAAAAGCCGCCGGACATCCAAAATCCCATGGCCTACCTCTACCGCCTCGGCTCCAACCTGATGCTCGACCGGCTGCGCGGCGAGCGGCGCACCGCCAATCGCGACGGGGCGTGGCTCGACAGCCAGACGACGCGCATCGGCCTCCAGGAAATTTCCCCCGAGCCCAGCGCCGAGGCCGCGGTCGCCGCGCGCCAGCGTCTGGCGCTGCTCACCGAAGCCCTCAAGGACCTCAGCCCGCAGACCCAGCGGGTGTTCCGGATGCACAAGTTCGAAGGTCTCAGCCATCCCGAGGTGGCCGCAGCGATCGGCATCTCAAGGAGCGCAGTCGAAAAACATATGATGGCCGCCTTGAAGCACCTCTTGGCGAGGCTCCCGTGATCCGCCAAACACGTTATTTGGAGGAGCGGTGCGGCCGGTGGCGTCATCTCATCGAAAGCAGGCGGTGCGCCGTCCTGTGGGCCAGGGGTTGATGAGCAGGACCGACGACGTGTTCGACGACGGTCATGCGGCCGAGAAGGCTGCCGGCTGGTTCGCGCGCCTCCAGGGGGAGGCCGCGACCGGTGACGACTGGCTGGCGTTCGAGCGCTGGCTGCAGTCGTCGCCGGCGCACGCCAAGGCCTATGACCAGCTCGAGGGCCTCTGGATCGATCTGGAATTCGCTCCCGTCGCCCGCGAACTGGGCGGCCGGCCGCTGCTGGCGGCGCGACGCCGCCCGCCAGGGGGGCGCCCCTCACGGTCTGCGCCGACACCTGCCACGCCGAGGACGGTCTCAAAGGCGTCGCCGCCCAACTGCCCGTTCCCTTTGCGGCCACCGGAGACCCC
>PLEH01000070.1 GCA_003136395.1 Phenylobacterium sp.
CCCAGCACCATGTAGAGGTGCGACGCCCCGCGGTAGCACAGCGCGATCCCGGAGACCGTCTGGTTCCCAGCTGGATAGAAGCGACGGTTGGGCTCGCCGACACAAACCGGCTTGCCGTCCCGGGTGACGCGCAGGATTGCCCGCTCGGCGTCGAAGTTGGGCCCGTCGACGGGGCCGACGCTCTCCAGCACCAGGTGATAGCCAGCCACGTCCACCGCACCGCCGATCGGAAGGGCCTCGGCGGCCTCGGCCTTCCAGCCCAGCTCGAAACAGGCGCCCAGCACGAAGACGCCCAGCCCCAGGTGCGCCAGCGTCATGCCCCAGGCCCCGCGCGGCAGGCCGGTGAGCCGGCGCCAGCTGTCGGCCGCCGGAACGCGGAACGCCCGCGTGCGCTCGATCAGCTCCACGACCGCGCCGGCCACCAGCCAGGCGCCGATGGCCACGCCGGCCGCCCCCAGCGCCTTCCTCGGGCTGACCAGGGCGTAGGTGGCCAGACCCGCGCCCAGCGCCAGCAGCGCGGCCACCCACAGGCGCTGGCCGACGCCGCTCAGGTCGCCGCGCTTCCAGGCCAGCAGCGGCCCGGCCGGCAGGATGATCGCCAGCGTCGCCATCAGCGGCGCGAAGGTCAGGTTGAAATAGGGCGGCCCCACCGAGATTGCCTCGCCGGTCACCGCCTCGCGGATCAGCGGGAAGAGGGTGCCCAGCAGCACCGTCGCCGTGGCCGCGGCCAGGAGGATGTTGTTGAGCACCAGCGCGCTCTCGCGGCTGACGGGCGCGAAGACCCCGCCCGGCGCCAGCTTCGGCGCGCGCCAGGCGAACAGCGTGAAGGCCGAGCCCGAAGTGACGCCCAGGATGATCAGCAGCAGCACGCCGCGCTTGGGATCGACCGCGAAGGCGTGGACGCTGGTCAGGACCCCCGAGCGCACGAGGAAGGCCCCCAGCATCGAGAAGGTGAAGGCGCCCAGCGCCAGGAACAGGCTCCAGCCCGCCAGCGCCCCGCGCTTCTCGGTGACGATCGCCGAGTGCAGCAGGGCTGTGGCCATCAGCCAGGGCATGAAGGAGGCGTTCTCCACCGGGTCCCAGAACCACCAGCCGCCCCAGCCGAGTTCGTAGTAGGCCCAGAAGGCGCCCAGTGTGATGCCGACGGAAAGGAAGCTCCAGGCGGCGAGCGCCCAGGGCCGCACCCAGCGGGCCCAGGCCGCGTCCACGCGGCCTTCGATCAACGCCGCCACCGCCAGGGAGAACACCACCGACATGCCCACATAGCCCGAGTAGAGGAACGGCGGGTGGATCGCGAGCGCCGGGGCCTGCAGCAGCGGATTGAGCGAATTGCCCTCCACCGGCGGCTTGAGGATGCGCAGCAGCGGATTGGAGGCGAAGACCGTGTAGGCCAGGAACACGCTCCCCAGCGTCCCCTGCACCGCCACCATCGAGGCCTTCAGCCCCTGCGGCAGGCCGCGGCCCAGCGTGGCGGCGGCCGCNNCCATAGCCGGTCAGGATGAAGCACCAGAGCAGGATCGAGCCCTCGTGGCTGCCCCAGGCCCCGGCCACCTTGTAGAGCATCGGCTTTTCGGTGTGCGAGTTGGCCGCGACGTTGGCCACCGAGAAATCGGAGGTGACGAAGGCATAGATCAGGCAGGCGAACGCGATCGCCACGCCCGCGAAGGACGCCAGCGCCGCACCCTCGCCGGCCGCGGCGAGCACGGTTGAGCGCCTGATGCGCGCCGCCGCCGACAGGCCGGCCTGGGCGATGGCGAAGGCCAGGCCCAGGACCAGGGCGAAGGAGCCGATTTCGGCGATCATCATGTGGCGGGCTTCGCCTTGGCGTAGTCCGGCGTCGAGCCGTCGCCGCGCCATTCACCCTGCGCCTTCAACGCCTTGGCGAGATCCGGCGGCATGTACTTCTCGTCGTGCTTGGCCAGGACCTGCTTGGCCTCGAAGACGCCGTCCTCGCGGAAGGCGCCCACGGCCACCACGCCCTGGCCCTCGCGGAACAGGTCCGGCAGGTCGCCCTGGAAGCTCACCTTGTCCTTGGCGGTGCGGTCGGCGACCACGAAGTCCACGCGCCCGTCGGGGTGCTTGGCGACGCTGCCCATCTGGACCATGCCGCCGAGCTGCACCGACTGGCCGGCTGCCGGATGCGCCGCGGCCGCCTGGCTGGGCGTGTAGAAGAACGAGATCGAGCTCCGAAGACCCCACAGCGTCAGGCCGACGGCGAGCGCCAGGACAGGCGCGATCGCCGCCACGAGGGTCAGGCGCCGGCGCGCCTTGGGAGATTTGGGCAGCCAGCTCATTTCATCTGCTCCGTGGACGCAGCCTCGGCGAGCGCGTCCAGCACCTCGGGTTTGGCCGCGTAGCGGGCCCGCGCGGTCTTCAGGGCGGCGTCGCGCTTGGCGCTGTCGCCCAGCACCGCATAGGCCTTGACCAGCTGCACCCAGCCGGCCGGATCGTCGGGGCTCGTCGCCAGCCGCTGGGCGAGGTTCGCCACCATGCCGCGCACCGCGGTCATCTGATCGGCGGAGAGGCCGGGCTGTCGCGGCGGCTGCGCCGGCTGGCCCTCGATCTCGGCGATCGCCGCCGTCAGGTCCGCGCGGCGGGGGTCGGCGGCCGGCAGCTCGGCCAGGATCGCGCGCCATTCGGCGAGACCGCCCTGCCTGTCGCCGGCCTTGATGCGCGCCCGCGCCAGCTGGAACCGCGCCCCGGCATTGGCCGGGTCGCGCTTGAGGGCCTCGGTGAAGGACTGTCTGGCGTCATCGGTCACGTCGCCGGCCTGATAGACCTGCGCCTCGCCGAGCATTTCCCACAGGTCGCCCCGCTGCGGCGCGATCCGCACCGCGCGCTTCAGCGCCAGCACCGCGGCGGCCGGATTGTTCGAGGCGCCCTCGGCCATGGCCAGGAACCGGTAGCCCTCGGGATCGTCCGGATGTTCCTTGATCTTCGATGAGATCACCGCGGCGATTTCCGGCGCGTCGAGGCTGCGCGGATCCGACGCCTTCCATTGCGCCAGGCGTCCGGCGAACGGCTGGTCGGGCGTCCCGGGCGCACCGAGGGTCAGGTAGAGAGCGAGCGCGAGGGCCGGGGCGGCGACCACCACCACCAGGATCGGCGTGCGGCTGGGCGTGCTCGACCAGGGCTGCGAGACCTGGTCGGCCGCCGCCAGCAGCCGGCGGCTGGCCTCGATCTCGGCGCTCTTGCGCTCTTCGGCGCCCAGGAGGCCGCGATCGGCGAGATCGCCGATCTCGGCCAGCTGGCGGCGATAGAAGACCGAGGTGGTGTCAACGGGCGATCCCTGGGCGGCGGCCCGGGCGGCGCGGAGCAGAATGAGGATGGCGGCTGCGGCCGAAAGCACACCGGCCGTGACCCAGAAGGCGATCATGATCGGCGTTTAGCTGAAAGCGCACCCCAGCGCGAGGGGGTGTTCCGCCGCGCTAGTGTGCTGGATTTGAAGGTCGCCGCATTCAAGGCCAAGCGCCGAGCGAACTTCAAATCTAAAGAAGCACACTAGAAGACTTACACTTGCCTAGTGTCCGTATCGCTTCCGAAGCTCGTCCGGCGTTGCCGCAAGCGCATGTGAACTTCGGAATTGGGACACTAGGCCCGCCGGCGCTTCAGGCGTCGAGGCTGACGGAATTGTCCGGCGGCACGCAGGCCGTCGCGGCCCGCCGGCGCACCAGGTCGCGGGCCTTGTCGTCGCGCACCATGCCCGCGATGTCGGCCGCGATCTTCAGGAAGGCGTGGGCGATCGTCACGTCGGCCACATCGCCGGTGCGCACGTGGTCCAGCACGTCGTCCACATAGTGGTCGACCTGGCCGCCCAGCTTCTCGATGACCTTGGCGTGCATGGCGGAGAAACCGCCGTAGTTGGCGCAGAACCTGATCTCGTGGGCGAACGTCAGCAGGGTCATCACCCGGACCCCCGGCTTGGGGTCCGGCGCCTCGTCGAGCTTGGGTCCGTTCTTGCGGGGACGCCGGAAGCCCGAGGAGTCCATCGGCAGGGCTGCCGCCACCAGCTTCTCAGCGTCCTTCAGACGGCCCTCGACCACATTGGCCAGCGACTTCTTCTGGCCGACAATCCGCTGACCCCAGCCGTGGTCGCGCGTCAGTTCGATACAGACCTCCAACTCGAAGGTCTGCTGGGTGATCAGCTCGACCAGCCGCCCGGCGGCGCGGCCGGCCTCCGGCCCGGCGTCGAGGTCCAGCTTGCTGATGGCCCTCAGCGACTCGTCGATCTCGCCCATCACCCGCTCGGGAAACCCGCCCAGCTCGGAATCGGCCAGGTAGCGTTCGGTGGGTTTGTCCATGATCGCCGAAATGATCCGCAGCACCATCCAGGGCGGCATGAGCTGCCCGGCGAGCATCTCGAAGAACCGGGGGCCGGCGTCCTCGGTGATCGCCACGGCGTCCTTGTAGGCGAGCCGCGCGGCGGCGCCGGTCTCTTCGCCGGGCGTGGCGACCCAGTCCGTCAGGCGCGGCAGGGTGCGGCGCACGACGTGGGCGATGTCCAGGCAGGCGGTGAGCGCGCCGGCGCCGCCGGGGCGGGCCTGCTCGCAGAGCTCGGCCGCGGCGCGGAAATCGCGGCGGTCGCTGGTTCGCAGGGCCTCGGCCGCCGCTCGGGTCAGCACGTCATAGGCCTTGTTGGGATCGGGCGGCCGCTGCTCGGAGGCGAGCGCCGCGGCGACGCCGGCCGCGGCCTTGGCGGCGGCGGTCATCTCGTCGGGCGCCGTGGCCTTGAGGCCGCGCCAGATGATGGCGAGCACGCGGGCCGGGAAGACCAGGCTGTGCTTGTCGGAGCCGTCGCCGACGAAAAGCGGGGTGACGGGCTGGAAGACCGCGTTGCGCAGCACCCGGTCGGCCGCCTCGGCCTCGACGAGCTGGCGGACACTGGCGAGCACGGTGTCGCCGGCGGTCTCGGCCAGCGCGCGCTGCAGGCCGCCGACGATCTTGTCGGGCGCCGACTCGACCAGCGTCTTCACAATCGCGATCTTGCGGTCGGAAAGGGCGACCATCGACGCAGCTCCACGCGGGGCGCTCAGGCCCGCAATCCTCAGCATAGGGAGCTCGAGTTAAGGTTGTCCGAAGGTGAGCCTAATCAAGCCTCTGCGCGCGGCAAGTCGGCTTCAAGGCGCAATCCCCCCAGGCCGGAGTCGCTCAGCGTCAGGACTCCGCCGTAGGCCCGCGCCAGCTCGTCGATGATCGACAGGCCGAGCCCCGAGCCCGGCGCGGTCTCGTCCAGCCGGGTCCCGCGCTGCAGAACCTCTTCGCGCCGGTCCGTCGGCAACCCCAGGCCGTCGTCCTCCACCATCAGGATGAAGCGCTGGGGTCCGGCGGCCTCGGCCCGCACCCTGACCTTGGCCTTGCCCCACTTGCAGGCGTTTTCGATGGCGTTGCCGGCGATCTCCAGCAAGTCCTGCCGCTCGCCGAGGAAATAGAGGTCCTCGGGGGCGTCCCAGTCGATCGCGACCCCCTTGTCGCGGAAGATGCGGCCGAGCGTCCGCGACAGCTCGTCCAGCACCTCGGCCACCGAAGTGCGTTCGCCCTGCCCTTGCGTGCGGGCCGCGGCGCGGGCGCGACGCAGGTGATGGTCGACCTGCTCTTGCATCGCCTGCGCCTGCCGCTCGACCACCTCGGCCAGCGCGCCGGGCCGCTGGCCCGCCTCGGTGATCATCACCGAGATCGGGGTCTTGAGCGCATGGGCCAGATTGCCCACGTGGGTCCGCTGGCGCTCGACCACCTGCTGATTGTGCTCCACCAGCGCGTTGAGTTCCTGGGCCAGCGGCATCAGTTCGCTGGGATAGGTCTCGGCCAGCCGCTGCTGTTTGCCGCGCCGCACCGCCGCCACCTCGTTCTGCAGGCGGAACAGCGGCCGAAGGCCCACCCGCACCTGCACGAAGATCGCGATGACCAGGCCCGCGCCGAGCGCGATGAACAGCAGCGCGCTGGCGGTCAGGAAACTCTGCAGATCGCGGTTGACCGCAGTGCGGTCCTCGCCGGCCAGGAAGATCACTGGCGCCTCGTGCTTGGGCAGCCGAATCTCCTGGGCTCGGACACGCAGCGGCTCGTTCTGAGGTCCGCGCGCAGGGTAGCTGATCGCCTTGCCCGGGTGCGCGTTGAGCCGCGCGAGCACGTCCTTTGGAAGCTCGATCACGCTTCCGAACAGCGAGTAGGATTGCGCCCAGACACGCAGCTTTCCGTCGGTCGTCGGTTCGGCGATTTCCCAATAGCGGCCGGAATAGGCTCTGAGCGCCAGCTCGTCTGTGAACAGCGGGGCGAACACCTGGTCGCCATCCACCGTGGAGCCGGAGACCAGGGTTTCGATCACGACTCTGAGCGTCTGGTCGAGGCGGCGCACCGCCGACTGCTGGAAGAGCAGGCCCAGGCCCACCGCCGTCGCGATCAGGGTCGCCAGGCTCCAGCCCAGCGCCAGCAGCACCAGCCGCCGCGCCAGCGAAGGCGGGCGCGAGGCCGCCGGGCGCGCCGTCACCGGATCACGAGGCCGCGGGTCACGAGGCTTGGGCCTCGCCGCCCAGCTCTTCCTCCGGGCAGGTCAGGCGATAGCCGAGACCCCGGACCGTCTCGATCCGGTCGGAGCCGATCTTCTTGCGCACCCGGCCGATGAACACCTCGATGGTGTTGGAATCCCGGTCGAAATCCTGGTCGTAGAGGTGCTCGACCAGCTCGGTGCGGCTGATCACCCGGCCCTGGTGCATCATCATGTAGTGCAGCAGGCGATACTCCAGCGAGGTGAGCCTGAGCGGCTCGCCGTTGACGCTGGCCCGGGCGGCCCTGGGATCAAGCCTGAGGCCCCCGCAGGCCAGGTTCGGCGCCGCGTGCCCCGCCGAGCGCCGCAGCAGGGCGCGCAGGCGGGCCAGCAACTCCTCGGTGTGGAAGGGTTTGGTCAGATAGTCGTCGGCGCCGGCGTCGAAGCCCGCCACCTTCTCGCTCCAGGCGCCGCGGGCGGTGAGGATCAGCACGGGCGTGGCCATGTTCTCGCGCCGCCACCGCTCCAGCACAGAGACCCCGTCCACCTTCGGCAGGCCAAGATCAAGGATGACAGCGTCGTAGGGCTCCGTCTCACCCAGGAACTGGGCTTCCTCGCCGTCCGGCGCGTGATCGACGGCATAGCCGGCGTCGGCCAGCGCCATCTTCAGCTGGCGGGACAGGTCCGGATCGTCTTCGACGAGCAGGATGCGCATGATCGCGTCCTCCTTACTGCGGGCGGCGCGGACGCCGCCCTATTGTCCCACGACCTGGCCGGTCTGGGCGTCGACGGTGAAGACGACGATCCGGCCGTTGGTGAGCTGCCATTGCACGAGGTAGACGGCGCGGCCGCCCGACTGCCCCATGGTCGTGTTGAGTTGCTTGCCCGGATACTGCTGGGCGATCTTCTTCAGAACGCTTGAGAGCGGGACCTGGGGCCCGGACGCCTCGCGCGCGGTGCCCTGCCCCGCCGTCGCCGTGGTCACGGGCGCGGCGCCCAGCAGCAGGGCGGCGATGAGCATTAGGCGTTTCATGGCTCTGGCTCTAGGCGCCCGGGACTGAACCGGGCCTGAACGTGAAGCTTATGCGGCGGCGGGAAACGCCTGTCACGCGTCGCGCTAGCGCTGGCGTTTGGGCGAATAGGGCCGCTCGCGCTTCCAGGCTTCGGCGAAAGCCTCCAAGGCGGCGTCTGGCTTGTCCGGCAGGGTCACCACCAGGCGCGCGAAGAGGTCGCCGCGCACACCCTTGGCGTCGCTCAGGCCCCGGCCCTTGAGCCGAAGCCGCGTGCCGGTGTTGGCGCCCTTGGGGATGGTCAGCGTCACCGGCCCGTCCGGGGTCGGCGCCTCGGCTCGGCCGCCCAGCACCGCGTCATAGGCGGTCACCGGCACGTCCATCACCAGCACCGTCCCCTCGCGGCGGAAGATCGGGTGCGGCGCGATATTCAGCTCGATGAAGGCGTCGCCGGGCCCCGAGCGGCCGGGCGAGCCCTGGCCCTTGAGCCTGAGCGTCTGGCCTTCCTGCGCGCCCTTGGGGATGGTCACGTCGATGGTGCGGCCGTCGGAGAAGGCGATCCGGCGCTTGGCGCCGCGGATGGCGTCCTCCAGGTCGATATCCATGCGCGCGCGCACATCGGCCCCGCGCTGCGAGAAGCCGCCGAACCCGCCACCGGCCCCGCCGCCGCGTCCGCGGCCGCCGAACATCTCGCCCAGGATGTCGTTGAGGTCGACGCCCTCGAAGCTCTGTCCGCGCCCCGCGCCGGCGCCGAAGCCTCCTCCGGGCGGCGGGCCCCAGGGGCCGCCCTGCCCGCCGCCGAAGCCGCCGCCAAAGGTCTCCCGCCCGTCGGCGTCGAGCGCGCCAGCGTCGAACTTCTTGCGCTTCTCCACGTCGCCGATGATGTCGAAGGCGCCGGAGACCTGCTTGAACCGCTCCTCGGCGGCCTTGTTGTTCGGATTGGTGTCGGGGTGGTTGGCCTTGGCGAGCTTGCGGAACGCCTTGCGGATCTCATCCGCGCTCGCCGTGCGTTGGACGCCCAGGACCTGATAGGGGTCGCTCGCCAAGTACCTCAGCCCTTCGAAACAGTGATTGTCGGTTCAGCTCTAGATTGGTCGGTTCGGTTCCGCACGCAAGGGCTAATGTTGCAGAAATATCACAGCGCTACGCCCGCCCCCGCTCCGGGATCAGGTCGGGCGCGGCGAAATCCAGCGCGTCCTCGGGCTCGGCCAGCACCGTCTCGCTGATCGTCTGGCCGCGCACCGAGACCCCGGCCCGGTGCACGCTCTCCGGATCGCCGCTGATCAGCGGATGCCACTCCGCCAGGCCGCGGCCCTCGTGGATACGGCGGTAGGCGCAGCTCATCGGCATCCAGGCCAGCTTCTCGATGTTGTGCGGCGTCAGCTTCACGCAGTCGGGCACCGTCTTCTGGCGGTTCGCATAGTCGGTGCAGGCACAGGCCTGGGCGTCGAACAGCTGGCAGTGGACGCGGGTGGGGATGATGTCGCCGGTGTCCTCCTCCTCGTAGCGCACCAGGCAGCAGAGCCCGCAGCCGTCGCAGAGGCTCTCCCACTCTGGGACGGTCATTTGCGCCAGCGTCTTGCGCCGCCAGAAGGGTTCGCCGGTCATGCGGCGACGGTCTAGGCGCGTGCAGCGTCTACGTCGAGCGGGCCGGCGCGCCTTACCGCGAGTTCATTGGACTTCGCCCCGGCCAGGCCCGACGCTCGGACAATGAAATCTGATGGAAGACGCCAAGCCATGCGCAAAGCTCTGTCCCTGGTCACCGTTGCCGTGGCGGCGGCGTCCGCCGTGAGCCTGGCCCACGCCGGCGTGCGGCCCGACGGCCCGCCGCTGCGCGCGCCGGCGAAGCTGGATTGTCCCGCCGACGCAGGCGACCTGACCCGGACCGGGCAATCGCCCGACGGCCAGTGGTGCGACTATTCCGGCCCGCGCGGGGAGATCGTTCGTTTGCGGCTGGCGCCCCTGAACGGCCAGACGCCCTCGGCCGCGCTGGCGCCGACCCGGGCCCAGCTGCACGCCCTCGTGCCGGTCTACCGCAAGGCGATGCCGGTCAACTACAGCGCCGAGTCCGGCGACAGCGCCGACGTCAACGTGCCGTTCGTCCACGTCCACAAGGACGGGGACCGGGCCGACGTGCGGCTGTTCGGCATCTTCCATATCGTCGGCCACGATCACGACTCCGACTTCGACGGAGACCGTGGGCACGAACACGCCTCGGTGCACGCGGGCCTGCGCGGCGCCGAAGTGGTCGCTGACAAGGTCGGACGCAGTAACGCCTCGCTGGTCTATGTGTTGGCGGGCAATCATCGCTACGCCTCGGGCTACCGGGCCGTCGGCTACATCGCCAAGGGCCCGGTGACCGGCCCGCTGGTGGTGGCCGAGTTCCGCAGCCCGGTGAACAGCCACCGGGACAATGACGGCGGTCACGACGACATCGACCGCCTGCTCGACCGCAACCTGGACCGCTAGAGCCTCGGAAGCCGCTTCGCACCTTGCGCTCTTCGCCCGGGGCTATATGTCCCGCCCCCGATGCGCGCTCCCATCCTCGCCCTGAAGGACGTCCGCCTGGCGGACGGTCCGCTGATGTTGTTCGACGGCGTCGACCTGGCGCTGGACGCCCGCGTGCGCGCCTGCCTGGTCGGGCGCAACGGAGCGGGCAAGTCCACGCTCTTGCGCATCCTGGCCGGCCAGATCGAGCCGGACGGCGGCGAGCGCAACCTCGCCACCGGGACGACCATCGCCTTCGTGCCGCAGGAGCCGGAGATCGTGGGCGCGACCCTGCTGGACTACGCCACCGCCGGCGGCGCGATGGACTATCAGGCCGAAGCCCGTCTGACCGACTTCGGGCTCGACCCCGCCAAGATTACTGAAGGGCTCTCCGGCGGCGAGATCCGCCGCGCGGCCCTGGCCCGGGCGTTCGCCGAGGACGCCGACGTCATCCTGCTGGACGAACCCACCAACCACCTGGACATCCTGGCCATCGAGACCCTTGAGGAGGAACTGGCCGCCTCCAAGTCCGCGGCCCTGATCGTCAGCCACGACCGCGCCTTCCTGGAGCGGGTGACCAGGCGCTGCTTCTGGCTGGAATACCGCCTGGTCAAACGCCTCGACGCGGGGTTCGCCGGCTTCGAGGACTGGGCCGAGAAGATCGCCGCCCAGGAGGCCGAGGAGGCCCGGCGCCTCGACCGCTTCATCCAGCGCGAGCAGCACTGGATGGCCCGCGGCGTCACGGCGCGCAGAGCCCGCAACGAGGGCCGCAAGCGTCGCCTTGAGAGCCTGCGCCAGGACAAGGCCGACCGGCTGAAAGACACCCGCAAGGAGCTCAACATGGGGCTCGCCAGCTCCGGGGTCTCCGGCAAGCGGGTGGTCGAGGCAAAGGGCGTCTCCAAGGCCTTCGGCGACCGGGTCCTGCTGAAGAACTTCTCCACCCGCATCCTGCGCGGCGACCGCGTGGCCGTCGTCGGCCCGAACGGGGCGGGCAAGACCACGCTGGTGAAGTTGCTGCTGGGCGAGATTCCGGCCGACGCCGGCGAGGTGAAGCTCGGGACCAACCTTCAGATCAGCTACATCGACCAGTCGCGCGCCGACCTGGCGCCGGAGATGACGCTCCGCGACGTTCTTCTGCCCAAGGGGGGCGACCAGATCCTGGTCCGCGGCGAGCCGCGCCACATCGTCTCCTACGCCAAGGACTTCCTGTTCACCGAGGCGCAGCTTCGCCAGCCGGTCCGCAGCCTCTCCGGCGGCGAGCGCAACCGCCTGCTGCTGGCCAAGGCGCTGGCCAACCCCGCCAACGTCCTGGTGCTCGACGAGCCCACCAACGACCTCGACATGGATACCCTCGATCTGCTGGAAGACTTGCTGGCCGACTACGAGGGCACGCTGATCCTGGTCAGCCACGACCGCGACTTCATCGACCGCCTCGCCACCTCGACCATCGGCCTCGACGGCAAGGGCCACGCGGTCGAGACCCCCGGCGGCTGGCAGGACTTCATCTCCCAGAACCCCGGCTTCTTCGCGCATCTGCCGATCGCGGCCTTTGCGCAGGCCAAGACCGCGGTGCCGCCGCCGCCCGCGCCGAAGCCCAAGGCCGCCCCCGCCGGCAAGCTCACCTACAAGGACCAGCGCCGCCTGGCAGAGCTCGACGCTCTGATCGCCGGCGCACCCGCGCGCATCGCCGCCCTGGAAAAGAGTCTCGCCGACCCGGTGCTCTACAGCCGCGATCCCACAGCCTTCCAGCGCCTTTCGCGCGACCTGGAATCCCTCCGCACCCAGATGATCGCCGCGGAGGAGGAATGGCTCGTCCTTGAGGAGCGCCGCGAGGCCGTGGAGGCCGGGCGCTAAGCTCCGCCACCGTTTCCTGTGGATGGAATCAAGCCTTGAAAAGGCGCGGAGAATTCGGATCGAGTCCCAGGTTATCCACCGGTTTTGCACCGGTTTTCGGCGCCGGAGTCACAAAGCGGCGCAAACACGCGCTTGCCGGATTTCGGGTTCAGGAGCACCGTTCACCTGCCGAGAGGGACTGCGGCGCGGGCGGACGGAGAGGCCGGAAACGGCGGACCCAGAAGCAGAGGCGAGCAGGAGGTTTCTAGAGGCGAGGACCGGGGCGACCTGGGACGGACTTCCAAGAGACACCGGACGCGACGGAAAACCAGCGGGGCGACCCGCGAACCGAAGTCGCAGACGACCTTGAAGGTACAGATCCCCCAACGGATCTGGATGAGAGGGCGGAGCCTCGGGCAACCGGAGCGCCGCCCTCTTGCTATGTATCCTCCACCGAACCGTAGAGTTCGGGGGAGGTGGCTCGCGCCGCAGGCGCGAGACGGAGGGGGCGTGCCGGCGACCGGGTTCCGACCCTTCCAACTCCAGGCGGAGCGCCCTACCCTCGCGACAGCTCAGTCGGGGGTCGTCATGAAAGCCTTGCGTTCCATCGTCATCGCGCTCGCCGCGGCCCTCGCTGCCTGCTCGCCGGCGAAGCACGAGACCACGCAGGCGCCCGGCGCCAAACTCACCACCATCCGCTTCGCCACCGACTGGCGCGCCGAGGCCGAGCACGGCGGCTTCTACGAGGCGCTGGCCAACGGCGAATACGCCAGGCGCGGCCTCGACGTGAAGATCATCCAGGGCGGGCCGGGCGTGAACGTGCCGCAGCTCCTGGCCGCCGGGTCCGTCGACATGGGCGTCGGCTCCAACGGCTTCATCGTCTTCAACATGGTCCAGGAGGGCGTGCCGGTGAAGGCGGTCGCGGCCTTCTTCCAGAAGGACCCGCAGGTGCTGATCGCCCATCCGGACACGGGCGTGAACAGCCTCGCCGACCTGAAGGGCCACCCGATCCTGCTGGGCGACGCCTCGGTCACCACCTTCTGGGTGTGGCTCAAGGCCAAGTACGGCTTCACCGACGATCAGGTGCGCAAGTACACCTTCAACAACGGGCCGTTCCTGGCCGACAAGCGCGCCGCCCAGCAGGGCTACGTCACTTCCGAGCCCTACACCATCGAGAAGCAGGCCGGCGTGAAGCCCACGGTCTTCCTGCTCGCCGACAACGGCTACCCCGGCTACGCCACCATGATCATGGCCCCCGACAAGCTGATCTCCAGCAATCCGGCGGCGGTGAAAGCCTTCGTCGAGGCCTCCGCCAAGGGCTGGCAGGACTATCTGAACGGCGACCCGACGCCGGCCTACGCCCTGATCAAGAAGGACAATCCGGAGATGACCCAGGACATCCTGGATCAGGCCCACGCCAAGCTGAAGTCCTACGCCATCGTCGAGGGCGGCGACGCAAAAGCCGGCGGCATAGGGGCAATGACCGACGCCCGCTGGAAGACCTTCTCCGACATGGCTGTCGCCGCCGGCGTCTACCCCAAGACCCTGGATTTCAGGAAGGGCTACACCCTGCAGTTCCTGGCGCCGCCGGCGAAGTAGGGTGAGCGTCGCGGCCCTCACCGAGGTCGAGGTCGACTATCCGCGGGGACGCGCGCTGGGGCCGTTCAGCCTGGCGATCGGTCCCGGCGAGATCGTGGCTCTGGTGGGCCCGTCGGGCTGCGGCAAGTCCACCGCCATGCGCCTGCTGGCCGGCCTGGAGGCCCCCACCCAGGGCGAGGTCGCCCGCACCCCCGGTCGCGGCGAGACCGCCGTGGTCTTTCAGGCCCCGACGCTGGCGCCCTGGCTCTCCGCCCGGGCCAACGCCGCCCTGCCGCTGGAGCTGGCCGGCGTCGGCCGCGCGGAGGCCGCCGCCCGCGCGGACCGGGCGCTTGCACGCGTGGGCCTGGCCGGCGTCGAGGCCGCCCGCCCCGCCCAGCTCTCCGGCGGCATGGCCATGCGGGTCTCGCTGGCCCGCGCGTTGGTCACCGAGCCAAAGCTCCTGCTGCTCGACGAGCCCTTCGCCGCCCTCGACGAGATCACCCGCCGCGCGCTCGCCGACGACGTGCTCGCCCTGTGGAGCGCCGCCCGGCCGGCCATCGTCTTCGTCACCCACAATGTGGAGGAAGCCGTCTACATGGCCTCACGCGTCGTGGTGATGACCAAGGGCCCCGGCCGCACCGCCGGCGAGGTCGCCGTCGCCGGCCCCCTGCCGCGCCCGGGGGGCTTTCGCACCACCGAGACCTTCCGCGCCCAGGTGGAGGCTGTCTCCGGCCTGCTGGCGAAAGGCATGGCGCAAGGGGACGTGGCCGCATGAGCCGGATCGTCCAGACGCTCGCGCCCTTCGTCCTGATCGCACTGCTGCTCGTCGGGTGGGAGGCCGCCTGCCGCGCCTTCGCGGTGCCGGTCTACTTCCTGCCGCCGCCGTCGGCCGTGGGCGCCGCGCTCGCCAGCGACTGGGCCACGCTGCTGCGCTCGGCCTGGAACACGCTCTCCATGGCCCTGATCGCGCTGCTGGTCGCCAGCCTCGCCGCCCAGGCGCTCGCCCTCGTCGTCGGCCTGAGCCCGATCCTGGAGCGCGCCGTGCGCCCGCTCGCCGTGGTCCTGCAGGTGACGCCGGTAGTGGCCATCGCGCCGTTGGTGCTGATCTGGGCCGGCCTCGACCACGCCGGCCGCGCCATCGTGGGCCTGGCCGCCGTCGTCGCCTTCTTCCCGATCTTCTCCGGCGCCGTCACCGGCCTGAAGGCCGCCGATCCGGACCTGGAGCGGCTCTTCGACCTCTACGCCGCCACCCGCATCCAGCGCCTCACCCGCCTGCGCCTGCCGTCGGCCGTCCCCTACCTGCTGGAAGGTCACAAGGTGGCCGCGGGCCTGGCGGTGATCGGGGCCGTGGTCGCCGAGTTCGTGGCCGGCTCCGGCGGCGCCCAGGGCCTTGCCTGGCGCATCCTGGAAGCCGGCAACCGGCTGCAGACCGCCCGCATGTTCGCGGCCCTGGTGGTGCTGGGCCTGATGGGCGCGGCGCTGCACGCCGCCCTGGAGGCCGCCGAGAAGGCCGGCCTGCGCTGGTGGCGCGGTCGCTAGCTGGCTACTTCTTGACCGGCGTCAGCTCGTAGCGGATCGGCAGCTTGATCTTGGCGCCGGCTGTCGGCGCGCCGTCGGCGCTCCAGGGCTCCAGCCGGAACTTGGACGCCAGCGCCAGCGCGCCGGCCCCATAGCCCTGTCCCGGCGGCGTCTCGTCGGCCACCGCGCAGCCGCCCAGCGACCCGCCGGGTTCCACCGTGCAGCCCAGCACCACGCGCACCTGGTTCACGCCGTTCTCGGTCTTCGGGAAGGTCGCATTCAAGTCCGCCGCCGTCGGCAGCGAGACCCACTCGGGCTTGCTGACCATGGCCTCGCCCTTCAGCACGGCCGCGTCGAACGTGACCGGGATGAAGATGTTCTGGTGATAGAGGTTGGTCCCCTCGTCCTTCAGCTTTTCGGCGAGCTTGCGCGCCGCCGCCCCAAAGCCGTAGCCGCTGGGCTTCTCGGTCAGGGCCTCGCAATCCTTCGGATGGCCGTCCCTTCCCATCTCGCAGGTGAGGTTGACCGTGCCACTGACACCGGCGGCCCTGGCGCGGGCCGGATAGGCCGCGGCGATATCGGAAACGCTGGGGGCTTCCGACCATGAGATCTGGGTCTGCACGATGCCGGCATAGGCGATGCCGCCGCCTGCGACGACAGCGGCGGCGGAGGCGACCAGGGCGGCGATCTTCAGAGACATGACGAACTCCCGTTCAGGCGGGCGAGCTTCGCACAATCTCCGATAGCTTGAAAATCTAGACCGCCGTGCGTTTCGGCGTCGGGCCGGTCCGCAGGCGCTCCAGGGCCTCGGTGGCCATGATGGTCAGCGAGCGCATGCCGTGGTCGCCGAAAACATCGAGGGCGGCGTCCAGCGCCATGACGGCGGCGGCCCGCTCGCCGTGATCCTTGCCGGTGATGTCCATGCGGGCCTCATAGAGCCGGGCCAGGTGCAGCTGGACCAGCGCCCAGGCCACCGGGTCACGCCGCGGCTGCAGGCCGGCAAGTTCGATCTTCAGCGCCGTCTCGGCGCTGTCGAGGACAGCCAGATCGCCGGTGAGTTCGGCCGAACGCGCCAGGCACATGGCCCGCTCGCCGGCCGCCAAGCCGCGCAGCGGGGTCGCCGGCGCGGCCTTCAGCACCAGGTTGGCGCGGTCGTAGCAGGTGACCGCCTGTTCGTAGGCCCGCTCGTCGGCGCTGGCCTCGCCCAGGGACTGCAGCGCATGCGCCAGCGCGATCTGGGTGCGCGCCCAGTCCAGCGGGCTGTGGTCGCGGCTGATATGGTCGAGCGCGCCGGCGAGCGTGGTGGCGCCGGCGGCCACGGCGTCGATGTCGCCCGCCGCCTCGCCCCAGAGCGCCAGGGCCTGGCCGCGCAGGATTTCCGCCCGCGCCCAGGTGAGCGGCTCATAGGCCAGGTCCAGACGGTCGGCGGCGGCCGAGGCGTCGTCGATGGCGGCCCTCAGCAGGGCCTCGTCCTTCAGGCGCGCGCCCCAGCCGCAGATCAGGTCGGCCCGGATCAGCCGGGCCTCGGCGGCCAGCGGCCGGGCGGCCGGCGAGCGGCGGGTCATGGCGTCCAGCGCCGCGATCGGAGCGTTGAAGCGGGCGATGGCGGCCCAGGCGGCGGCGGCGTCGCCCCTGGCGAGCTCGGCGCGGCCCTCGACCATGGCGATGCCCACGTCGGCCAGCGGCGCGGCAAGCCCAC
Organism: Phenylobacterium sp.; assembly: GCA_003136395.1. Taxonomy (GTDB): domain Bacteria; phylum Pseudomonadota; class Alphaproteobacteria; order Caulobacterales; family Caulobacteraceae; genus Phenylobacterium. The sequence goes on from PLEH01000070.1 coordinate 16,604, forward strand.
CTCGGGCGATCGCACGGGCTTCGCGGAAAGCGGCGGCGGCCGCGGCGTCGAGGCCGGGATCGCCGAACAGTTCGGCGCCCAGGAGGCCGGAGAAGCCCTGCTCGCAGCGGGCCCGGGCCCAGGCATCGGGACGGCGATGGGGATCGAAGCCGGCGCAGGCGGTCTCGGCGGCGGCGGCGGCCTTGCGCAGCGCCACGGCGTCGCCGGAGCGGCGGGCCACCTCACGCCACACCACCGCCGCGTCAAGGCGGCGCTGGGCCCTGTCCTGGGCGCTGATGCGGCCGGCGGCCACGTCGGCGGCCTTGGCTTCCTGTTGCAGGAGATTGAGGTCGAGGAGCTCGAGCAGGGTGGGATCGCCGCCGGTCAGCCCGTCGGCAAACGGCCGGACCCGGTCGCCCCAGGCCTTTTCGCCTGCGAACAGCCGCATGAACTCACGACCCAGCTCGAACATACCGCCGCTCCCGTCTGGCCGACGTCCCGGTATGAGACGGCGGCCTCGCGCTCTGACGGATAAGAGCAAAGCCGGAGCCGTGATCGTAAACAAGTGGTTAATTTCCTAAGTATGGTTAACCGTGTCTTACGATCCGCAGTAAAGCGCGACGGAATCGGAGGTTCCGTAGGCATTGGTTAACGGCGTGGCGCGGATCAGGCGAAGATCGCCGCCTGTTCGTCCGGCGTCAGGATCCGCCAGGCGCCCGGCGCCAGGTCGGCGGACAATTCGAGGCCGCCGATCCGGTCGCGGCGCAGGGCTGTGACGTGATTGCCCACCGCGGCGAACATTCGCCGAACCTGGTGATAGCGCCCCTCGGTGATGGTCAGCCGCGCCTGCGTCGGGCCCAGCAGCTCCAGGACCGCCGGCGCGAGCGGGTCTTTCTCGCCCTCCAGCATCAGGCTGCCCGCGGCGAACACCTCGGCTTCAGCGCCGGTGAGCGGCCGGTCCAGGGTCGCGACGTATCGCTTGGCCACATGGCTCCTCGGCGAGATCACCCGATGCAGGAACGGCCCGTCGTCGGTGATCAGCAGGAGGCCCGAGGTGTCCTTGTCCAGCCGCCCGATGCTCGACAGGGCCGGAATCCGCGCCCGCCAGCGGTGCGGCAGGAGCTCATAGACGCTGCGGCCCGGCTCGCGGTGCGAGCAGACCACGTCCAGCGGCTTGTGCATCAGGATCGTCAGCGGCGCCGGCGGATCGAGCGGCTGGCCGGAGACCGTCAGCCGGCCAGGCAGGTCGGCGGCGATGGCCACCTTCGCGCCGGAGTCCTGCACGACCACGCCGTCCAGCACGACCTGCCGGCGCGCCACCAGGTCGGTGACCTCCCGCCTGGAGCCGTAGCCCAGGTTGGCCAGCAGGCGGTCCAGCCGCGCCATGGGAGCCTTGGGGGCGGGCTTGCTCACTTGCGCGCCTCGAAGATCTTGTAGCCGCCGCCGTCGCCGCGGACGGTGACCGTCTCAAAGGCGCTCGCCGCCGCCGCCTCGTAGGGCAGGTGCCGGTTGGCCACCAGCCAGCAGACGCCCCGCTTGCCGAGCATCCGCGCGGCCGCGGCGATGAAGGCCACGCCCAGCGCCTTGTCCTCCGCCCCGCCGTCATGGAACGGCGGGTTCATCACCACGAAATCGAGATCGCCCAGCCCCTCCAGCGGCCGGCGCAGGTCGGCCCAGACGACCTTCGCCCGCGGGTCATCCAGATTGTGCTCGGCGCAGGCCACGGCCCGGCCGTCGATGTCGGCGCAGGTCAGCGCCTTGACCTTCGGCGAGGCCAGGATGGCTCGCGCCAGGAGGCCGATGCCGCAGCCCAGGTCCGCGCCCGCGCCATGCAGCGCCGGCAGGACCTCCAGCAGCCGCAAGCTGCCCGGATCGGGCCGGTCCCAGCTGAACACGCCGGGCTGCGACCACAGGCCCAGCGATGGCACGATGCGAGGGCTCCCCGCCCCGATCGCCGCCTCCAAACCCCTCGGCGCGGCCGGTCTCGCGACGCTGCAGAATCGGTGATGCTTGCGGGCGTCCTCGGCGACCGTGCAGCCGAAACCCTCCAGCGCCTTCCTGAGCCGCGATCCGCCCTTGTCCTTCGGCGCGAAGACGACCATCGGCGCGCCGGGCTTCAGCGCCCTGAGCGCGTGGGCCAGCACGAAGTCGCGTTCCAGGGTCCCCGGCGGCGCCAGGACCATGGCGCTGTCGGCGCTCGCATCCGCCAGGCTGGCGATGTCGGTCGACCCGGGAACCAGCGGCGACAGCTGCACGGCCCCTGGCGGAACCTCGATCAGCCCAGGCGCGGGCGCGCCGTAGAGGAGAGCGCCCACCGGCCTCAGGCCCGTTCCTTCGAGCGCTCGAAGCGGACCTTGGGATAGCGCTCCGAGACATAGCCGGTCTCCCAGGCGGTCTTGGCCAGGAACACGGGCTGGTCGTCGATGTCCGTCGCCATCTGCATCCGGTGCTTGCCCTGGAAGTCCTCCAGGTCGGCCTTGTCGCCGGCGATCCAGCGCGCCTCGGCGTAGGGACTGGCCTCGAAGAGCACCTCCAGCTGGTATTCGTTGGCCAGCCGGTCCGCCATCACCTCAAATTGCAGTTGCCCCACGGCGCCCACGATGAAGTCCGCGCCCATGGTCGGGCGAAAGAGCTGGGTCACCCCCTCCTCGGCCAGGCCTTCCAGCGCCTTCTTCAGGTGCTTGGCCTTCAGCGGATCCTTCACCCGCACGCGCTGCAGGATTTCCGGCGCGAAGTTGGGCAGGCCCGCGAAGCGCAGGGTCCCGGTCTCCGACAGGCTGTCGCCGACCCGCAAGATCCCGTGGTTCGGGATGCCGATCACGTCGCCCGCGAAGGCCTCCTCGGCCAGCTCGCGGTCCGAGGCGAAGAACATGATCGGCGCATTTACGCTGAGCTGCCGTCCGGTGTTCTGGACCTTCAGCTTCATCCCCCGCTGGAACTCGCCCGACGTCAGCCGCAGGAACGCGATCCGGTCGCGGTGGTTGGGGTCCATGTTCGCCTGGACCTTGAAGACGAAGCCCGAGACCTCAGCGTCGCCCGGCTGGACCTCGATCGGCTCGCCGCCCTTGACCGCCTTCACGCCCTTGGGCGGCGGGGCATAGGCGCCCAGGCCGGCCAAGAGCTCGTCCACCCCGAAGTGGCGGAGCGCCGAGCCGAAGAACACCGGCGTCATGTGGCCTTCCAGGAAGGACTGCACGTCGAAGGGCTTGGAGGCTCCGGCCACCAGCTCGGCGTTGTCGGTCAGCTCGTCCAGTTCCTCGGCGTCGAGGTAGCTGGTGATCGCGTTGCCGCGGAAGGCGATGGGCTTGGGATGGCCCTGCTCGCCGTCCGGGCCCTTCTTGGCGAAGGGAATGAAGCTCTCCGCCGCCAGGTCGAGCATGCCCTTGAACCGCCCGCCGGACCCGGCCGGCCAGTAGAGCGGCGCGGGGTCGAGCGCGAGCTTGGATCCGATCTCGTCCAGCAGGGCGAAAGGGTCCTGGGCTTCGCGGTCCATCTTGTTGATGAAGGTGACGATCGGGATGTCGCGCAGCCGGCAGACCTCGAAGAGCTTCAGGGTCTGCGGCTCGATGCCCTTGGCCGCGTCCAGCACCATCACCGCCGCGTCCGCGGCGGTCAGCGTCCGGTAGGTGTCCTCCGAGAAGTCCTCGTGACCCGGTGTATCCAGCAGGTTGAACATCAGGCCCGCGTGGTCGAACGTCATGACGCTGGCCGAGACGGAGATGCCGCGCTCGCGCTCGATCTTCATCCAGTCCGACCGCGTGCGCCGGTTCTCGCCGCGCGCCCGCACCTGGCCGGCCGCCCGGATCGCGCCCCCGGCCAGCAGCAGGTTCTCGGTGAGCGTGGTCTTGCCGGCGTC
>PLEH01000122.1 GCA_003136395.1 Phenylobacterium sp.
AGCATCACGTCCATGGCCGAGTTGATGGCCTGGATCATGTTCATCTTCGCCGTTGCGGGCCCGGCGGCGTCCTGGCCCCCGGCGGCGTCCTGGGCGTCGGCGGCGGTGGGAGGGGTGATCGGTTTGTTCATGGTCAAACCCCCAGTTCCTGCCGTTGCCGGATCAGGCGCCAGTCCATCTCCTTGTAGACGTCCTCGAACATGGTCTTGACGCTGGGGCGGTCGCCGTCGTGCAGGGTGCCGTGGCTTTCCGCCTCCTTGCCCGCGGCGCGGACCAGCTCGACCAGCTCTTCGTGCTGCGCCTGCTGGGCCTCGTCCGACCATTCGCCGAGCCGGATCAGGTGATGCTTGAGCCGTTCGACGGGGTCGCCCAGCGGCCAGAGCTTGGCCTCTTCGGCGGGTCGGTAGCGGCCGGGATCGTCCGAGGTGGAATGGCCCTCGGCCCGATAGGTGAAGTGCTCGATCACCGTCGCGCCCAGGTTCGACCGCGCGCGCTCGACCGCCCATTGGGTCGCTGCGTAGACGGCCAGGAAGTCGTTCCCGTCCACCCTGAGCGAGGGCAGGTTGTAGCCGATGGCGCGCGAGGCGAACGGCGCATCCTCGCCGCCGGCGATGCCCTGGAAGGAGGAGATGGCCCACTGGTTGTTGACGATGTTGAGGATCACCGGCGCGCGGTAGACCGAGGCGAAGGTCAGCGCGTGATGGAAGTCGCCTTCCGCGGTCGAGCCGTCGCCGATGTAGGCCGAGGCGATGCGGTCGTCGCCCTTCAGCGCCGAGGCCATGGCCCAGCCGACGCCCTGGGTGAACTGGGTGCCGAGGTTGCCCGAGATCGTGAAGAAGCCGTCCGCCTTGGAGGAATACATCACCGGCAGCTGGCGGCCCTTCATCGGGTCCATCGAGTTGGAATAGACCTGGTTCATCATCTGGACGATGGAGTAGCCGCGGGCGAGCAGGATCCCCTGCTGGCGATAGGTCGGGAAGCACATGTCGTCGTGGTTCAGCACCATGGCCTGGGCGATCGAGACCGCCTCCTCGCCGGTGCACTTCATGTAGAAGCTGGTCTTGCCCTGCCGCTGGGCGCGGTACATCCGGTCGTCATAGACCCGGGTCAGCATCATGGTCCGAAGACCGCGCTTCAGGGTGGCGATGTCGAGCTCGGGGTTCCACGGACCCACCGCCTCGCCGTCCTTCGTCAGCACGCGCACGAGGCCATAGGCCAGTTCGCGCATGTCCTTGGGTTCGGCGTCGACCGCGGGGCGCGGCGTTGCGCCGGCTTCCGGGATGGTGAGGTTGGAGAAGTCCGCCGTCTCGCCGGGGCGGAAGCGGGGCTCGGGGATGCGGAGACTAAGCGCCCGACTGTTCTTGAGCGTCGTCATGGCCGGTCCTTGCAGGGGCGGAAAATCGATGTTCGAGGGGGAGTGCGGAATTCTGCGCCAGAGACGCCGATATCGAGCAATGTCCTTGCTCTAGTTGTGCCTGAGACGTGAACTCGTTCCATAGCGCTTAAATATCAGGGTTGGTTTAACCCCGCATTGAGAATCTACGGGCGCGTCTTGGGCGCAACGCGGGTGATGTAGACCCGGCCTTCCGTGAGCAGAAACTTGTCGTCGAGCGTCACTTCAGCGTGCCGCATCGCAATTTTCTTCCTTCTGCCCCTCGCGCGCCCTTTAGAACATCATATAAGATTGCAGCAATTGCTTGCCAAAAGCGTGCCCCGCCCAATCGGTTCCGGGGCAAGAACCGCGCGTGCGGGCGGCGGGTAGGGGAGGAAATCTTGTCTGAGGTGCTCGACGCCGTCGATGCTAAGATCCTGGATCTCATCCAGCATGACGCCGGGCTCTCCGTTGCGGAGATCGCCGAGCGGGTCGGATTGTCCTCCAGCCCCTGCTGGCGGCGCATCAAACGGCTGGAGGACGCCGGTGTCATCCAGCGCCGGGTGACCATCCTCGACCGCGAGAAACTGGGCCTGGGCTTCGAGGTCTATTGCACCGTCAAGCTCAGCCTGCCGACCAAGGACAACCTCGACGCCTTCGAGACCGCGATCACCAAACTGGCCGAAGTCGTGCAGTGCGCCACGGTCACCGGCTCGGCCGACTATGAGCTGCGCATCGTCACCCGCGACATGCACGCCTTCGACTCATTCCTGCGCGATCGGCTCCTGTCGCTGGGCCTGGTTTCGAACATCGAAAGCCGCATCGTCATCCGCTCCGTGAAGAACACCACCGCCGCCCCGCTCGGCTTGATCAGCCCCTATGTGAGCGCGCAAGGCTGAAAGCCTTACCTCCCCCGCGAAGCGGCTGGAGGGGGACCATCGGCCGAGCGCAGCGGAGAGCCGATGGTGGAGGGGGCAAGCCCCATCAAAGGAGTTCAGGATGATCGAAACGCACCGCCGGCCGCTCGCCCCCTCCACCACTCGCTCTGCGGCGAGCGGTCCCCCTCCCGCCGCTGCGCGGGGGAGGTAGGGCTCCGTGATCGAACTCGTCATCGACCAGCGCCGCCGGGACCTCGGCGGGTTCGAGGTGGGGCGCGTCCTGCCGTTCCACGCGCACCGGATGGTCGGGCCCTTCATCTTCTTCGACCACATGGGCCCGGCGACCTTCCAGGTGGGGTTCCCCAAGACCGTCGACGTGCGGCCGCATCCGCACATCGGGCTTTCCACCGTCTCCTACCTGTTCGAAGGCGCCATGACCCATCGCGACAGCGTGGGCTCCACCGAGGTGATCCGGCCGGGCGAGGTCAACTGGATGACCGCGGGGCGAGGCATCACCCACTCTGAGCGGTTCGAGGACCTGCGCGCCAAGGGCGGGACGATGCACGGCATCCAGGCCTGGGTGGCGCTGCCCGACGCCGACGAGGAGACCGATCCGGCCTTCGCCCACCACGGCGCGGACGACCTGCCGACCTACGAGGGCGGCGGCATGTGGGCCCGGCTGATCGCCGGCAAGGCCTTCGGCGCCGAGGCCAAGGTGAAAACCCACTCGCCGATGTTCTACGTCCACTGGGCGCTGGACGCCGGCGCCACGGCGGCGCTGCAGCCCGAATATCCCGAGCGCGCGGCCTATGTGGCCCAGGGGATCGTCGAGATCGACGGGCGCCAGCTCAATCAAGGTCAGATGGCGGTCTTCGCGCAGGGCGAGACCATCGCGATCACCGCGGTGACGAACGCCATCGTCATGCTGCTGGGCGGCGAGCCGGTGGGAGAGCGGTTCATCGAGTGGAACTTCGTGTCGTCCTCCAAGGACCATATCGCCCAGGCCAAGGCCGACTGGCGCGCCGGCCGCATGAAGCTGCCCGACGCCGACGATCAGGAATTCATCCTCCTGCCGCCCGACCCGCCGGGACCGGCGCCGGCGATGAGCTAGGCGGCGCGATGTCGGAGCCCCTGACCCGCCGCGTGTTCTGCGGGACGAGCCTCGCTCTCGCCGCCGCCCGCGGCCACACCGCCGAGCCGCCTCACGATACAACGTTCGTCGAGGACTTCGACGAACTCTGGCATACGCTTGGCGAGCGTTACTGCTTCTTCGGTGAGAAGCGCACCGACTGGGCCAGGGTGCGGGCGCTTTACCGCCCGATCGCGGTCCGCGCGGAGACACTGTCGGTCTTCACCGACGTCGTGCGGAGCGTGCTGGCTGAACTCTACGACGCCCACACCCATCTCTCCGATCCGCCAGTCGGGGCGCCGCGGTGGCCTCTGTATGACCTACTGGCCGAACGCGTCGGCGACACCGTGCGCCTTGCGGCGATCGACGACGATTCGGCGGCCTCCGACGCCGGCCTGGTCATAGGCGATCAGGTCGTCTCCGTCGGCGGTCAGCCCGTGGAGAAGGTCGTTCACGACCTGCTGCCCAGATGCTTGTCGGCGCCGGACGCCGCCGCCGACGCCTATGCGGTCAATGTCGCCGTCGCGGGCCGGCGAGGCCAGGAACGCCGCTTCGGAATCCGGTCCAAGGGGCGCGATGTTCGCGAGATCGTGCTGGGAGCGAAGGCCGCGCCAGCGAGGCCCGACGTGGACAGCCACCGACTTGACGGCGGGTTCGGATATGTCGCCATCCGCAGCTTCGCCGAAACATCGACGGTCGAGGCCTTCGACCGCGCCCTTGACGCGTTTCGCGACGCCCCGGGCCTGGTGATCGACGTGCGGCGCAACGGAGGCGGCGACACGGCAGTCGCACGGCCAATCATGGGCCGCTTCATTCACGAACGCCGGGCCTATGCCACCATGCGCCGGCGGCAGGGAGCGGGGCTGAGCGTCCCCTGGACCGAGGAGGTCGAGCCCCGCGGTCCGTTCACTTTCGACAAGCCCGTGGTGGTCCTGACCAACCATTGGAGCGCAAGCATGGCCGAAGGCTTCCCTATGGGCATGCGGGACATCGGGCGCGCCAGGATCGTGGGGACCCGGATGATGGGGCTGGGCGCGGCCGTATTTCCGATCCGCCTGGATCGGACAGGCCTGCAGGCGCAGTATTCCGGCGAGCCGGTCTACGACACCCAGGGTCGACCGCGCTGGCTGCTGCGGCCGGACATAGAGGTCATGGACGGCTCCGACATCCTTGCCGCGGGACTCGAGGATTTAAGACGGACGAGGGCTTAGTGGGACGCGCGAGCCGCCAATCGGCTAAACCCACCCCATGAACGTCAGCGCCTTCGACCTCTTCAAGCTCGGCATCGGGCCGTCCAGTTCGCACACCATGGGCCCGATGACCGCCGCCGGGAGGTTCCTGGCCTGGCTGGGACCGCGGGTGGATCGGACGGCGCGGGTGCAGGTGACCCTCTATGCGTCGCTGGCGCTGACCGGGCGCGGCCACGCCACCGACCGGGCGGTGATCCTGGGGCTGGCGGGGTTCGAGCCGCGCGGGCTCGATCCGGATCAGGCCGACAAGGTCATCACCGAGGTCCGCGCCAACCACTGGCTGACGCTGGCGGGGCGTCAGGGCGTCGCCTTCGATGAGGCCACGGACCTCCTGTGGGAAGGCCGCACGCGCCTGCCGCAGCATCCCAACGCGCTGAAGTTCGCGGCCTTCGACGCCGCGGGCGGGCTGATCGCAGACCGCAGCTATTTCTCCATCGGCGGCGGCTTCGTGCGCGACGAGGGCGAGATGGGGCTGAACACCCCGCCGGAGGCCGCGGCCATCGTCGAGGTCCCCTACCCGTTCGATAGCGGCGTCGAGCTGCTGGAGATGGCGGCCGAGGCGGGCCTGACCATCGCCGAGCTTATGCGCGCCAACGAGCGGATGCGCCGCACCGACGCCGAGATCGACGCGGGACTCGATGAGGTCCAGGCGGCCATGTACGCCTGCATCGACCGCGGCATGAAGACCGACGGCGTCCTGCCGGGCGGCCTGAAGGTGCAGCGCCGCGCCTTCCAGGTGCACCAGTCCCTGATGTGCGACGCCGACCGGCGGATCGCCGACCCCCTGGCGGCGTTGGACTGGGTGAACCTCTGGGCGCTGGCGGTGAACGAGGAAAACGCCGCGGGCGGCCGCGTGGTGACGGCCCCGACCAACGGCGCGGCGGGCCTGGTGCCGGCGGTGCTGCGCTACTACGACCGCTTCCATCAGGGCACGGCGGAAGGACGGCGCACCTTCCTGCTCACCGCCGCGGCGATCGGCGCGCTCTACAAGAAGAACGCCTCGATCTCCGGCGCCGAAGTCGGCTGCCAGGGCGAGGTGGGCGTCGCCTGCTCCATGGCCGCGGCCGGGCTGACGGCGGCGCTGGGCGCCTCCAACGCCCAGATCGAGAACGCCGCCGAGATCGCCATGGAGCACAACCTCGGCCTCACCTGCGACCCGATCGGCGGCCTGGTGCAGATCCCCTGCATCGAGCGCAACGCCATGGGCGCGGTGAAGGCCATCGACGCCTCGCGGCTGGCCCTGCTCGGCGACGGCCAGCACTCCGTCAGCCTCGACAAGGTGATCGCCACGATGAAGCGCACCGGCGAGGACATGAGCCACATCTACAAGGAAACCTCGCTGGGCGGCCTGGCCGTCAACCTGGCGGAATGCTGAAGAAGGACGTGTGCGGATGATCGTCGAGATGCGGACCTACACCCTGGCCCTGGGCGCCACCGGCCGGTACTTCAAGCTCTATGGCGAGAAGGGTCTGGCCGTACAGAAGCGCATCCTGGGCCACCTGGTGGGTTACTACTCTGTCGAGGTCGGGCCGCTGAACCAGGTCGTCCACCTGTGGGCCTACGACAGCCTGGACGAGCGCGCCAAACGCCGTGCGGCGCTCTGGGCCGACAAGGAGTGGCTGGCCTATGTGGCCGAGGTCGGGGGGCTGGTCGCCAGACAGGAGAACCAGATCCTCACCCCCGCGCCGTTCTTCGAGGTCCCGCCGGCGGCGTAGCCGCCGCGGAGGGTGGCGTTAGCCGTCCTTCAGCGGGAAATACTGAAAGAAGGGCTCGGCTTCGCTGAGGACGCGGGCGACGCTGGGCCTGAGCTTGAGGCGTCCGAGATAGGCGGCAAGCTCCGGCCAGCCGGCCAGCGGGACCGCGTAGTCGGCGTAGTAGAGCGCGGGGAGCGCCGCGCAATCGGCGAGCGTGAAGGACTCGCCCATGGCCCAACCTTCCTCGCCGATCATCGGGGCGATGAGGTCGTAGCCCGCGCGAACGGCGTCGCGGTTGCGCTCGACGCCGAAGGGGTCGTGCCGGCCGTTCGGCCGCAGCCGCTCGCTGACGATCTGCTGGAACGGCAGGTGGATGTAGCTGTCAATCAGGCGGTCGAGGAGGCGGGTCCGCATCGCCAGGTCCGGATCGGCCGGGATCAGGGCCGCGGCCGAGGCCTGGGTCCGCGCCAGATAGTCCACGATGATCGTCGACTCCGGGACCGTCTGGCCGCGGCCGTCGTCGCGCAGGACCGGAAACTTGGCCAGCGGCCAGACCGCCTGGAACGCCGCGCGGTCGGCGGGATCTCCGAGGTTCACCAGCCGGGGCTCGAAGGCGACCTCGGCCTCGTAGAGCGCGATCAGCGCCTTCCAGCAGAACGACGACAGCGGGTGGTAGTAGAGGGTCAGGGGCACGGGCCGACTCCTACGCCTGCAACGCCTTGCGGGTCTGTTCCCAGTACTGGGCGCCGGTGATCAGGGTGACGAGGGTCGCCAGCCAGAAGAGGCTGTGGGCGGCGATCGTGAAGGGGCCCTCTACGGCCGGGGTCTGCGGCAGGAAGGGAAAGGCCCCCCAGGCGCCGACCACCAGCTCCATGGCCAGCGCCGTCATCTGCAGCGTGGTCTTCCATTTGGCGAGCAGGGTGACCGGCAGCTTCACGCCCTTGCCGGCGCCGACCTCGCGCAGCGCGCTGACCGTGAACTCGCGGAACAGGATGAGGCCGGCGGGCAGGAGCACCATCGGCTGCGGCCCCAGCGCCATCAGGCCCAGCACGGCGCCGCAGACCAGGACCTTGTCCCCGATGGGGTCGAGGATCGCGCCCCAGATGCTTTCGGCGTGCAGCTGGCGCGCCAGCCAGCCGTCGAAGAAGTCGGTCACCGCGGCGATGACGAAGGCGTAGACCGCCCAGCGCTGCAGCGTGAACTGAACCTCCGGCGTCAGATGGTCGGACAGTCCCGGAACCGCTCCCGCCGACGCCGCCAGGGCCATGAACATGAACAGCGCCAGGACCAGGCGCAGGGAGGTCAGGAGATTGGGCAGGGACTTCATCGTCTGATCCAGCGCGCGCTGCGGCGCTTCGTTCCGGCAAGCTTAGCCGGACTCGCCATGCGGGTCTTGCCCGTCGGATGAGGGGTCTCTCGGGAACGTCAGCTCTGCCGACGGTCAGAAGGTCTGCTTGTAGGCCCGCGCCCATCGTCAGATTTCGACCCAATGCGGACGTCCGCGCCCAAGAGGCGCAGGGGATCAAGGCTTTGGAAGCTGCGGACGTCAGATCAGCGCGCCTTAGGCTGAAGACTCAATTAACCCGTTGATTCAATTAAGATGATATCATGTCCGGGCTTGTCCGGGCGATGACGATCAAGAGGGAGATGATTGAGGTGTCAACCTAGTGGGGTCTCCCACCAGCTCCGAGGTGGTCGAGATAGCTCGACAGTTCGCCGACCCACCTGCGCGATTGGGCCGCGTCTGAGCCATCCGCCGCCTGCTCGAGCCCGGCGCCGATGTCGGTAATCATCTGAAAGCCAAAACCGCCGCCGGAGCCCCGCAGGTTGTGCCCAAGGATGGTCACGGCCACGAAGTCTCCACAGTCGAGCGCGGCAAGTATGGCGATGACATTCTGCCGGCAGTTCTCCAGATAGGCCGGCGTTCGGTCGGCCAACCTCCGCGCCGCCCGGGAAAGGCCTGCGGCCGGGACGTCGGTCTCTTGCGAGGCTGGCCCCTTGACTGCGGAGTGATCCTTGATCGCCTGCAGGAGGACGTCCTGCTTTATGGGCTTGGTCAGATAGGCGGTGCAGCCGGCCGCAAGGCAGCTTTCCCGGTCCCCCTTCAAAGCCGATGCAGTCAACGCGATGATCGGGGTGGGCGCGCGGTCGTTGGCTTTCTCCCACGCCCGGATGGTCCGCGTCGCCGTCAGGCCGTCCATGGCGGGCATCTGACGGTCCATCAGCACCAGATCATAGCGCCCCGCCTTGAACATCTCGCACGCGAGGACGCCCGTTTCGGCCACATCGATGAGGTAGGGCGTGTCCTCGAGGTAGGCCAGCGCGATCGTGCAATTGTCGGGCGAGTCCTCCGCCATCAGGATGCGAAGGGCGGGGAGCGGTGCTTCCGGGCCCGCCCCAACCGGCGCCGCGACCGGGCGCCGAATCACGGCGGACACTTCGAACGGCACGGCGAAAGCGAACAGGCTGCCCTCGTTGACCTCGCTCTCCACCCAGATGCGCCCGCCCATCAGCTCCACCAGGCGCCGCGAAATCGTCAACCCCAGGCCAGACCCGCCAAACCGCCGCGTGGTCGAGGAATCGGCCTGGCTGAAGCGCTCGAACACGTGATCCAGCTTATCGTCGGGGATACCGATTCCCGTGTCGGTCACGGTAAAGCGCAGGGCGGTCGGCACGGCGCCGTCCGCGTCCGGCTCGACGCGCAGCGAGACGCTGCCGGCCTCCGTGAACTTGATGGCGTTGCCCAGAAGGTTGAGCAGCACCTGGCGCAGGCGGGTGGGGTCGCCCACCAGGTCGTTGTTCACGCCGGGCGCGATCTCGCAGACCAAGGTCAGGGCCTTCTCCTGCGCACGGGGGGCGACCATCTCCATCACCTTCTCCAGGTGGTCGCTCAGAGAGAAGCTCGTGCGCTCCAAGTCGAGCTGCGAAGCCTCCACCTTGGAGAGATCGAGGATGTCGTTGATCAGGTTGAGCAGGTTGTCGCCGGACCGCCGGAAGATCTGCACGAACTTGTCCTGCTCGGAGGTGAGCGCGGTCTTGGCGAGCAAGTCGGCGATCCCCATGATCGCATTCATCGGCGTCCGGATTTCGTGGCTCATGCTGGCCAGGAAGTCGGACTTGGTGCGGCTTGCGCTCTCGGCGGCGGCCTTGGCCTGCTGCAGTTCCACCTCGACGCGCTTGCGTTCGGTGACGTCGCGCGCGGCGGCGAAGACGCCCTTCAGGTTGCGGCTGCGGTCGTAGAAGGTGGTGGCGTTGTAGGAAACCACGGTCTGCTTGCCGTCGCGGGCCCGCGCGGTCAGTTCATAGTCAGTGACCGACTTCTCGATGAGAGCCCTCTTGATCGCGGCCTCAGCGCGCGCGGGGTCGGTGAAGCAGTCCTTGAACGGGGCGCCGATCAGTTCGTCCCGCGTGCAGCCGGTCAGGGCCTCCATCTGCTTGTTGACGTCGGTGATGATGCCCGAGGGGTCGGTGGCCGCCAGGGCGTCGATGTTCGATTCGATCAGCGAACGGGTATAGAATTGCTGGTCCCGCAGCCGTTGGTCCGACGCCTTCTGTTCTTCCTCGACCAGCTTGCGCGCGGTGTTGTCCGTGCCGATCAGCAGATATCCGATGATCGCGCCGTGCGGGTCGCGCAGCGCCGTCACGGAGACCACGGCCGGGAACCGCGTCCCATCCTTGCGGATGTAGG
>PLEH01000140.1 GCA_003136395.1 Phenylobacterium sp.
CCGAGGTCTATCTGGAGGCCGCGGCCGCCGCGCTGGCCGCCGATCCGAGCGCCCAGGTGCTGATCCTGCTGCCGGAAATCGCGCTGACCCAGGCGGTGATCGGCCGAGTCGCCGAGCGGTTCGGGGCCGAGCCCGGCGAGTGGCACTCCGATGTCGCCCCGCCGGCGCGACGTCGCGTCTGGGAAGCGGTCGCCAACGGCCGCTGCCGGATTGTGGTCGGCGCCCGCTCGGCGCTCTTCCTGCCGTTCCCGAACCTCAAGCTGATCGTCGTCGACGAGGAGCACGACGCCTCCTTCAAGCAGGAGGAGGGCTTCATCTACCACGCCCGGGACCTGGCCGTGGCGCGGGCCAAGATCGAGGACGCCGCGGTGATCCTGGCCTCGGCGACGCCCTCGCTGGAATCCTTGCGCAACGCCGAACAGGGCCGCTACCGGTGGCTCAGGCTCTCCTCGCGCCACGGCGACGCCCGCCTGCCGGACATCGCGCTGATCGACCTGCGCGAGAACCCGCCCGACCATGGCCGCTGGCTCTCGCCGCCGCTGGTCAAGGCCATGGGCGAGACCTTCGCGCGCGGCGAGCAGACGCTGCTTTTCCTCAACCGCCGGGGCTATGCGCCGCTGGTGCTCTGCAAGGCCTGCGGCGAGCGGTTGACCGCGCCGGACACCGACTCATGGCTGGTGGAGCATCGCTATTCCGGCCGCCTGGTCTGCCACCTGACCGGCTTTTCCATGGCCAAGCCCAAGGCCTGCCCGCACTGCGGCGCGCACGACAGCCTGGTCTCCATTGGCCCCGGCGTGGAGCGGGTGGAGGAGGAGGCCAAGGGGCTGTTCCCCCAGGCGCGGGTGGCGGTCTTTTCCTCCGACACCATCTTCGACGCCCGCGAGGCCAGGCGCATGATCGAGGCCATGGCCGACGGCCAGATCGACATCCTCGTGGCCACCCAGGCCGCCGCCAAGGGTCACAACTTCCCCAACCTGACCCTGGTGGGCGTGGTGGACGCGGACCTCGGCCTGCGCGGCGGCGACCTGCGGGCCGCGGAGCGGACCTACCAGCTGCTGGCCCAGGCCACCGGGCGCGCCGGGCGCAAGGACCGGCCGGGCCGCGCGCTGCTGCAGACCTGGGCGCCGGAGCACGCAGTGATGCAGGCTCTTGCCGCCCAGGACCGCGACGCCTTCGTGGCGGCCGAGATGGCCGAGCGCGAACTGGCCGGCCTGCCCCCCTTCGGGCGCCTCGCGGCGGTGATCGTCTCGGGGATCGATCCCGTCCAGCTGGAGAGCTTCGTCCAGACCATGGCCCAGGCCGCGCCGAATTCGGCCGGGGTGGAGGTCTATGGGCCCGCCGACGCCCCGCTCGGGCTGATCCGCGGTCGGCGGCGCAAGCGCTTCCTGGTCCGCGCCGACCGGGCCGTGGACCTCTCGGCCTATATGGCCACCTGGCGCGCACGGGTGAAGCCGCCGGCCGCGATCCGCGTGGCCATCGACATCGACCCCTATAGCTTCCTTTGAGGCCTTAGCCAGCGCGCCCGCCGCGCCGCAGCTGGATGTCCACGCCACTCGAACGGCGCGAGACGAAGAGGCTGTTGCTCCAGCGGTGAAAGGCGATCAACGGCTGGCCGCCCGCGTCGATCAGCTGCATGCCGTCCTTGGTGGCCCGCCAGTTGGTGGGATTGCCGGGCAGGGCGTCGCTGCAGCTCCTCGGCGCCTTGACGGTATGCTCGGCGCCCAGGGTGAGGACACAGAGATCCTGGCCCTGCGAGGCTACGGTCCAGGCGCCCGCGGCCTCGGCCGGGGTCAGGGGCACGCCGGCCTCGTTGTCGTCAGCGACGGCGAGGGACGCGCCGGCGAACAGCGCGGCCCCGGCCAGGCCCATGGCGATCAAAGCAGCTCTCATGGCGTTCTCCCGGTGTTCGGGAAGAAGAACGCCGGTTCGGCTTCACGGTTGCCCTCAGTGTGCTGGATCTGAAGTTCGCCGCATTCAGGGCCAAGCGCGGAGCGAACTTCAGATCCAAGAAGCACACTAGAAACCTAAGCTTCCTAGTGTCCTCATCGATTCCGAAGTTCGTCCGGCGCCGGCCGCAAGCTCTCGCGAACTTCGGAATCGGGACACTAGTGGAGCGTGCGGTCCTCGCCGGACTTCGGCTTGCGCCGCTTGCGTGCGGCCATGTTCAGGCCCTCGACTGCGCCGGAAAAGGCCATGGCGGCGTAGATGTAGCCCTTGGGCACGTGCACACCGAAGGCGTCGGCGATCAGGGTCGCGCCGATCATCAGCAGGAACCCGAGCGCCAGCATCACCACGCTGGGGTTGGCGTGGATGAAGCGGGCGAGCGGACCGGAGGCCACCAGCATCAGGCCCACCGCCACGATCACTGCGGCCATCATGATCGGCAGGTGCTCGGTCATCCCCACCGCCGTCAGGATCGAGTCGACGGAAAAGACCACGTCCAGAACCAGGATCTGGACGATGGCCGCGCCGAACCCCAGGGCCGCTCGGCCCTTCTTGTCGAGCAGATCCCCGGTCTCCTGCGGGTCCATGGTGTGGTGGATCTCGCTGGTGGCCTTCCAGACCAGGAACAGGCCACCGGCCAGCAGGATCAGGTCGCGCCAGGAGAACGCCAGATCGACCATCGGGTGACCGTCGGCCGGCGACGGGAGGGCGAACGGCAGCACCAGGACCGGCTTGGTCAGGCTCACGATGAAGGCGATGGCCGACAGCAGGACCAGCCGCAGGACCAGCGCCAGGCCGATGCCGACCCGACGCGCCGAGGCGCGTTGGGCTTCCGGCAGTTTGTTGGAAAGGATCGAGACGAAGACCAGGTTGTCGACGCCCAGCACCACCTCCATGACGATCAGCGTCAGCAGCGCGATCCAGGCCTCCGGGCTGGCGACCAGCCCCGCAAGTCCGCTCATGTCGTGCTCCCCATCCCCGACGGCTCGCGTCTTCTACCGCATCGGCGCGTTTCAGCCAGACCCGCGAAAATCGGCTCAAACGCCCGATTTCGCGGCGATTGGCGGCCCCGGCGCCCAAGTCGCAAACTTGTGAACCCGCCGCCGCAGAAATTCGCCCGACAGGCGAAAACATAGGCTGGCGGCGCGAGCTCTTGTTTCATTCCGTTACAGGTGCGTGATCCAGAGTTGTCATCCGGAACCATATGGCAACGCAAAGAAGATATGCGGCGCCGTATTAGATAAATAAATGCCGTCAAGACGCCGAACGTGGGATTGATATCTTGAATCGCTCGAAATGATTGTCAGTTTTTTCTTGTCAACTCTCGTCATTCGAAGTTATTCAGCCAAATACCCTGTTATATCTGGCGATAGACGAGGCGCGGCGATCTGACGCCCGCATCTAAACCCTCTTTTCACTCAACGCGAGATAGGGTTATCTCATGCACAGTTCGCTCGGGGAGTTCCAAAAACATGCTTAAACGGACGAGGACCCTTCTGGGGTCCCTTGCCGTCGCGGCGGTTATGAGCCTCGTTCCCACCGTCGGGGGCGCGCTCGCGGACACCTATTGGCAGTGCGTTCCCTTTGCGCGCCTGATCTCCGGCATCCAGATCTTCGGCGACGCCTACACATGGTGGCAGCAGGCCATCGGCAAGTATGACGTCGGCTTCCAGCCCAAGGCCGGCGCGGTGCTCTGCTTCAAGCCGACCGAGCGCATGCGCCTGGGCCACGTCGCCGTGGTCTCGGACGTGCTCACCGACCGCATCGTCCAGATCACCCATGCCAACTGGTCCCCCATCGAGGGCTCGCGCGGCAAGGTGGAGAAGGACGTCACCCTCGTCGACGTCTCGCCCGAGGGCAACTGGAGTCAGGTGAAGGTCTGGTACGACCCCAGCCGCGACCTGGGAGGCTCGACCTACCAGACCTACGGCTTCATCTATCAGGACACCAAGGCGAAGATCATCGCCGCGTCCGGCCTCGCCGGCGCCGAGAACACCGCCATCGCCATGGCCCAGAACGCCGCGAACCACATGGCCTCGGCCGTGCGGCCCGGCTCCGGCCCGCTCTCGATGCTGAGCCAGGCGGCCGACTCGACCGACCGCATCGCGGCCCTGATCGCCAAGGCCGCCCACGGCGACGCCAGCAACTGAGTTCGCTTCAGGCGAATTGACGCCCCGCGCGAGCCGCTCCACTAGGAACGGTCGCCTGCGGAGATCTGCATGCTCAAACTGCTTCGGCGCGGGACCCCCGGCCTCGAGACCCTGACTGCCGCGGACGGCTGGCGGCCGCCGCAGGACGCCCTGTGGCTCGACCTGCTCAGTCCCACCCGCGAGGAAGAACTGGCCGTCGAGGCGGCGCTTGGCGTCGAGCTTCCCACCCGCGAGGAGATGGCCGAGATCGAGCTCTCCAGCCGGCTCTACCAGGCCCACGGCGCGACCTTCATGACCGCCACCCTGCTGGCGCGGCGCGACGGCGAGGGGCGCACCGATGCTCCGGTGACCTTCGTGCTCGCCAAGGGGCTGCTGATCACCATCCGCTACGCCGAGCTGCGGGCCTTCGACCTGTTCGCCGAACGGGCTCACAGCCTGGGCGTCGCCTCGAGCAGCTCGTGCCTGTTCAACCTGCTGGATGCGGTGGTGGAGCGTCTGGCCGACCTCCTGGAGCACACCGGCGAATCCGTCGAGACCGTCTCCGCGGCGATCTTCGCCCGGCCCAAGGGCGGCCAGTTCGAGGCCCTGCTCACCGACCTGGCCCGGGCCCAGTCGCTCACCTCCATGACCCGCAACAGCCTGGTCAGCCTGGCCCGGCTGTTCAGCTTCGCATCCCTGGCGCCGGAGATCGCCGCCGACCCGGAGTGCCAGGCGCACCTGAAGACCCTGCAGCGTGACGGCCAGTCGCTCACCGAGCACGCCGGCTCTCACACCAGCCAGATCACCTTCCTGCTGGATGCGGCGCTGGGCCTGATCAACATCGAGCAGAACGGCATCATCAAGTTCTTCTCGGTGGCCGCGGTGATCCTGATGCCGCCGACCCTGGTGGCCTCGGTTTACGGGATGAATTTCAAGAACATGCCGGAGCTGGAGTTCCACTACGGCTACCCCATGGCGCTCTCGATGATGGCGATCTCGGCGATCGTGCCGATCCTGTGGTTCAAGCGGCGCGGCTGGTTTTGAAATAACCCGGTTTCCGAACCGCGCGACGCAACCGTTCTTTAAGTCGCGGCGGTGCATGCTTGGGACGCGCAAAGGTCCTGCATGTCCTCCCAAGCCCAACCCCACCACCTGGCCCTCGATGCTCAGGCGCTCAGAGAAGCAGTCGAGGCGCACCAGAAATACCTGGGGGGCCGCTCGGGCGGGCGTCGCCTCAGCCTGACCTATGCCGATCTCTCCAACTGCACGCTGGAGGGCCTGGACCTGCGCGAGGCCGACTTCGCCGGCGCCAATTTCAACGGCGCGACTCTGGCCCGCGCCAACCTGACCCGCGGCATCCTGTTCGGCGCGGACCTGCGCGAAGCCGACATGCGCCGCGCCAATCTTTCCAGGGCTGACCTGCGCGGCGCCTGCCTGCGCGGCGCGAACCTGGCCGGCGCCGAGCTGCCGGGCTGCGACCTGCGCGAGGGCCGCATCGCCCTGCAGGACAAGCTCGACGGGTTCCGGATCCTTCGCCACGAACATCGCCCCGGCGAGCTGAACTACGCGATCCTCTCCGGCGCCAACCTGGCCGGCGCCCAGATGACCGGCGCTGTGGCCATGTCCGCCGACTTCACCGACGCCAACCTCTCAGGCGCCATGATGGCCGGCGCGAAGCTGACGCGGGCGGTGCTGGACGGGGCGGACCTGACCGGCGCGGACCTGGCCGGCGCGGACCTGTCGGGGGCCTCGATGAAGCGCACCGTGCTGAACGGCGCCAACCTGGCCGACACCATCCTCGACAACGTCGACATGAGCGACGTGCTGCGCGCGCCGCCGGCGGTGACCTTCGTGGACGATCGCCCGCTGGACCAGGTGCTGGCCGACCACGAGGCCTATTGCGATTCCAGTGGCCAGCGCGGCGCCGTGCTCGATCTTTCGAGCGTCGATTTCCGGCCCATGCGGACCCTGAAGGGCCGACGCTTCACCGCGCTGGTCGCCCGCACCGCCATCTTCTTCGGCCTGGACCTGCAGGGCGTCCAGTTCCAGGGCGCCGACCTTTCCGGCACCGACTTCCGGGGCTGCGACCTGCGCGACGCCGACCTGCGCGGCGCCAAGCTGGTCGGGGCATCCTTCACCCGCGCCGACATGCGCGGCGCCAAGCTCGGCCCGCTGACCATCGGCGACGGCCGCTTCGTGCGCACCGACTTCACCCGGGCGACCCTGCGCGGCGCCGACCTCAGGGGCGCTCAGGCGCACCGCGCGCGCTTCCTGGAAGCCGACATGACCGGCGCCAACCTCAACGGCTGCGACCTGACCGACGCCGAGCTGGAAGTCTGAACTTCAGAGGTTCTCGATCTCGCACCCCAGGGCGTCGACGATGCGGTGGGCGACAATGTTGCGGTGGCAGCCGGCGGCCTCGGCCTCGTAGCAGAGCAGGGCGGTCTTCTTCTCCCGGGCGATCTCGATAGCCTTGGCGAGCTCGAGCTGCGCCTTGGGTTCGGCCATGTGGCCCTCGAAGATCTCGGTCATCTCGGCGATGTGGCCCTTTCGCGCGGCGATCCGGCCGGGTTTGGGCGTGCCAAGCTCGCGCAGGTGGACATAGCCGATCCCCGCCGCGTTCAGGCTGGCGGCCAGCAGCGTCTTGGAAAACCCCGCCCGACGCGATGAGGCCACGGCGCGCACATCCACCACCACCTCGACTCCAGCGGCCTTCAGTCTGTCGATGACGACGCCTTGAGTTTCGCGTTCATAGCCGATGGTCGCGAGCTTCATGTCTTCTCCTCGGGGCCGCCCCGGTTATATGGGACAATGAACGCCACCGTCGACGCCGAGCCGCGAAAGCGGATGATCCCGCTACCCATCCGCGGCGGGGCGATGGCGGCGCTGGAGTTCGGGCCCGCCGACCGGCCCATCGACATCCTCTTCTCCCACGCCAACGGCTTCAACGGGCGCACCTACCGCACCATCCTCGAACCCCTGGGTGCGAGCCTGCGGATCCTGGCGCTGGACCTGCGCGGCCATGGCGCCAGCACGCTTCCGACCGAGATCGAGGGGCGGTCAGGCTGGCTCGAGTTCCGCGACGATCTCCTCGCCCTGCTGGCGGTCCTGGCCCCGGAGCTGGGGCAGGGCCCAGTGGTCCTGGCCGGTCATTCCATGGGCGGCACCACGAGCCTGCTGGCGGCGGCCGCTGAGCCGGCCCGGGTCCGCGCGCTCGCCCTGTTCGACCCGGTAGTGATGCCGTCGGACCTGCCGCCCGACGCCGACGCCCTGCAGCACTCGCCGCTGGTGGCCGGCGCGCTTCGCCGCCGCGCGGTCTTTCCGAGCCGCCAGGCGGTCTTCGAGGCCTATCTGGGCCGCGGCGCCTTCAAGAGCTGGAGCGACGCCCAGCTCGCCGACTATGTGGCCGCCGGCTTCGCGGAGACCGGGAGCGGGGAGGTCAACCTGACCTGCACGCCGCAGTGGGAGGCCTCCAACTTCCGCACGCACAACTACGACGCCTGGGCGGCCTTCCGGGAGAGCCGCTGCCCGATCCGCATCCTGCGGGCGGCCGAGGCCTCGACCTTCCGGCTGGAGGGCCGCGAGGCCGAACTTGGCGACGAAGGCCGCATCACCGTCGAAACCGTCCCCGGGACCACACACTTCCTGCCGATGGAGCGCCCCGACCTGGTGCGCCAGACGCTGCTGGCCTGCGTGGCGCTCTAAAGCGCCAGCCCCCTAAAGCGAAAGGTTGGGGATCACCCTGGAATTGGCCGCGGCCAATGCCTCGTCGCTGAGCGGGATCATCTTGCGGGTCTCCAGGTCGAAGGAGACGGCGATCGCCTCGGCGACCCCCCAGGCCTTGCCGCTGTCCGGATCGAGCAGCCAGTGGGTGAGCCTGCGGAACCGCGCGTCGCCGCCCGAGGCGCCCGAGCGCAGCTCCACCCGGTCGCCGGCGCGGGGCCACTCCAGGTGGACCAGCCGGTATTCCAGCGCCGCCCCGCCGGCTCGCGGGGCGAGGTGGTCGGCGGCGGGCCGCTGGCCACCCAGGAAATGCGGGATGCCGCTGGAGATGCGGGCCATCATCTGCTCGGTCTTCATGCGTCCGAAGATGTCGCAATCGGCGGCGCTGACGGCCCCCAGCGCGGTGCGCTCCAGGCCGAGCGCCTCGGCCCGCGCCAGGCTCGCCTCGGTGGTCACCGGCGCGAGGCTGACGCTGCGCGCCGCGGCTTCCGCCGGGACCTGGACGCTCAGCGCCGCCGCCCGTTGCAGCACACGCGCCGGCCACGGGAACGGCCGTCCGTCACGGGCGGTGGCGTGGGCCACCACGGTCTGGAAGCTGGCGCAGAGCTCGCCGGAGCGATGGCGCAGCAGGAACAGGAGGCGCGCCTCGCTCTCGCCGATCTCCACCACCCCGCCGGTCATGGTCAGCGCCGCGTGGGGCCTGGCCTCGCGCAGGAAGCGGATATGCTGTTCACGCACGATCAGTGTCGAGCGCGCGTCGGCGGCGAAGGCGCCCTCCATGCCGAGCGCGGCGGCGAGTGCGGTCAGCCCCTCCATGGACCGCGCCACGTAGAAGCCGACGTTGAGGTGGCCCATGGCGTCGCATTCCCACATGGCGACGCTGCCCCGCCAGACCTCGACCCCCTCGCCCAAGACCCCGCCCTCCGAACTTAGCAGGCTCAGCTTAGGGGCGGTCGCGCGCGCTGTAACCTTCGCAGTCTCGCGTCCGAATGGCGGGTGTGGCAGTACTGCAGGCAACGCCGGTGAGGAACACTCGACAAATGGCCAAGCCGACCAAGGTCCTGGTCTACCGCCACGCCGCGGTGACGCGGCTGACCCATTGGATCAACGTGCTCGCGCTGACCCTGCTGCTGATGAGCGGACTCAACATCTTCGGCGCCCATCCGGCGCTCTACTGGGGCCAGAAGGCGGTCTTCGCCCAGCCGTGGCTGTCGATCACCGCCGAGATGACCAAGGGTGACGAGATGCGGGGCGTCACCCAGCTGGGCTCGGCGAAGTTCGATACGACCGGGGTGCTGGGCTATTCCGGCAAGGTCGGCGAGCGGGCGCCCGTGGCCTTCCCGTCCTGGGCGACCGTCCCCAGCTACCGCGACCTGGCGGATGCGCGCCACTGGCACTTCTTCTTCGCTTGGCTCTTCGTGATCAACGGCCTGATCTACTGGCTGGTTGGCCTGATCGGCGGCCATATCAGGAAGGACCTGCTACCCACCAAGACCGACGTGGCGCCGAAGAACCTGTGGCATGAGATCGTCACCCACGCGCGGCTCAGGTTCCCCAAGGGCGAGGAGGCCCGCCGCTACAACGTCCTGCAAAAGGGAACCTACCTCGGGGTGGTCCTGATCCTCCTGCCGCTTATGGTGCTGACCGGGCTTTGCATGTCGCCGGGCTTCGACGCCGGCGCACACTGGCTGGTGGACTTCTTCGGCGGGCGGCAGTCGGCGCGGACGATCCACTTTATCACGGCCTTCACCATCGTGGGCTTCGTCCTCCTTCACCTCTTCATGGTGGTGGCCTCGGGGGCCTGGAACAACATCCGCTCGATGATCACCGGCCGCTACGCGATCATTCCGGACAAGACCGGAGACCACAGATGACCGTTTCCACAGATCGCCGGACCTGGCTTCAGGTCGCGCTGGCCTCCGCCGGCGCCCTGGTCTTGAGCGCCTGCGACAGGATCACCGCCAGCCCCAAGGGCGTCGCGGTCCTGCAGAGCGCCGAGGGCCTGACCCGCCGGGCGCAACGCCTGTTCATCGACCGCAGGGCGCTGGCCCGCGAGTTCAGCCACGCCGACATCTCCTCCGACTTCCGACCCAACGGCTCCATCGACCCGACGGACGACGACTATGTGGCGCTGAAGACCAAGGGCTTCGCCGACTATCGGCTGGTGGTCGACGGCCTGGTGGACAAGCCCCTGTCGCTCAGCCTGGCGGACCTGCGGGCGCTTCCGGCCCGCACCCAGATCACCCGTCACGACTGCGTCGAGGGGTGGTCCTCGATCGCCAAATGGACCGGTGCGCGCCTGGGCCCGCTGCTGGATCAAGCCAAGCTGAAGTCAAACGCCCGCTACATCGTCTTTCACTGCGGTGACACGCTTGAGCAGACGCTGGACGGTTCGGGCCAGTACTATGAGAGCATCGACCTGATCGACGCCTACCACCCGCAGACCATCCTCGCCTACGCCATGAACGACCGCGTCCTGCCCGTGCCCCACGGCGCGCCTCTGCGCCTTAGGGTCGAGCGCCAGCTCGGCTACAAACAGGCCAAGTACATTATGCGGATCGAGGCGGTGGACGACCTGAAACACCTCGGCCGCGGCAATGGCGGCTTCTGGGAGGACCGCGGCTACGAGTGGTACGCCGGGATTTGATCCTCCCCCAGGGCGGAGCCCGATTGAGGGGGAGGTGGATCGGCGCGCAGCGACGAGACGGAGGGGGTTGCATCCCGGCGGGACGGTCTGTGGGCTTCACCCCCCTCAGTCAGCTTCGCTGCCAGCTCCCCCTGAGGGGAGCATCTAGTCAGTAGGGGTTCTGCGCCACGATCGCGGCTTCCTTGGCGCAGGCCGCCGGGTCGGGGGCGGGGCCGGCCTTGCGGGCGGCGGCCACTTCCTTGCGCACCACCTCCAGGTCCTTGCGGAACGCCTCGGAGCCATGAAGCCCGGCCACCACGATCGAGCCGTTCAGCCGGCCGGCCTCGATGGCGCTCAGGTTGTGCACGCCGCAGACCAGGCGGCCCTCGCCGAAGGCGCGGGCGCGCGCCAGGATCTCGGTCGCCCGGTCGGGCGCGAGCTCGGCCATGATCAGGCCCACGGTCCAGCCCCAGGCGTTGTGGCCCGAGGGGTAGTCCGGGCTCTTGGCGAGCGCCTCGCTCTGGGCGATGCAGGTCTCGCCCTTGTCGATCAGGAACGGCCGTTGGCGCTTGTAGATGTCCTTCGGCCGGTCGGTGGCGTGGCTCACGTCTCGCCCCACCCGGGAGATCAGCGCCACGGTCTTGGGCGCATTGGCCGGGGTCAGCTCCACGCCGATCGAACAGGACAGGTCCTTCAGGATCGCCAGCTGGTTGACGTCGTTCTGCGCCAGCGCCCAGCGCGGCGTGTCCTTCAGCGAGCGGGTGCCGAGGTAGATCGCCCGGTCGGCTTCGTAGCGCGTGGTGCCGGCGACCGGCGCGGGCGGCAGGATCTTGTAGCCGTCAGGTCCCGTGTCGCCCAGGTAGCCCTGCGCCGGAGTCGTCGCCATCGGAGCCGGAGCCGGGGCTGGGGCCGGAGCGGGCGCCGCGCCCATCGTCAGGGCCGCCGCCGCGACCGCCAGAACCTTCCACGCCATCCCGAACTCTCCCTCTGTGGCGTCCGGTTTTGCAGAGCTTGCCGCCGGATTCAACCGCACGCTTGAGGAATCCTCCCTCCCAGTTGGTCTCGATATTAAAATACTTGACTCTCACATTGAGATTATTAAGTTCAGGGTCATGAGCGATACGA
This sequence comes from Phenylobacterium sp., assembly GCA_003136395.1. GTDB lineage: Bacteria > Pseudomonadota > Alphaproteobacteria > Caulobacterales > Caulobacteraceae > Phenylobacterium. The sequence goes on from PLEH01000140.1 coordinate 11,548, forward strand.
AAACCCAAGACTGGCAGGCGCTAAGCGAACTGACCCGCGGCCGGCCCATCGTCGTCGAACGCGTGCGGCTCGTCGAGCAGGGCGTGGCCATCGAGGGCGCGTTCGAACTGCCGCGCCTGGCCCAGCTCTCCGCCGAGGATCAGGTGTTCGTGGCCGCCTTCGTGCGGAGCCACGGCTCGATCAAGGAGATGGAGCAGGTGTTCGGCGTCTCCTACCCGACCATCAAGGCCCGGCTGAACCGCATCGCCGGCAGTCTGGAGTTCATCGAAACCGATCCCACACCTGGCCGCGAGGAGGTGCTGGAGCGCCTCGCCCGCGGTGAGATCACTGCTGACCAGGCTGTCGCCGAACTGGAGGGGTGCCGATGACACCCACACCCCGAGCCGTGAGCCATTTCGGCCTGGCCGCCATGGAAGCCCGCGCCGCGCGGAGCCGCCGGATCGCGGCGCCCGCCACGCCGGCGCGCCCCCTGGCGCCGGTCTGGCCGGAACGGCCGCAACGCCGCACCGTCGTGCGCCTGTGGCTGCCGATGACGGCGATCTTCCTGCTGTTGTCGCCCTTCGCGATTCTGCTGTCGCCGCTGATCTACTTCGCCCCGCCGCCCTACGGTTATCGGCCGTTCGCAACGGTCATGGCCCTCGGCCGTCTGCTGCTGAGCCTCGGCGGCACGGTGGTCGATGTCGACACACCCGATGCGCTCGTCCGCATCAAGATTTTCTAGGAGACCTCACCATGAACAACGACCGACGCTCGGTCCTGCAGATGCTGGCCGATGGAAAGATCAACGCCGACGAGGCCGAGCGCCTTCTCGGAGCGATGGAAGGTGCGAACTCGGCGCCGCGCGCCCTGGACGGCCCGTCGCCGGGTCACAACAAGCCGCCGCCGAAGTACCTCCGCGTGTCGGTGGACGCCAACGAACCCGGCGAGGGTCCCACCAAGGTCAACATCCGCGTGCCCATGGCGCTCTTGCGCGCCGGCGTGCGGCTGACCAGCCTGATCCCCCCGGGCGCCCGCGATCAGGTCAACGCCGAGCTCGCCAAGAATGGCGTGCCCTTCGACATCGGCCAGCTGAAGCCGGAGAACCTCGAGGACCTGATCGCCCACCTTGACGACTTCACGGTCGACGTGGACGCCCAGGATGCCAAGGTCCGCGTCTACTGCGAATAGTCTCGCGTTCCTCCCCGGAACCCGACTGGCCGTCGCCGATCCCCCGGCGGCGGCCTTTCTCTTTGGGCGGCGGCTAGGCCTTGCCGAACAGCTTCGCCCAGCGGCGCTTGGTGCGGGTCTTCCAGCTTCCGCGGTGCCAGGCGTCCGAGGCGATCAGCGGCACGACGGTGGTCGCCTCGGCGAACACCATCTGCTCCCAGGTGACGTCGACCTTGCCCCAGGAGCAGGCCTCCTTGAGCGTCGAGGACGAGCAGGCCCCGTCGCGCACGTCGGCCACGGTGATCTGCACGGCGTACTTATGCATCGCCACCTCGTGGCCGAGGATCTCGGCGCAGACCACGGTGTCCTGGGCGAAGTTCTTCGGAACCCCGCCGCCGACCATGAACAGGCCGGTGGCCCCGGCGGCGATCTTGATGTCCGTCAGCTCACGGAAGTCGGCGACGGCGTCGACGGTCAGGTAGGGCTTCTTAGCCTTCATCCGCTCCACCTGGTGCTTGACCAGGCCGAAGCCGGCGGAGCTGTCGACGAAGGCCGGACAGAAGATCGGCACGCCTTCCTCGTAGGCGGTCTGGACGAGCGAGCCCGGCTTCTTGGCGTTTCCGTCGGCCAGCCATTTGCCCATCTCCCAGATGAACTCGCGGCTGGAATAGGGGCGGGGCTCGAGCGCTTCGCACAGGGCATAGATGGTCCCGTCGCAGTTCTGCAGCTCTTCCTCGTCGATGTAGGTGTCGTAGATCCGGTCGATGTAGAGCTCGCGCAGGTCGCGGTCGTCGACGGAGGCCTGGGCCTGATAATGCTTGAAGCCGAGCGCTTCGAAGAAATCCATGTCGACGATGGAGGCGCCGGTGGCCACCACCACGTCGATCATCCCGTACTTCAGCATGTCCCGGTAGATGTGCATGCAGCCGCCGGCCGAGGTGGAACCGGCAAGCGTCAGCCAGGTGGAGCAGTCGGCGTCCTCCAGGCTCATCGACCAGATGTCGGCGGCCCGCGCGGTGTCTCTGCTGGTGAAGCTCATCTTGCGCATGGCGTCGATCACCGGCCGGGCGTCGTACTGGTCGATCGCCACGTGCTCGACGGTGTTGGCCAGGAGTTCGGCCTTGCGGTTCGATTTCTGAACGTCAGCGTTCATTGTCTAGATTCCCTAGAGGTTTGAGCGCCCGTCCATAGGAGACGCGCGACCGGGACGGAGCGACCGGCCGCGCCTTTAGCACCTCTGCGTGTCTGTTGTTACCGCTTGCGGCGGCTCTTGCCCGCGCGGCCCTTGGGACGCGACAGTCGCACGACCTTGCGTTCCTCGTCCTGCGCCTCGCGGGGCAGGCGGATGTTGCGTCCGGCCAGGCCGAACATCGAGGCCATCGGCGCATCCCCGACGATCGCGGTCTCGGCGTCGCCGAAGCCGTTGAAGCGGGTGTTCATCGCTATGCCATAGGCGCCCAGCATGCCGATCTCGACATAGTCGCCCTCGCGGACGTCGTCGGGCAGCCAGAACGGCCCAGGCATGTGGTCGAGGCTGTCGCAGGTCGGTCCGTAGAAACGAAAGGGCCGCAGGGCGCCTTCCACTTCTCTGACCTCGCCGTCCTCCCCACCTTCTTCAGGGGCGCGGAACAGCTTCACCGGAAAGGGCCATTTGGCGTGCGCCGCGTCGAACAGGCTGCCGTAGGCGCCGTCGTTCAGATAGAGCGCGTCACCCTTCTTCAGCTCGACCTTGGTGAGGATCGAGGACGCCTCGGCCACCAGCGCCCGGCCGGGCTCGCACCACAGCTCGGTGTCCTCGTGGACCATCATCTCGGCGAAGCCGCGCTCGATGCTATCGAGGTAGTCGGCCATGTCGGGCGGAACCATGCCCGGATAGACGCTGGGGAAGCCGCCGCCCACGTCGACGATGTCGACCATGACGCCGGCGCGCACGATCGCGCGGCTCGCCTGGGCCATGGCGGCCTGGAAGGCGGTCGGGCGCATGCATTGGCTGCCCACGTGGAAGGAGACGCCCAGGCGGCCCTGGGTGGCCCTGCGGCCGGCCAGCAGCAGCGCCGAGGCCTCGTGGGTCTCGACCCCGAACTTGCCGGAGAGCGAATAGGCCGCGCCCACCGCGCTCACCGCCAGGCGGACCATCAGGGTCAGGTCGCGTGCGCCGCCGGTCGCCTCGAGGATCTTGGCCAGCTCTTCATGGGTGTCGAAGGCGAAGATCCTGACGCCGAAGTCGGCGTAGGCGCGCGCAATTGCGCTGCGGCTCTTCACCGGATGCATGAAGGCCAGCCGCGCGCCAGGCGCGTGGGCGGCCACCAGCTCGATCTCGGGGATCGAGGCCACATCGAAGGACGTCACGCCGTTCTTGGCCAGGGTCTCGATGACCCACGGCGACGGGTTGGCTTTCACCGCGTAGAAGACGTCGCCTTTGAAATTGTCCTGGAACCAGCGCGCCGCGACCGCTACCGCGTCGGGTCGCGCGAGAGCGACGGGACGTTCCGGAGAGCGATCACGGACCAGGTCCAGGGGCGTTTGATACGTGTGCAATTCACGTAACCCCCAACGGATAGTTGAACCCAATCCGGCGTTAGCAGCGCTTTTCAGGACATCGGGTCCGCCGGAACGCGCCAAATAGGGTCATAAAACCGGGATGTAAAGACTTCTATACTGACGTCGGTCCTGCGCACTTCGACGCGCTAGACCGCATGCGGCCGACCGTGCCATGAAGCTGAGGCGAGGACGGGCGCGGATCGCCCCCTTTTCGCGTGTCGTTTCGGGGAATTCCAGCCGTCCATGTCTGACGCCGTCCTGTCCATCCGGAAGGCCTCCAAGAGCTTCGGCGAACGCCGCGCGCTCGACGGCGTGTCGCTGGAGGTCCGCAAGGGGGAAATGATCGCGCTGATCGGCCCCTCGGGGTCGGGCAAGTCGACCCTCTTGCGCTCGATTTCGGGCCTGCAGACCATCGACGCCGGCGAGGGAGTCATCGAGGCCTTCGGCGGGCCGGTGCAGGAACACGGCAGGATCTCGAGCGGGGTGCGCAAGACCCGCACGCGGATCGGCTTCATCTTCCAGCAGTTCAACCTGGTTGGGCGGCTGTCGCTCTTCACCAATGTCGCCCTGGGCTCGCTCGGCCGGATCGAGGGCTGGCGGGGGTTTCTGGGCCTGTGGCCGGCCGAGACCAAGACCGCGGCCATGGCGGCCCTGGTCCGCGTCGGCGTCGCCGACTACGCCGGCCAGCGGGCCAACACGCTCTCCGGCGGCCAGCAGCAGCGCGGCGCCATCGCCCGCGCGCTGGTTCAGAAGGCCAAGATCATCCTCGCCGACGAGCCGGTGGCTTCGCTGGATCCGGTGGCCGCGCGCAAGGTGATGGAGTCCCTGCGCGACCTCAACAAAGAGGACGGACTGACCGTCGTCGTCACCCTGCACCAGGTGGACTATGCGCTGCGCTACTGCGAGCGGGTCATCGCGCTGAAGGCCGGAAAGATCGTTTACGACGGCCCGGCGGGCGGCCTGAAGACCGAACAGCTCATCGACATCTACGGTCCGGAATTCGAAGACGTCTTCTGGGAAGGAGCCCCCAAATGATCGCGCTGCGCACCCTCGGCGGCCTGGCCCTCGCCGGGACCCTGGCTCTCGGGGCGCTCAGCCTCGCCGGCTGCAGCCCCAAGACCGCCCAGACCAGCCAGCCCAAGGAGATCGTCTTCTCGATCCTGTCGGCCGAGAACCAGGCCTCGATGGCGCCGCTCTGGCAGCCGCTGCTGGACGACATGTCCGCCCAGATCGGCGTGAAGGTGAAGCCCTACTTCTCCTCCAACTACACCTCCCAGATCGAGGCCATGCGCTTCAAACAGGTGCAGGTGGGCTGGTTCTCCGCCCTGCCGGCGCTGGACGCCGTGGAGCGCGCCAACGGCGAGGTGCTGGGCCGGGTCATCGACGCCGGCGGCGACGAGACCTACAAGTCGGTGATCATCGTGCGCAAGGGCTCGGGGATCACCCTCGAAAAGATCCTCGCCTGCGGCCAGAAATACACCTTCGGCATCGGCGACCCGCAGTCGACCTCGGGTACGCTGGCGCCCATGGCCTACCTCTTCACCCCCAAGGGCATCGAGCCCTCCAAGTGCTTCAAGGCGGTGCGCTCGGCCAGCCACCAGGCCAACTCCTTCGCGGTGGCCAACGGCGTCCTGGACGTGGCCACCAACAACACCGTGGGCGTCGTCTTCTTTGGCCGCGAAAAGCCCGAGCTGGCCGCCAAGCTGGAGACCATCTGGACCTCACCCGCCCTGCCCGAGAGCTCGATCGTCGCCCGCAAGGACGTGGATCCGGCGATCAAGGAGAAGATGCGCCAGTTCTTCCTGACCTACGGCGCCGGCACGGGCCCCACCGCCGACAAGCAGCGGGAGGTTCTCAAGGGCCTGGCCTACGGCGGCTTCAAGCCGGCCGACAATTCCTATCTCGACCCGATCCGCGAGATGCAGGCTTCCGAGGCCCTGGCCGACGCGCGCCGCACCGGCGACGCGGCCAAGATCGCCGCGGCCCAGGCGGCCTTTGACAAGATCCACACCGCCGCGACCCTGAAGCGCGCCAAGGAGCCGGACGTCTGATGACGGCCGCATCGCCCCCCCAGGGCCTCGGCGAAATCCCACAGCCGCCGCAACGCTCGCTGATCCAGCGCGCGCCCGACTTCTTCGTCTGGGGCGCGGTGATCGTGCTGCTGGTCGTGGGCTTCGGGCCGGTGGACATGAGTCACCTGCCGCGCCTCTTCACCAACTCCGACAACATGCGCGAGTTCGCCAAGGACTTCATGCGGCCGGACTTCGACCTGTGGCGGCTCTACGTCGCGCAGATGTGGCTGACCATCCAGATCGCCATGTGGGGCACGACGCTGGCGGTGGTGATCGCCATTCCCTTCGGCTTGGCCTGCGCGCGCAACGTCTCGCCCGCCTGGCTGCAGCAGCCCATGCGCCTCTTGATGAACCTGCTGCGCTCGATCCCCGACCTGGTGGTCGGCACCCTTTTCATCGTGGCCGTGGGCCTTGGCCCCTTCGCCGGCGTCATGGCCCTGGCGCTCAACACCGGCGGCGTGCTCGCCAAGCTGTTCTCCGAGGCCGTGGAGTCCATCGACAAGGGCCCCGTGGAGGGCGTCCGCGCCACCGGCGCCTCGAAGCTGCATGAGGTGATCTGGGGGGTGATCCCGCAGGTCGGCCCGCTCTGGACCTCCTACGCCCTATACCGTTTCGAATCGAATTCGCGGTCGGCCACGGTGCTGGGCCTGATCGGCGCAGGCGGCATCGGCCAGCTCCTGTTCGAGACCCTCAACGCCTTCGACTACCACCACCTCTCGGCCATCGTGATCGTCATCATCGTCGCGGTGACCCTGATCGACATCCTCTCCCAGCTGATGCGCAGCCGGCTGCTCTGAAAAAAGCGCCGCCACTGGGGCGGCGGACGGCATATTCCGTCGCCTGCCAGTCTACCCCAGCTTGGTGATGGCCCTCGCGACGATCGCGACAGATCCATGACGGGCTTCCGGCGACTCCCACGGGTGTCACCAAACTGTCGTCGCAGACCGCTAATCAGCGGGCCGAGAGCGGCATGGATGGGACGCTCTTTTCAGGAGAGAACCATGTTGAAGATTCTTGGGGCGGCGATGAGCGCCGCCCTGCTGCTGGCCGCCGCGACAAGCACACAGGCCGCCGGAACGATTTCGGGCGCAGGCGCGACCTTCCCGGCGCCGGTCTACGCCAAATGGGCCGAGGACTATAAGGCCAAGACCGGCGCCAGCCTGAACTACCAGGCCATCGGGTCCGGCGGCGGCATCAAACAGATCAACGCCAACACGGTGGACTTCGGCGCCAGCGACAAGCCGCTGAAGCCGGACGACCTGGCGGCCGGCGGCCTGGCCATGTTCCCCACCGTCATCGGCGGCGTCGTGCCGGTGATGAACCTGCCGGGGATCAAGGCCGGCCAGATCAGGATGACCGGGGCGAACCTCGCCGACATCTACCGCGGCGCCATCAAGAAGTGGAACGATCCGCACTTGGCGGTCAGCAACCCGGGTCTTGCGCTGCCGAACCTCCCGATCACCGTCGTGCACCGCGCCGACGGCTCGGGCACCACCTTCCTGTTCACCAGCTATCTCAGCATGAAGGCCCCGCACTGGGCCACCGAGGTCGGCGCCAACGACTCGGTCCAATGGCCGGTCGGCGTCGGCGGCAAGGGCAACGATGGCGTCGCCGCCCAGGTCAAGCAGACCGCGGGCGCGATCGGCTACGTCGAATATGCCTACGCCAAGCAGAACGCGATGACCTACGCCCTGATGCAGAACAAGAACGGCGCGTTCGTGACGCCGACCGCCGAACACTTCAAAGCGGCCGCCGCCAACGCCAAGTGGGCCTCGGCGCCGGGCTTCTACCTCCTGTTGCTGGACCAGCCGGGCGCCGACGCCTGGCCGATCACCGGGGCCACCTTCATCCTGGTGCACACCAAACAGGCCGACGCCGCCAAGGGCAAGGAGGTCCTGAGCTTCTTCGACTGGTGCTACAAGAACGGCGACGGCGCCGCCGACCAGCTCGACTATGTGGCCCTGCCCGCCTCGGTGAAGGACCTGATCCGCAAATCTTGGTCCAAGGTGACAGGCCCCGACGGCAAGCCGGTCTACCGCTGATCTGAACCCGGAAGCCCTGTCGCCGGTTGACGGCGGCGGGGCTTTGCGGTCCTCCGTCTGTGCAAAGCATGTCCGACGCAACCCTCCCCGCAGCCGGCCGATCCGCCCGTCGTTCCGCGCCCCGCGGCGCGGCGGTGGCGAAGGTGTTCGAGGGTCTGTGCTTCGCGGCGGCCACCGCCCTCCTGGCCGCGCTCGGCGGACTGATCGCCTCCCTGGTGATCGGCGGCTGGCCGGCGCTCCGGAAATTCGGCTTCGGCTTCCTGACCAACGCCACCTGGAACCCGGTCACCGACGTCTATGGAGCGGCCGGCCCCATCGTCGGCACACTGATCACCGCCGCGCTCGCCCTGCTCCTGGCGCTTCCCATCGCCGGCGGGGTCGCCTTCTTCCTGACCGAGCTCTGCCCGGCGGTTCTACGGCGGCCGATCGGCACGGCGGTGGAGCTGCTCGCGGGCATCCCCTCCATCGTCTACGGCATGTGGGGCCTCTTCGTCTTCGCCCCGATCTTCGCGAAATATGTCCAGCTGCCGCTGATGACCGCGGCCAAGCCGGGCTCACTGCTGGACACGCTCACCACCGGCATCCCCAACGGCTCGGGCATCCTGCCGGCCTCGATCATCCTGGCGATCATGATCCTGCCGTTCATGGCGGCGACCTTGCGCGAGCTGCTGGCGAGCGTGCCGCCTGGCGTGCGCGAGAGCGCCTACGGCCTGGGCGCCACCACCGCCGAGGTGGTGATGAGCGTGACGCTCCCCTACGTGCGCACCGGCGCTATCGGCGCGGTGATGCTGGGCCTCGGCCGCGCGCTCGGCGAGACCATGGCGGTGACCTTCATCATCGGAAATTCGCACGCCTTCCCCAAGTCGCTGTTCGATTCGGGCTCGACCATCGCCTCCACCATCGCCAACGAATTCACCGAGGCCACCAGCCCCGTGCACACCGCCGCGCTGATCGCGCTCGGCCTGGTGCTGTTCCTCATCACCTTCACGGTGCTGGGGCTCGCGCGGCTGATGCTGCGCCTGCAGGAGGCCCGGTCGTGAGCAGCGCCAAGCTCGTGCGCCGCCGGGTGGGCGACGTGGCCTTCAAGGTCTTCTGCGTCGCGGTCACCGCGCTCGCCCTGGTGGCCTTGGCCGCCATCCTCTGGTCGCTGCTCAGCCAGGGCCTGAAGGGGCTTAACCTCGACCTCTTCATCAAGTCGACGCCGGCGCCGGGATCGCCGGGCGGCCTCGCCAACGCCATCGTGGGCTCGATCATGATGTGCGTGCTGGCCATGGTGCTGGCGCTGGTCATCGGGGTCCTTGCCGGCACCTGGCTCGCGGAATACGGCGGGCGCTCGGCCTATGGCTCGGTGGTGCGGTTCCTAAACGACGTGCTCTTGTCCGCGCCTTCAATCCTGGTGGGCCTCTTCGTCTACGAGATGCTGGTGGCGCCGTTCCACGGCTTCTCGGGATTCGCGGGCTCCGTGGCGCTGGCGCTCCTGGCCGTGCCGGTGATCACCCGAACCACCGAAGACGTGCTGCTGCTGCAGGCCTCGACACTGCGAGAGGCCGGCGTGGCGCTGGGTGCGCCGCTCTCCTATGTGATCAGCCAGGTCTTGTGGCGCTCGGCGCGCAGCGGCCTCTTGACCGGCGCCCTCCTGGCCTTCGCCCGGATCAGCGGCGAGACCGCGCCGCTGCTTTTCACCGCGCTCAACAACCAGTTCTTCTCACTCGATCTTCGCGGGGAAACCGCCAACCTGCCGGTGGTGATCTTCAACTTCGCGCTCAGCGTCGATGACGGTTGGCGCCGGCTCGCCTGGACCGGGGCGCTGCTGATCGCGGCAACCGTGCTGACGGTCACCGTCGTGGCGCGTATCGTGGCCCAGGAGCAGCGCCGCTCATGAACACCGTGAACCCCGTGGAAGAGTTCGAAACCTCCATCGCCGACGTGGACCGCGCCAGCGTGAAGGTCGACGTGCGCAACCTCGACTTCTTTTATGGCAAGACCCAGGCGCTCAAGGCCGTCTCGATCCCCTTCGCCAGCAACAAGGTCACAGCCCTGATCGGGCCCTCCGGCTGCGGCAAGTCCACCCTGCTGCGGACGCTGAACCGCATGTACGCGCTGTATCCAGGCCAGCGCGCGGAGGGCGAGATCATCCTGGACGGCGAGAACGTCCTGGGCCAGGGCGTCAACCTCGCCCGGCTCCGCGCCAAGGTCGGCATGGTGTTCCAGAAACCGACGCCCTTCCCGATGAGCGTCTACGACAACGTGGCCTTTGGCGTGCGGCTCTACGAGAACCTTTCCAAGGCCGACATGGACGCCCGCGTCGAGGAGGCCCTGACCCGGGCCGCGCTCTGGAACGAGGTGAAGGACAATCTGAAGGGCTCCGGCCTCGGCCTCTCCGGCGGCCAGCAGCAGCGGCTGTGCGTCGCCCGCGGCATCGCGGTCAAGCCGGAGGTGCTGCTGCTCGACGAGCCCACCTCTGCGCTCGACCCGATTTCCTCAGCCAAGCTGGAGGAGACGGTGACCCGGCTCAAGGCCGACTACACGATCGTCATCGTCACCCACAAC
>PLEH01000141.1 GCA_003136395.1 Phenylobacterium sp.
TGGCCTTCCCGGCCCAGGCGGACACCATCCTGCTCTCCGGCATGCTGGAGGGCGGCCAGGCGCTGGTGAAGAAGGCGCTGATCGTCGACGTGCCGGACGGCAAGGGCCACATGGTGCTCTTCGGCCTCAGGCCCTACTGGCGCTGGCAGACGCAGGGGAGCTACTTCCTGGGCTTCAACGCGATCCTCAACTGGGACCACCTCGACGCGGGGACGCCGCCGCCGCCGCCAAAGGCGGGAGAGACCACGCCGACAAAGCCTGCCGCCAAGCCGGCTCTTTGAAGGTCAGAGATGGGTGGAACGCCGAGCCCCTGCCTCGCGGCTGGGGCTGCCGAGGCCTAGTGGCTTGTCGATCTCGCGGCGAGCACCGCGCGGGCGGCGAAGGCTGCAAACTTCGCCCGCGGTTGCAGGTTCCGCAGCGTCGATGACAGCATGCTGGATTGCACGCCAATCGGCGTCGAAAAGCCGGGCGGCGCCTTGAAGTCGCCGGTTGCCGGATCAACGGAAACGCCGGTCAGCGCCGGCGCAGGCATGGTGGCCTGAAGCTGGGCCAGCATCCTGGAGTTCGCTTCATAGTTTTCGGCCCTTTGGATTTCGACAGCGCACAGGTCGCTCACCAGGAAGGTCACCGCGTCGTTCGGACTGGGCGTCATGCGACTGACGGCTGGGGCTTCGGAGCGAATGCACGTCTCCGCCCTGGCGGTCAGGGCGTCGCCGACGGGATCGGCAAGGGCCGGGCAAGCCACAAGCACCGCGGCGACGCAGCTCAACTGGATAAGACGCATGATGGTTCTCCCCCGACCCCGCCGAGCTTGGGGCATTGGGGATGCACGTGCAAGGACCCTCGTTTGATCGGCGCAACCTGGAATTACGGCCCAGCCGACGGCGGTGGAGGCGAAGATCGAGGCGGCGGCCGTGGCTGTGGCGACCACGGCCCGGGAGGCGGCGCGCCAGGGCTCGCCTGTCAGAAATTTAATGCGAACAGAGGTTTACTGCCACGCATAGTCGGGGGAGGTTGCGCCGAACCGCCCGTAGTCCGCCGGAGTGCTTTCATGCGCGCCCAATCCTTCCGCGCCACCATGGCGCGAGTGGCCATAGCGGGGGCCGCGACCGCGCTCACGACCCTTTCCGCCCATGCCGCCGCGCCGGAAGCCGTGCACTGGGAAGTGCAGGCCGACCGAGGATACAGCGACGACGTGGTGCAGTTCACCCTGACGGCCCCGGCCCCGGCGCCGGGCGGGGCCAGCATCGCCAGCAACCCCGCCTCGCTGAACACCTTCGTGGGCCTCTCCGCCAGCCAGCTACAGAGCAGCACGCCGCGGCGCGTCGCCTTCCGCGTCCAGCGCGACGCCGGCGAGTTTGTCTGCCAGGGGGTGGCCCAGGCGCGGCGCGCGTCCGGCGAGTGCACCTTCCACGGCAGCCAGACCTTCGCCCAGGTCCTGCAGCAGCGGGGCGTCGGCGGGGCCAAGCCGGTGGACCTCTATCAGCTGAGCGTGCACAACGTGGGGACCGGCTATCTCGACGACCTGCGCCGCTTCAAGGTGGCGACGCCGACGGCGGACGAGCTCAGCCGCGCCGCGGAACACGGGGTCAGCGTGAGCTACATCCGCGAAATGACCGCGGCCGCCCCGGCGTTCTCGAGGATGGACGACCTGATCCAGGCGCATGACCACGGCGTCAGCCCGGGCTATGCGGCCGAGGTGCGGGCGGCCGGCTACGGCGCAATGAAGGCCGATGCGATCGTGGGCCTGCATGACCGCGGCGTGTCGGCGGACTTCCTCGTCGGCCTGCAGCACGCCGGCTATCCCGCCCTGCCGCTCGAGGACATCGAGCGCCTGCACGACAGTGGCGTCTCGCCGGACTGGCTGGGGGCGCTGCGGCGTGACGGCTATGTCGGCCTGTCCACCGAGCAGCTCATCCTGCTGCGCAACCATGGCATTTCAGCCGACTACGCCGGCGCGGTGCGCGCGGCCGGCTACGGACGGTTGCCGCCGGAGCAGATCGTGCGGCTCTATGAACATGGCGTGGGCGCGAGCTGGCTCGCCGACATCCAGAAGGCCGGCTATGGCGGTCTATCCCCCGACCAGCTCGTGATGCTGCGGGAGCGGGGCGTTGCGGCGGCCTACCTGGCGGACCTGCGCCACGCCGGCTATCGCATGCTGGCGCCCGAGGAAGCGATCCTGATGCACGACCACGGGGTCAGCCCGGACATGGTCCATGATGTCGTCGCCGCGGGCTATGGCGAGGTTTCGCCGGCCGATATCGCCAGGATGCGCGATCACGGACTGACGTCGCAGGCGCTCCGCAAGGCGGCCGGGCTCGCCCACAGGCCGAACGTCGACGAGATCATCCGGCTGCGCGACTCCGGCGTGCTCTAGGCCGCCGCGGCGGCGCGGGCGGCGGTTTCGGCGGCGTCGTTTTCGCCGAGGGCTTCCTGCAGGGCGGCCAGCAGGTGTTCGGGCTTCATGGGTTTTTCCACGACGCCGTTCATGCCGGCGGCGAGGTAGCCCTCGGAGTCCTCCGGCTCGGCGTTGGCGGTGAGCGCGATGATCGGCACCTGGCCGGGAACCCCGCCCAGGGTGCGAATGGCGCGGGTGGCGGCGACGCCGTCCATCACCGGCATCTTGATGTCCATGAGGATCAGGTCGAAGCGGCCGGTGCGGGCGGCTTCGACGGCCTCGGCGCCGTCGTTGGCGCTTTCGCAGGTGCAGTCGAACATTTCGCACAGCGCCTGGGCGACCATGCGGTTGGTGGCGTTGTCGTCGACCACCAGGATGTGGGCCGAGCGCTCGGCCTCCTGCGGCGCCTCGGCCGGCGTTTCGGAGGCCACGGGCAGGAGCACGTCGAAAATGACGGTTTCGGACGAGCCGCCGGCGCCTTCGTTGCGGATCGATCCGCCCAGCCCGTCGATGATCTGGCGGGCGAGAACCACGCCGATGGCGACTTCCAGGCCAAAGCGGCTCTCGACATCGCGGACGCGGGCTTCCAGGTCCTGGGCCTCCCAGGCCGGATTTCGCGCGCCGCGGACACGGCCTTCGAGGCGGACTCCCTCGGGAGAGACCACGGTGCGGATGGAGGCCTCCACGGCGCCGCGGCGCATGCTGGCCACCGCCTCGCCGACGAAGCCGTCGAACACCTGCAGCAGGCGGGTGCGGTCGCCGAGCGCGCAGGCGTTGGGATCGCCGTCATAGGCGACCAGAAGGGTGACGCCCGAGGTGCGGGCCGCCGGCTCCCAGCGGCTGTGGACCTCGTCCACCAGTTCGCGCAGGCGCAGCGGCGCGGGATTCAGCGTCAGGCCGTCAATGGTCACTCTGCGCAGGTTTATGGCGGCCTGCATCATCCGCAGCACGCCGGCCGCGGTTTCCTCGACGCCGCTGGCGCAGGAGTCCGCGTCGGGCGACAGGCGCTGACGCTTGAGCTGTTCGGTGAGCGCGAGCACGCCTTCCATCTGCTGACAGACTTCGGCGGTGACACGGTCGAAGAAGAACGCTTGCAGGGACATGGACAGCCGAGGGTTGCGAGACGCGACAACTGCACCATGGCGCCAAGCGCTTGCGGAGAGGTTAAGTGACACGCCGATAGCATCTCTTTTGATCATCGGTCGTCGGACGACCCTCGAGCGGCCAGATGAGCCGGCGCCTGGCTCACCTCAAGGCGACTTGGGGCCCCGCGGCCTTCCCGCCGCCGCGGCGATCGCGCATATGGGGGCGATGATCGACCCTATTAGCGAGCGGGGGGCAGGCGCCCTCGTGCTGTTCTCGGGCGGGCAGGACTCCACCGTCTGCCTGGCCTGGGCGCTTGAGCGCTATGCCCGCGTGGAAACCGTGGGGTTCGACTATGGCCAGCGCCATTCGGTCGAGCTGGCGGCCCGAACGGCGGTCCGCAGTCGCGTCGCCGAGCAATTTCCGGACTGGGCGCCGCGGCTTGGCGAGGACCATGTTCTGGACATGCGCGGCTTTGGCGCGGTGGCGGCCTCGGCGCTCACCGCCGACCGGGCCATCGAGATGACCGCCAAGGGCCTGCCGTCGACCTTTGTGCCGGGGCGCAACCTGGTGTTTTTCGTCTATGCCGCCGCGCTCGCAGACCGCAGGGGGCTTAAGAGCCTGGTGGGCGGCATGTGCGAGACCGACTTCTCCGGCTATCCCGACTGCCGACGCGACACGCTGGACGCCATGCAGAGCGCGCTCAACCTCGGCATGGCGCAGGACTTCGTCATCGAGACGCCCTTGATGTGGATCACGAAGGCTGAGACCTGGGCGCTGGCCAAGGGGCTGGGCGGCGAGGCGCTGGTGGCGGTGATCGTGGAAGACAGCCACACCTGCTACCTGGGCGACCGCGAGGACCTGCACCCCTGGGGCTATGGCTGCGGGACCTGTCCGGCCTGCGAACTGCGGGCTCGGGGCTGGGACGGCTGGGTCGCACAGGACCGGCCGGCGCTCAGGCCCTCCTTCGCCGAGGCTTCGGAGGGCAAGCCGGCTGGACCTGTCCTTCGAAGCTCCGGCAGGAGCGAAGAAGGATGAGTTACGCGGTCAAGGAGATCTTCCTCACCCTGCAGGGCGAGGGCGGCCAGGCCGGGCGCCCGGCGGTCTTCTGCCGGTTTGCGGGCTGCAACCTGTGGTCGGGGCGCGAGCCGGACCGCGCCGACGCCGTCTGCAGGTTCTGCGACACCGATTTCGTGGGCATGGACGGACCTGGCGGGGGCCGGTTCGCCGACGCCGAGGCCCTGGCCCGGGCGGTCGAGGCGGCCTGGCAGGGCGGGCAGGAGAACCGGCTGGTGGTGCTGACCGGCGGCGAGCCGCTGCTGCAGCTCGACGCGGCCCTGATCGCGGCCCTGCACGGGCGGGGCTTTTCCCTGGCGCTGGAGACCAACGGCACGCTTGCCGCCCCGCCGGGCGTCGACTGGATCTGCGTCAGCCCCAAGGCGGACGCGCCGGTCGTGCAGACCCACGGCCAGGAACTGAAGCTGGTCTATCCGCAGGAGGGCGTCGATCCGGCGCGGTTCGAGGGCCTGGCCTTCGAGCGGTTCGCCCTGCAGCCGATGGACGGTCCGGCGCTCGCCGAGAACACGGCTGCCGCCATCGCCTATTGCCTTGCCCATCCCCGCTGGCGTTTAAGCGTCCAGACGCACAAGTACCTCGGCATCGCCTGACCACCCCCAACCGGCGCCGTTTCAGGCCGCGCCCCACCCCAAAAAGACCCGATGAGTTCCAAGATTTTCGAGATCACCAAGGCCGCGACGTTCGACGCGGCGCACCACCTGCCGCAGGGTCCCGCGGGCGGGCCCTACACGCGCCTGCACGGCCACTCGTTCAAGGTCGAGGCGACCGTGCGCGGCGAGGAGCAGGGCGCGATCGGCTGGGTCGCGGACCTGGGTGACCTCGACCGGGTGTTGCGGGCCGCGGCCGGCGAGCTGGACCACGGGATGCTCAACGAGAAGCCGGGGCTGGAGAGCCCGACCCTGGAACACCTCTGCCTGTGGTTCGCCGAGCGGTTGGCGCCGGACTTCCCGGGACTTTGCCGCGTGGTGGTGTCGCGCCCGACGATCGGCGAGAGCTGCGCGCTGAACCTGGGCTGAGCCCTAGTTCCCGCCCTTGTCGTCCTTCTTGCCGCCGGTGACGACGTCGCCGACGCCGTGGGCGACTGCGCCGACGCCCTTGGCGGCGACGCCGACGACCGTGCCGGTCACAGCGACGGCGGCGCCCCCGACCGCGCCGGCGGCGCCGATCACCAGGCAGCCGGAGAGCAGGACGGCGGTGACCGCCAGGGCGGCGCCCAGCGTCATGGTTCGCAAGTTCATGTCAGAGACTCCCCGGGGACGCGATGGGCATCCTGCGCCCCAAGGCGCGCGGGAAAAAGGCGTTTAGACTTCGTGGACCGCGGCTTTTCGCTGCGGTTCGTCATCCTTGCGGCGGTAGGGGCCCGTGAAGCGCGGGTCGGCGCGGCGGCGGCGGTCGGGACCGAAGTAGTCGGCGGTCTTCACGAAGGGCCTGGGATTGTCGATGACCTGCATGATCCGCTCGATCACGCCGCGCGCGGTCAGGGGCTTGGCGAGGAACTCGTTAACGCCTGCGCTGCGGGCCTCCTGCACGCGGGCCATGGTCGAGTGGCCGGTGATCATGATCACCGGGCACATCTGGTTGGGACTGTCCGGCGAACGGCGCAGCAGGCGCACGAAGTCGATCCCGTCCAGGGGCTGCATTGAGAGGTCGGTCATGACGATGTCGATGGAGTGGTTGCGCATCATCTGCAGGCCCTGCGCCCCGTCGCTGGCCTCATAGATTTGGCGGACGCCGACGGCCTTGAGAATCTCGCCCAACAGCACCCGCATGTGGTGGTTGTCGTCGACGAGCAGGATCTTCAACAGGTCGTAACGCAAGGGCACATCCGCATCAGTTCTGGCTGGTCGATCCCCGCGCGGGCGCTGATTCGAGCCCGCGAGGTGCGGCTTGTTACGTTACGGCAACATCTTGGGTCAACGTCAAATTACATTGTTCGGTAAATTGGCTAAGGTCCTGAGGCTGATCGACAATCGGAACGCAAGCTAGGCGTGTGATGTCCACCGGTGTCACCAACCGGGGGTCGTCCGAACCGGCCAAAGTGTCAACCCTGTCCGGTCTGGCCTCGGTGGCGGAGGAAGGCGTCAGCGAGCACGCAGGCGACCATGGCCTCCACCACCGGCACGGCGCGGATGCCGACGCAGGGGTCGTGGCGGCCCTTGGTGCGAAGTTCGATCTCCTCGCCGGCCTCGTTGATCGATCGCCGCGGCGTGAGGATCGAGGAGGTCGGCTTGAAGGCCACCCGCGCGGTGATCGGCTGGCCGGTGGAGATGCCGCCCAGGATGCCGCCGGCCGAGTTGGAGAGGAAGATCGGGCCGTCGTTCCCGGCCCGCATCTCGTCGGCGTTTTCCTCGCCGGTCAGCGCCGCGGCGGCGAAGCCCGCGCCGATCTCCACCCCCTTGGCGGCGTTGATCGACATGAGCGCGCCGGCCAACTCCGCGTCGAGCTTGCCGTAGACCGGCGCGCCCCAGCCGGCCGGCGCGCCCGTGGCCTCGACGGCGACGATGGCGCCGGTGGAGGAGCCCGCCTTGCGGATGGTCTCCAGGTGCTCTTCCCAGACCGGGACCATGTCCGGGTCGGGGCACCAGAAGGGGTTGGTCTCGGTCTGGCTGAAGTCGATCCTGTCCGGAGCGACCGCATGCGGCCCGATCTGGACCACGGCGCCGCGGATGGTGACACCGGGCAGGATCAGGCGCGCCACGGCGCCGGCGGCGACCCGGGCGGCGGTCTCGCGGGCCGATTGCCGGCCGCCGCCACGATAGTCGCGCACGCCGTACTTGGCCCAGTAGCTGTAGTCGGCGTGGCCGGGGCGGAAGGCCGTGGCGATCTCGGAATAGTCGCGGCTGCGCTGGTCGACGTTGTCGATGATCATCGAGATCGGCGTGCCGGTGGTGACCTGGTCGGGGTGGCGCTCGTCGGAGAAGACGCCGGAGAGGATGCGCACGGCGTCCGGCTCCTGGCGTTGCGTCACGAACTTGCCCTGGCCGGGGCGGCGTTTCTCAAGCCACTGCTGGACGTCCGCCTCGGTGAGCTTGAGGCCGGGCGGACAGCCGTCGACCACGCAACCCAGCGCAGGCCCGTGGCTTTCGCCCCAGGTCGTCACGCGGAACAGATGGCCGAACGTATTGTGCGACATGGCCGGGCTTGTAGCGGCTAAGGCGGGCCTAGGCCAAGGCGGACGTGGTCAAGCCCCCGCGACGCTGACCGCTCCTCTCCCAGCCTCTCCCACGGTGCTGCGCACCTGGGAGAGGAGCATTCAACTACGGCGGGCCCATCGTCGCGCCGAAGAAGTTCAGCGCCATCTGCAGGGCCTCGAAGTGGCTTTGGCCCTGCGGGACGGTGATCGCCCCGCAGAGCGGGACCGCCTGGCGGGCGGCCGCGCTGCAGGTGGACAGGAAGTCGTAGTGGCCGACGCCGGGGAGCGCCTTCAACTGGGCGCGCGGAATGGCGCGGGCGGCCACCCCGCCATTGGTGTGCGGTGGAGCGACGGGATCGGCGTCGCCCAGGATGATGGCGACGGGTGTGTTCATGGCGGTGAGGCTCGCGGGGTCCATGGCCTGGATGATGGCCGGGGCCATGGCGAAGGCGGCGCGCACGCCGCGGATCGAGTGGTCATCGCCAGCGTGCTTCACCTCGGCCGCCAGCTCGGGGGAATTGAGCGCCTCCATGGCCTTGTCGAGGGTCACCGGAAACTCCTGCTGCGGCTTGCAGACGCCATCGTCGGGGTGCGACGCGCAGAAGTCGGTGAAGTGCTTCATGTCCACCCGCGCGCCGGCGGCGGCGAGCGCGGTGAAGCCGCCGGCGGAGAATCCCGCGACGCCCAGGCGCTTCAAATCCATATGGGCGGAGATCGCCGGGTCGGACTTCACCTTCTCGAGCGCGGCCTCCAGGTCGCCGGGGCGGTCCCAGAACATGGTCCCGCCGGCCACGGTCATCTTGTCGAGGCCGTTGGCGCCGGGGTGGTCGACGGCGATGACGATATAGCCCTGCTGGGCCATCACGGTGGTGAACCAGCCCATCATCCGCGCGGTGCCGCCGAAGCCGTGGGAGAACAGGATCACCGGCCGGCGCCGGCTGTCGGCGAAGAGCGCGTCCGGGGCGGAGGAGCCGACGTAGAACATCGGCTGGCCAGCCGGACCGAGGTCGAGCGACTGCTCCACCGAGCCCTCGGCGGCGGGGTACCAGACGGTGATGCGCACCAGAGGACGGTGCTGGTCGTCCCGGAGGGCGGCAGTGGGGTTGGACGTCTCCAGGTGACGCTCGCCGACCGGCCGGGGCTCGGCGGCCGCCGCCGAGGCGAGACAGAGCGCCGCGCCGGTCATGATGGCCAGGAAGAGGGCCAGAAGCTTGAAGACGCGCATCATCGGCCGCTCCGGTGGAATCGCCGGCGTGACCCTAGGCGAGGCCGGCGCGAGCCGCCGCTTAATTCGCCGTCATGCGGTGTGGGCGGCCGTTCGGCCTCAGGCGGCCCAGGCGGCGGTGAAGCGGCGGAGCAGGGTCCGCGCGGCGCTATCCGCCTGGCCGGCCTTGGCCGGGGCGAGCCTGAGAAAGAGGTGGCCCTGGCGGTGGCGGCCCCGGGCCGGCAGGCCCTGGCCCACGACGCGCACGAGTTTGCGCTCGCCGGCCTTCTTAGTGAGCCAGACGATGCGGCGGCCGAGCGGGGTCTCGATGGCCACCCGGCCGCCCTGCGCCAAGGTGCGGGGCGAGACCGCGGCGTTGATCCACAGGTCGTCGCCGCGCACCAGCATCTCCGGCGTGCCGTGCAGGACAACGGCGAGCTCTGTGGCGCCGGCGCGGACGGTGTCGCCGCTTCGGAGGCCGGCGGGCAGGCGCACGCGGATCCGGCGGCCGTCGGCCAGGCGATGCTCCGCATGGCCCCCGCGCAGGGCCACCAGCGGATCGATGTTGAGGACGGTCGGCTGCGGCGGACGCGGAGCGGGCGGCTGGATGATGCGGTCGGGCGCGCCGTGGGCCGCCTGCAGGCGATGGTAGGCTTCGACCACCCGATGGAAGCGCTCGGCCCCGCCGCCGGCGCGGTCGGGATGGGCCCGTTTGGCGGCGTCGCGGAAGGCGCGGCGCAGTTCGCCGGCGTTGAAGAACGGGCCCACGCCCAGCACCTCACGGGCGGCCTTCAGCGAAATCGGGGGTTGCGACGCCATCTGCGGGCAGAATCGGGCCGCGTTGGTCAATGTGGGGTTAAGCCTCGGCAAGCCGGGACCGGTCGGGCTATATCGGCGGCGATGACCGACAAGACCCTGATCCCGCCGTCGCCCTCCGAGGACGACTACGTCCGCCAGGTGGCCGGCGCCGAGGCGCTGCCGCTGCTCAGCGAGACCGACCCGTTCGCGCTGTTCAACGAATGGCTGCGCGAGGCTATGGCCAAGGAGGCCAACGACGCCAACGCCATGTCGCTGGCCACAGTGGACGAGACCGGCCTGCCGGACGCGCGGATGGTGCTCCTGAAGGACGCCGACGCCCGCGGCTTCGTCTTCTATTCCAATCGGGGCAGCGCCAAGGGCCGCGAGCTGGCGGCCAATCCGCAGGCGGCGCTGCTGTTCCACTGGAAGACGCTGAGGCGCCAGGTGCGGGTGCGCGGCGCCGTGACCCCGGTCTCGGACGCCGAGGCCGACGCCTATTGGGCCACCCGCGCCAGGCCCGCGCAGCTCGGGGCCTGGGCCTCGCAGCAGTCGCGGCCGCTGCCGGATCGGCTCGCCTTCGAGAAGAAGATCGCCGAGTTCGGGCTGAAGTTCGGGCTTGGGAAGGTCCCGCGGCCGCCGCACTGGTCCGGCTGGCGGGTCGAGCCGCAATCGATCGAATTCTGGCGCGACCGGCCGTTCCGGCTGCACGAACGGCTGGTGTTCCTGCGGTCCGGCGAGGGCTGGACCACGGAGAGGCTGTTTCCTTGAGCGCCTCTTCCGCTGTGGGAGAGCAGGAGGCCGAGATCGTCGCCTGGCTGAAGGGCCAGTCCGAGCGCACCATCGAGACGGCCTGCGCGCGGGTCTTCCTGGCGGGCGAGGTCGCCTGGAAGGTGAAGCGCAACATCGACCTGGGCTATCTGGACTTCTCCACGCTCGCGCGGCGCAAATGGGCGCTGGACCGCGAGCTGGAGTTCAACCGCGCCGCCGCGCCGGACATCTATCGCCGCGTACGGGCGCTGACCCGCGAGGCCGGCGGCGGCCTGGCCTGGGACGGCGCGGGCGAGGTGGTGGAATACGCGCTGGAGATGCGCCGCTTCGACGACGGCGCGGTGCTGTCGAACGACCCGGGCGCCATCGACGGCGACATGGCCGAGGCGCTCGGGCGCACCATCGCCGGCTTCCATGCCGCCGCGCCCCTGCGGCCCGAGGGCGGGGTCAATGCGCTCGCCTGGACGATCAACTCCAACGCCCATCTGCTTCGCGACCTGACCGGCAAGCTGGAGCACGCGCGCGTCGAGGCCATGGTGGCGGGGACTGAGGCCGAACTGGCCCGCCAACGGCCGCTGCTCGAGGCGCGCACGGCGAGCGGCTTCGCGCGGCGCTGCCATGGCGACCTGCACCTGGCCAATATCCTGGTGGAGCACGGCAAGCCGGTGCTGTTCGACTGCATCGAATTCAACGACCTGCTCTCCGATCTGGACGTGCAGTACGACCTGGCGTTCCTGCTGATGGACCTCGACTTCCGCGGACGGCGGGACGCGGGCGTGCGCGTGCTGTCGGCCTATCTGGACGAGGCGGCGCGGCATTTCCCGAAGGCGCTCTGGGATGGGCTGGCGGCCCTGCCGTTGATGCTGTCGGTGCGCGCGGCCGTGCGCGCCCACGTCTCGGCCCACTCGGGCGATCTGGCCCTGTCGCGATCCTACGTCGAGGCGGCGATCGCGCACCTGTCGCCGGCGCCGCCGGTGCTGGCGGCGGTGGGAGGCTTTTCAGGGACAGGCAAGTCGACCTTCGCGCGGACCATCGCGCGTTCCCTCGGCCGGTCGCCCGGGGCGGTGGTCCTGCGCACCGACGAGGCGCGCAAGCGGCTGGCGGGCGCCGGGCCGGTGGATCGCCTGGCGCGGGAAGTCTACACGCCGGAGTTCTACGCCCGCGTCTACGACACGGTGCTGGAGACCGCGCGGGCGCTGCTCAGAGCGGGCCAGGCCGTGGTGCTGGACGCCACCTTCACCGAGCCGGCGCTGCGCGAGCGGGCCGAGGCGCTGGCGCGAGACTGCGGCGTCCCCTTCAAGGCCGCCTGGCTGGAGGCCCCGGTCGAGGTGCTGGAGGCCCGGGTGGGCGGCCGGATCGGCGACGCCTCGGACGCCACTCTGGAGGTGCTGCACGACCAGATCGCCCGGCACGGCGCAGAGGCGGTGAGCTGGCCGAAGGTCGATGCGACGGCCCCGACGGCCGTGGCCGCGCAGGCCTGGAGCGCGCGCCATGCCGGCTGACGCCCCCGCTGACGCCATCGCCGAGATCCGCCGCCGCGCCGCGGCCGGTGACCCGGGGTCCGTCGCCTACGCCGCGGTGCTGGCCGCGCTGGGTGCGGGGGAAGACCAGAGCTGGTCCGTCGCGCTGGAACGGCTG
This sequence comes from Phenylobacterium sp., assembly GCA_003136395.1. Lineage (GTDB taxonomy): Bacteria > Pseudomonadota > Alphaproteobacteria > Caulobacterales > Caulobacteraceae > Phenylobacterium. The sequence goes on from PLEH01000141.1 coordinate 12,100, forward strand.
GGCCGGGCCGCCGAACTCGGCTCGAAGGTCGCCCAGGGACAGCTTCGCGTCCTGAGCGGCGAGCCCGAAGGCGGCGAGGGGCGCTGGGCCGGGCTGGCCGCTGCGGTGGACCTCGGCCCCTGGCTCTCAGCCACCGAACTCGTCCCGCTGGCGCCCGGCGCGCCGGTGGCCGAGGCTCCGGGGTTCCTGTCGCCCGCGGTCTGCGGCTGGATCATCGAGCGGGTGTGCGGCGGCCTGGCCCGAGCGCAGGTCTATGACGCGACGGACGGCTCGACCATCGAGCGGCCGGAGCGCAGCAACAGCGCCTTCGTTTACTGGATGGCGCAGCTCGACCTGGTGATCCTGCTGGTCAGGGCCAAGATCGCAGCCGCCCTGGGCGCGGCGGTCGGGACGCTGGAGCCGTGCCAGATCCTGCACTACGCGCCGGGGCAGGAATTTCGCCCGCACTACGACTTCATCGACACCGAGACGCCTGGGCATGCCGCGGAGCTCAAGCGGGGCGGGCAGCGCGTCGCGACCTTCCTGGTCTATCTCAACGAGGGCTTCGAGGGGGGCATGACCAGCTTCCCGCTGCTGGGGTTCGGCTACAAGGGCGAGGCGGGCGCAGGCCTGACGTTTTCGAATGTCGATGCGGCCGGCGAGCCGGACCCTCGCACCCTGCATGCCGGCCAGCCGCCGACCTCGGGGGAGAAGTGGCTGCTGTCGCAGTGGATCCGCGACCGCGCCGGCCAGACGCCCTACGCCACATGACCGCCCGGCCGGGCCCGCGTCCAATTGGCGCTCACGTTGCGTATGACCGCTGATAACAATAGCCTGTTGGAAAGCCTGACGAAGGGCTCGAGAGGTTCTGGGGTGGAGGATTATCGATGCTGGGCCTGATGCAGAACTGGCCGCTGACGGTGGACAGGATCCTCGATCACGCCGCGAACTGGCATGGGGACCGCGAGATCGTCAGCCGCTCGATCGAAGGCCCCATCGTGCGCACCACCTATGGCGAGGTCCGCACCCGCGCCAAGAAGCTGTCCAATGCGCTGAAGGGCCTGGGCGTGAAGCCGGGCGACCGGGTGGCGACCCTGGCCTGGAACACCGGCCGGCACATCGAGGCCTGGTACGCGATCATGGGGATGGGCGCGGTCTGCCACACCCTGAACCCCCGGCTGTTCGCCGAGCAGCTCTGCTACATCATCAACCACGCCGAAGATAAGGTGATCTTCACCGACCTGACCTTCCTGCCGATCCTCAAGGAGCATCGCGCCAGCATGCCCACGGTCGAGCACGTCGTGGTCATGACCGACGAGGCGGGGATGGCCGAGGCGGACTTCCCGGGCGCGCTCTGTTTCGAGACCCTGGTGGCGGGCGGCGGGCCGGACTGCGTCTGGGGCGATTTCGACGAGAACACCGCCTCTTCGCTTTGCTACACCTCCGGCACCACCGGCCATCCGAAGGGGGTGCTCTATTCGCACCGCTCGAACTTCATCCACACCCTGGTGACCCTGGGCGTCGACGTGATGAACATCTCCGCGCGTGACACCGTCCTGCCGGTCGTGCCGATGTTCCACGCCAACGCCTGGGGCCTGGCGTTTTCCTGCGCGGCGGCCGGCGCGAAGCTGGTGATGCCGGGCCAGAAGCTCGACGGCGCGTCGGTCTACGAGCTGCTGGAGACGGAGGGCGTCACCTTCTCGGCGGCGGTGCCGACCGTCTGGCTGGGACTGTTGACCCATATGCGCGAGAACAAGCTCGGGCTGTCGACCCTGAAGCGCGTGGTGATCGGCGGCTCGGCGGTGCCCGAGGCCATCGTGCGCGGCTTCCGCGACGAGTTCGGCGTCGACGTGACCCACGCCTGGGGCATGACCGAGATGTCGCCGCTGGGCACGCTGTCCTCGCCGACCGCCAAGGTCGCCGCCACGGATCCGGAGACCCAACTCCGCTACAAGCTGAAGCAGGGCCGCCCGCCGGTGGGCGTCGAGATGAAACTGGAAAACGACGCCGGCGAGCGCCTGCCGCACGACGGGACGACCTTCGGGCGGCTGATGGTCAAGGGGCCGTTCATCGTCGACAGCTACTTCAAGGGCGACGGCGGCCAGATCCTCGATGACGAGGGCTTCTTCGACACCGGCGACGTCGCGACCATCGACGGCGACGGCTACATGCAGATCACCGACCGGGCCAAGGACGTCATCAAGTCCGGCGGGGAGTGGATCTCCACCATCGAGATCGAGAACATCGCCGTCGGCCACGAGAAAGCTTTCCTGGCCGCGGTGATCGGGGCGGCGCATCCCAAGTGGGACGAGCGGCCGGTCTTGCTGGTCAAGCTGATGCCGGGCGTGGAGTCGACCAAGGAAGAGTTCCTGGCCTTCCTGGAAGGCAAGATCGCCAAGTGGTGGACGCCGGACGACGTGGTCTTCGTCGATGACATCCCGCTGGGCGCCACCGGCAAGATCGACAAGAAGCTGATCCGCGAGCGGATGAAGGGCTACGTCCTGCCGACGGCGAAGGCGAAGGAAACCGCCTAGCGCCGGCGCGTGGCGCGTCGGCGAGGTCGACGGGGCGGGAATTCTTCCCCTCATTTGATGTGTTCCACAGGGGCGGCCGACTGTCGCAGCGTCCCGACGTTCGACCAAACTTAACGAATGGCGTTTCAGGGTGGACCGTGAAGTCATCCGCATATCGACGGGTGGCGGCCGATGATGCGATAGGTTGGGGGCCCCGCCACGTGTCCGAACAATCGCCCGACGAGGTCATTCAGGACTACACGCCCTATCAGATGACGCTGATGGCCATGGTGTTTCCGTGGCAGGCCCACGCGGTTTTCAATGTCTTCGCGGCCCTGGCGTTGGCCCTCGTCGGCGCGCCCTGGCTGGCGTTGGCCTGGGGTGTTGGTCTCTGCGCAACGGATTGGTTCACGCAAAGGACCTACCGGCGCTGGCTTGCGTCCGCCGGCGAGATGGACTCGGCCATGGGTCTCCGCCGGCTGAGCGGGATTGTTCTACTGAGGATGATCCTGTGGTTCGCGGCATCCCTGGCCTACACAGTCATGGCTCACAGTTTCACCGGCCTGGCGCTGATCGCGGTGACCGCGATTTCCGTCACCGCGCTCGGCGTATCGCTGGGCTGGACCTCCTGGCGCATCTTCGCCGCCATGGCCGGTCCGGCGGTCGTGGCCGTCGCCATCGCCACGATCTCCCTTTTCGGGCTCGGGTCGGCGGCCGGCGTGCTGGTGGGCCTCGGCAGCGTGGTCGCGACGCTGGCCCTGCTGGCGATCGGCACGCACAAGACGGTGTCCGGCTGGAGCCGCGCGAACAAGCGCGCGATCGAGGTCATGGCGGACACGAAGGCCGCGCTTGAGCGCTCCGAGGCCGCCGAGCGGCGGCTGAAGATCGCCATCGGGCTTGCCGATCTGCACGTCTACGAGATGGACTATTCGCGGCGCGCGCTGACCAGCCTGGGCGCCGAGCACGACTTCTTCGAGGAGCCGCTGACCTACCAGCGCCTCCAGGATGACCCCTATTGCGCCGTGGCGCCCGAGCACCTGGAGACCGCGAAAGCCGACTGGAAGAAATATCAGGCGGGTGGGGGTCCTTATCGGACCGAGTATCGCGTCAAACGCAGCGATGGCCGGGAGGTCTGGGCGGCCGGCTCGGCGGAGCTGATCCGCGACGAGGACGGCAACCCGCTCACCCTGGTGGGCGCGATCCAGAACATCACCGAGCGCAAGCGCGGCGAGATCGAACTGATCGACGCGCTCTTCCGCGCCGAGGCGGGCAGCCGGGCGAAAAGCGAATTCCTCACCACCATGAGCCATGAGATCCGCACGCCGCTGAACGGCGTCCTGGGCATGGCCCAGGCCATGGAGCGCGACAGGCTGAGCCCTGCGCAACGCAAGCGCGTCGATGTCATCCGCAGGTCCGGCCAGTCGTTGCTGCTGCTGTTGAACAGCGTGCTCGATCTGTCGAAGATCGAGGCGGGCAAGCTCGAGCTCGAGATCGGGGAGGTGGACATCGCAAATCTCGCCCGGGCCGCGCTCGACATGTTCGAGGGCGAGGGCGCGGACAGGAACCTGACGTTCGAACTCAACGTCGCGCCGGATGCGCAAGGCGTCTACGCCGGCGACGCCCAGCGCATCGGGCAGGTGCTGCACAACCTCGTCTCCAACGCCGTGAAGTTCACCCAGCAGGGCGCGATCACCGTCGGGATCGAGCGGCGCGACGACATCCTGCAGATCGAGGTCGCCGACACCGGCATCGGCATCTCGCCCGAGCAAATGGCGGGGCTGTTCGAGAAGTTCAGCCAGGCGGACGCCTCGGTGACCCGCCGCTTTGGCGGCACGGGCCTGGGCCTGGCCATCTGCCGACAGCTGACCACGATGATGGGCGGCGAGATCTCCGTCCAGAGCGAGGCGGGGCGCGGTTCGAGGTTCACGGTCAGCCTGCCGCTGCCCAGGTTGCGGGCGAGCCGGGCCGCCGACGATCCCGGCGTCGCGCCGCAAGGCCTCGCGCCCCGGGACGAGACCGAGACTGAGACTGAGACCGGCGCCGCGCCGCTGCGGGTCCTCGCCGCCGAGGACAATCCGATCAACCAGCTGGTGCTTCGCACCCTCCTGCAGCAGGTCGGCGTCGAGACGGTGATGGTGGCGGACGGCGATCAGGCGCTGAGCGCCTGGCGCGACCAGGACTGGGATCTGATCCTGATGGACATCCAGATGCCGGTGATGGACGGGGTGACGGCATCGCGGGCGATCCGCGGCGAGGAGGCGGCGAGCGGCCGGGCGCGCACGCCGATCGTCGCGCTCACCGCCAACGTCATGAGCGAACAGGTCGCGGCCTACCAGGCCGCGGGCATGGACGACGTCGTCGCCAAGCCCATTGAGGTCAGCCGCCTGCTCGAGTCCATCCAGGCGGCGTTGAACGCGTCGGCCGCCGCCAGCCCCGCCGCCATCGCCGCCGCCTAGGTCGCGGCCCGGTTGACATCGCGTCCGCGTCCGGGCTTTGCGATCGCATGATCGAACTGCAGCCGGCGGCGGAAGCCGACCTTCCCGACATCGTGGCGCTGACCAACTGGGCCTATCGCGGGACAGGGCCGCAATCGAGCTGGACGGTGGAGAGCTACCTGGCGGGTGAGCGGACCACCGAGGCCGCGCTCAGTGAAGACCTGGCCGGCAAGCCCGGGGCGCAGCTGCTGGTCTGGCGCGACGCCGCGGGCGAGCTCCTGGGCCACGTCTGGCTGGAGCCGGTCGCCGAGGCGGTCTGGTATCTGGGCCTGCTCAGCGTGCGGCCCGACCGGCAGGACCGGAAGCTCGGCCGCACCCTGCTGGCCGCCGCCGAGGATGTGGCGCGCTCGCGCGGCGTGCGGCGGATGCGCATGCGGGTGATCAATGTCCGCGACACCCTGATCGCCTGGTACGAGCGGCGCGGGTACGCGCTCACCGGCGAAATCGAGCCCTTTCCCTACGGCGACGACCGCTTCGGCCGGCCCTTGCGCGACGACCTCTGCTTCGTGGTGCTGGAGCGGGCGCTGTAGGCCTATTTCTGCGTCGCGGCCGTCAGATCCAGGCGCGCCTTGAGCGGGTCCGGTGTGGCGGCTGCCACGCCGTCGCCGCGGAACAGCATCAGCTGGTCCTTGGCCGGGTCATAGCGTGGCCAGGCGGGTAGGCCCGGGCCGTTGGGGTCACCGGTCTTGGCGAAATTGAGCCAGTAGCTGTGGATCGTCCGGGCCACAGCCTTGTCCTTGTCGCTGGCCTCGCCGGTGTGGCTTGGGGTGACCATGGCGATGTAGCCCGGGCCATATTTGTCGAAGACGTAGGGAATTTCCGAGGCGTGTGCGGCGCCGTTGGGCGAGCGGGCCTTCAGGGCCTCGCCCACATAGTCGAAGCGGTATTCCCAGGCCGGCAGGCCCTGGGCGGCGAAGGCGCCGGCGGCGACGATGGCGGAGAGGGTTTGGCCCAGCCACCCGGCCCCCAGCTGGGAGGGCAGGATCAGCACCACCGCGTCGGTGAGGTTACTGCCGTACAAGCTGGGGTCGTAGGACCGCCCCAGGGCGCCGAAGATCGGCGGCCAGACGTAGAAGGCTCCCAGCAGCACCAGGACCAGCAACGCCGTCCGGCGCGAGGCCTTGGCGTCGGGGTTGGTGTAGAAGCGCACCAGGATGTGGGGCAGCCCGATCGTGCCCAGCAGGATGGCCATGATCAGGGAGTAGGTGAAGAGGAGGGGATGACCGGTGCCGCCGGCGAGGGGCCCGAAGGGGCCCATCCAGGCTGAGGTGGTGCTGGCGGGGGTCTGGCTGCCGAAGGGAGCCGGCTGGCCACGGGCGACGGTCACTAGGTCCGACGATTCCCAGGTGATGGTGCCCTTGGGCACCAGGCCGACACCCTCCAGGTGAAGCCGGTTGGCCCGGCTGGCGTTCACCCGCCCCTTCGGTCCAGTCCCGCCCTCAAAGCCGGCCGCCGGGGCGCCCGAGCTCGCGGTCGGCGCCTGGCGTTGCCAGCGGAGGTCCGCCGGCCGCGAGACGTGGACTTTGGTAGCGGCCGGGATCTGCCAGAGCTCGCCCCTAGTCACCTGGAAGTTGGTGCTGGTGGTGAGCCGGGCCAGGCCACCGGCGCCCCGGGCGAAGGGCACCCCGGTGCCGGAGAAGTGGATGAGCAGCAGAAAGGCTGGTACCGAGATCGCGAAAAGCTTGACCGCGAACTGCAGGCTCTGGACGAAGGTGATCCCGCGCATGCCGCCACCCACCACCCCGGCCACCACCACCACCGCCACGATTACGACGAAGTCGAGCACGGTCGCGCGCGATTTCAGCAGGTGCAGGCTGTCGCGGTCGAACAT
>PLEH01000259.1 GCA_003136395.1 Phenylobacterium sp.
ATGTCCCGATCAATCCACTAGGAGAGCCCTGCCGAAATGCTGCTTCCCGGCTTCATCCTCTCCCTCATCATGGCCGTCCTGCTCTGCTGGCACGTGGTGAAGACCGGCCGCGAGCAGATGTGGCTGTGGATCATCATCATGTTCCAGCCCATCGGCGGCCTGGTCTATATCGCCCTCAACGTCGTCCCGGACATCTTTGGCGGCTCGACCGCGCGGCGGATCAGCTCCGTCGCCCGCGAGGCGCTCGACCCCCACCGCGAATACCGCGAGGCCAAGGCCGCCTGCGACGACACCCCCACCGTGCGCAATCGGTCGCGGCTCGCGACCGCGGCGATGCACATGCAGCGCTACGAGGAGGCCGAGGCGCTGTTCCGCGCCGCCGCCCACGGCGTCCATGCCGACGATCCGGTGCTGCTGCTGGGTCTGGCCAATGCGCTGCTCGAACTCCACCGCCCGGCCGAGGCGCTGGAGGTGCTGGAGCGCCTGGGGAACGACGCCGCCCACGGCCGCACGCCGGCCGCGGCGCTGGCGCTTGGCCGCGCCTACGAAGGTCTCGGCCGGGTGGACGAAGCCGACACCGCGCTCCAGTGGGCCTCGCAGCGCCTGCCGGGCTTCGAGGGCCTGGCCCGCTACGCCGCCTTCATGGCCCGCAACGGCCGCCGCGACGAGGCGGCCGAAGCCGTGGTCGAGCTCGACAAGCGGATCGCCAAGCTGAAGCCCCAGTTCCGCAAGGAAGGCCGCGCCTGGCGCGACCACGCCGCCCAGGCGCTGAGCGGGCGCTAGGCCCCGCGGCGGCCGGCCCGCCCGGCCAATTCGTCCGCCGGGGTTCTCGGCTGGCGAGAGTTCCTCTCACCACACGCAAGCTCCTCGCACCCTCGGTGCAAGCGCTTGAACGCGGCCATTCAAGGGCGCTCCCTCCCGCCGAATTCGGGCTCCAGGGCTCGAGCCACGACCATGGGAGCTGCCGAAATGCGTCTTGCGTCCACCCCCCTTATCCTCGCCGGGGCCGCTGCGGCCCTGGCGTTCGCCGCCCAGCCCGCGGCCGCCGCCCGGGCCGTCAACGGCGAGCTCAACATCGTCGCCGACGCCTATATCAATGGAGGCCCGACGGTCACCCAGACGGACAGCCAGAACTGGTCCGGCGCCCCGACCACCCTCAACGTGACCGCCACGGCCCACGCGACCAACGGCGTCTTTCGCGATCACAACCAGTCGGTGACCTCCTTCGGAACCGCCCAGGCGACCTGGGCCTCGGCCAACGCCGGCGCCGTCGACTTCACCAACTATGGTTGGAATTTTTCGGTCACTGACCCCAACACCGGCGCCAGCGGCGCCGACCTCGACCAGCTCCGTCCCGGCAGCGGCGCCGACTGGCTCTACGCCTTCCAGGCAACCGGCGATGGCGTGTTCCAGATGGACTATAACGTCTCCGCGTCGGGCAATACGCTTGGCCTCTTCGGCTGGGCCATCGATTTCAACGGCGTCTCGGTCGGCCCGGACCTCACCGACCCCGCGATCTTCGGCAACGACCCCACCACCTCGGGCATCGTCACCGAAGCCGTGACCGCGGGCCAGTTCTACACGGTCGCTCTCTACGGCAACCCGAACATTGCGGGTTCCGGAGTCCAGCAGTTCAGCAACTCCATGGACGGGACCTTCGACTGGCGCATCACCGAGCGCGGCGGCGTGCCGGAGCCGGCCAGCTGGGCCCTGATGCTGGTGGGCTTCGGCGGCATGGGCGCGATGCTGCGCGCGCGCCGCAAGCTGGCGACCGCCACCGCCTGATCCGCGGGGGACGTGGGGCCCGCGCGCGGAAGCTCCGCCGCCGGCCTTTTCCTAGTTCGCCGGGTAGTTGGCGGCGGCGAGCGCGCGGATCTCCGGCTCGTCCGCCTTGAGGATGAAACCGCCCTTCACCGCCGCGCCCAGCGAGGCGTCGAACTTCTTCAGGTAATCCGCCTTGCCGCCCGGATAGAGCTTCGCCAGCGTCGCGGCGTCGTAGGGCCGCGTCGTCCCCACCAGGAAGCCGAAAGGTCCGCCGGTATTGCCCGAGCCGGAGAGCGTCGCGGTGGGCGCGTCGACCCAGGGCGTACGGATGCCGCCCCTGGTATTGCCGTTGGCGTCGGCGACGAGTTTCGGCGCCTCACCCGCCTTGGCCGGCGGCGTGATCTCCATGCGCGCGGCCTTGGGCGGGTCCTTGCCGGTGGCGACCCAGCGGTCCAGCGCCGCGAGCGCGGCCATGGCCACATAGTGGTGCGTCGGCGAGGCGTTGATCGGATGGGCCATCTTGGCGCCGAAAAGGGCGTCCGTCGGCCTCCAGAGCTCGGCCATTTTGTCTATCGGCGCCGAGCCGTTGTCGAAGCCGCCCACGAAGAACATGTAGTTGTCCACGTGCGCCGTGCCCGGCATCTCCCAGATGCGTAAGTGGTCGTTGTCGGCCTGGTCGGCGGCCCAGAAGCCCGAGAGGCCTGAGCCGATCAGGTCGGTCTCGGAAATCAGCGTCATCACCGGCACGCGCAGGTTCGGCCGCAGCTTCACGCCCGCAGGCCCCGGCCGCCCGTTCGGCCCGCCGCGCATGGAGGCCATCTCCGGCGGCGGCGCGCCCCCGAAGCGGGAGTGGACGTAGAAGCCGTCATAGACGCGCGCCAGCGGATCGATGGCGTCGATGTAGGTGGTCATGAACACCGCCGACTGCGACTCGCCCGTGGCGATGACGTGCCTGGCCTTGAGCGGCCCCAGCACCTTGCCGCTCTTCACCGCGGCGCCAGCCTGCGAGAACATGTCGAAGGCATAGAGGTCGCCGGGATGGCTGAGCGTCCCGTAGCGCGCCGGGTTGGCCTTCTTCAGCGGCATGCCGGCGCCGCCCAGGCTCTGGCCGCCCTCGACGCCCACCTTCTGGGCCGAGACCCCCACATAGGCCATGCCGGAACGCAGCATCTCGCGGTGGCTGTAGGTCCAGTCCGGGCCGGCATCGAGCCCGCCGGTGACGTTCAGCCACTCCACCGCCACCGTGCCGCTGAACTTTTTCGGGTCCTTCGGGCGGACCACCACGATCCGCGTGGCGTAGGGCGCCGTTCCCGCGGCCTGCGCGGTCCAGGCCCCGTCCGCCGTCGGCTCGCCGGTCAGTTTGTAGGAACTGGCGGTTCCGGAGACGATGAACTCCTCGACCACATAGCCGAGCGCGCCGAGGTCGAAGGCCCCCAGCCCCAGGAACGGCGCGCCCGGCGCCTCGATCAGCTTGGTGGCAGGCTGGGCGACCGCCGCCTGCGCTGGGGCGGACAGCCCCAGGCTCAGCCCCGCCAGAACGGCCGCGACCCCGCCCAACCGGCTTCTGCTGTTCCGACCCATGATGTTCCCCCCAGGCTCTATCGTTACCCTTGAGCCTAGACCCACGACGCGCCGCTGAACATCCGGCGCGCCGTGCGGCGGTCCATCGGAATTTGCACTTGATAACGGCGGTACACAGGTCAAGGTCAGCCACAGTCAAGCTGGTGGAAAACCCAAGGGGGAAATCATGCGTGCACTGACGATACTTACAAGCGCTGTGGCGCTCTCGCTGACGATGACCGGTGCGGCCCATGCGGCCGATACGGCCGCCACACCGGCGGCCGCGGCTCCGGCCGTCGGTCCGAGCGACAAGGCTCAGATTCAGGCGCTGGAGAAGGGCTTCACGGCCGCCTTCAACGCCAAGGACTCCAAGAAGATCATGTCCTACTACGCCCGCCAGGGGCTCTTCGTGTTCGACGTCACCCCGCCGCGCCAGCATGTGGGCTGGGCCGACTACAAGAAGGACTGGGACGACATCTTCGCCACCTTCCCGGGGCCAACGACCTTCACGCTGAGCGACCTCAGCATCACGGTCAGCGGCGACGTAGCCTACGGGCACTCCATCCAGGACTCCCACTTCACCGCCAAGGACGGTTCGAAAATCGAGCTGGTCGTCCGGGTCACCGACGTCTACCGCAAGATCGGCGGCAAATGGCTCATCGTCCAGGAGCACGTCTCAATACCGGTCGATCTCGACACCATGAAGCCGGACCCCATGTCCAAGCCTTAGGGTCGACCTCTCGCTCGCTCGTCATGGCCCGGACAAGCCGGGCCATGACGATCCTAAAGGGGAAGAAGCCGGCATTCTTCAGAATGCGGGATAGCCCTGAAGCCCATGGCAGATTCGAGCTAAGGCCCTGGGCTTCGTCAAGGACGAGCGCCTTGCGCTCGCCGCGAAGCGGCGGCCCATTGGGCCGTCCTTGACCAAGTCCAGGGCCTTAGCAAACTGGCCGACATGAACTTAAGGCGCAGTCCGTCCGGACACTACGAAGGCAGGGGAGTCTTGCAATGGAGTCGTTAGCCAAGCGCCTGGGCCGCGTCCTCCGCTACCAGTCGGAAATTCGAAAAGCCCAGACCCTCTTTGCCAGGGGAAATTTTCAGGAGGCAAAGGTCCCCTTAGTCCGTCTCTTCTCAACCTACGGCGCAACAGGACCGTCCGCAGATGTTCCCGTTGAGGCCAACATCCTATTCGCCGAACTTTGCCAGAAGACGGGTGACTTACTTGATGCATACGAGACATGCGCGGTAGCCATGGAGCAGATCAACACCAGTAAGCTTGTCTTGGGAACCCGTGGCGGCGAAAATCGGAAATACCTACTGCTTCGCTGCAAATGGACCCTTTCGTTGCTGTCCAAATACATTGACTCCATGGCGTTCCAAGATGCCGTAAGGACTCGAGTGCGATACGCCGACATAGAGCTACATCACGTCGCGCCGTGGCTCCGTCATCGGTTCCCGATGAGCGATGCAGACGGGTCGGCTCTGGACAAATACTTCGAAGAGAACGAGGCGCTGTTAGCTCGCGGCTGACGGCCGCGGCGCCCTAGGCCCGACCCGCCGTCCGTGCTAGGTCGCCCGACCGTCCGCCTTCACGAAATCCGAAAGTTTCCATGGCCCTGAAAGTCGCCATCGTCGGCCTGCCCAACGTCGGCAAATCGACCCTGTTCAACGCGCTCACCCAGACCGCCGCGGCCCAAGCCGCGAACTATCCGTTCTGCACCATCGAGCCCAACACCGGCGACGTGGCCGTGCCCGAGCCACGCCTCGAAGCGCTCGCCGCCGTCATCCCCTCCAAGGAGATCATCCCGTCGCGGATCAACTTCGTGGATATCGCGGGCCTCGTGCGCGGCGCCTCCAAGGGCGAGGGCCTGGGCAACCAGTTCCTGGCCAACATCCGCGACTGCGACGCCGTGGCCTTCGTGGCCCGCTGCTTCATCGACGACGACATCACCCACGTGGAAGGCAAGGTCGACCCGCTCTCCGACCTGGAGACCATCGAGACCGAGTTGATGCTGGCCGACCTGGAGAGCCTGGAAAAGCGGGTCACCAACCTCGAAAAGCGCGCCAAGACCGGCGACAAGGAGAGCGTCCAGACCCTGCGCCTCGTCCAGCTCGCGCTCACCGAGCTCAACGCCGGCCGCCCGGCCCGCAAGGCCACCGTCTCCGCCGAGGACGACAAGGCCTGGCGGATGCTGCAGCTCCTGACCTCCAAGCCCGCCCTCTACGTCTCCAACGTGGACGAGGCCGCCGCGGCCGACGGCAACGAGATGTCGAAGCTGGTAGCCGAGCGGGCCACCCACGACGGGGCCGACCACGTCGCCATCTCCGCCCAGATCGAGAGCGAGATCGCCATGCTCGACGCCGCCGAGCGCGGCGAATATCTGGAGACGCTGGGCCTCACCGAGCCCGGTCTCAACAAGCTGATCCGCGAGGCCTACCACCTCTTGGGCCTACAGACCTATTTCACGGTCGGGCCCAAGGAGGCGCGCGCCTGGACGATCCACAAGGGCGACACCGCCCCCCAGGCGGCCGGCGTCATCCACACCGACTTCGAGAAGGGTTTCATCCGCGCCGAGACCATCACCTACGAGGACTACGTCCGCCTGAAGGGCGAGGCGGGCGCGCGCGACGCCGGCAAACTGCGCCAGGAAGGCAAGGAGTATGTCGTCAGGGACGGCGACGTGATGAACTTCCGCTTCAACGTCTAAAGAGGAAACGACCATGGGCGAGACCATCAAGATCGCGGGCGCGGACGGCGTCGAGTTCGCGGCCTACCACGAGGCCGCCATGACCCCGCACAAGGGCGGCGTCATCGTCATCCAGGAGATCTTCGGCATCGACCGTCACGTCCGGGCCGACGTCGAGCGCTGGGCCCGGATGGGCTACGAGGCGATCGCGCCCGACCTCTTCTACCGGCTGGAGCGCGACTTCCACGCCGAGCATGACGACGAGGGCATCAAGCGCGGCATCGGCCATGCGCGGGCCACGCCGCTGGAGCAGGCCCTGGGCGACATCGCCGCCTGCCGCGACTTCCTGGCCAGGCACGGCGGCAAGGTCTGCGTGGTGGGCTACTGCTACGGCGGCTCGCTGGCCTGGCTGGCGGCGGGCAAGCTGGAGGGCCTCGCGGCCGCGTCGAGCTATTACGGCAGCATGGTGCAGGCGAACGCCGCGCTCCCGCTCAAGTGCCCGACCATCGTCCACCTGGGCCGCACCGACCACGGCATCCCCGCCGACGAGGTGGCCGTCGCCGTCGCCGAGCACCACCCCGATGTGCCGGTCTACATCTACGAGGCGGCCGGCCACGGCTTCAACAACGACAGCCCCGAGCGTTACAACGCCGAAGCCGCCGACCTCGCCCGCCACCGCACGCTTGAGCTGTTCGACAAGGCCTGAACCAAGAGATGGGCGAGACCGTCCAGCTCGCGAGCGCCGCGGACGGCTTCCGGTTCGACGCCTGGCGCGCGCCGGTCAGCGACGCGCGCCGCGGCGGCCTGGTCATCCTGCACGCCATCTGGGGCGTCACCCCGCACCTGCGCGGGCTCGCCGACGACTATGCCGAGGCCGGCTACGAAGTCCTGGTCCCCAGCCTCTTCGACCGCTTCCGCAAAGGCTTCGCCGAGCGCGACTTCAACCCGGCCCTGATGGCCCGCCAGATGGGCTTCGGCGAACAGAGCCACTGGGGCGCCGACGTCCTCGACGCCGTCCAGGCCGCCATCGACGCGCTCGCCCCGCCGGTCTTCGCCATGGGNNCGCCCACCATCCTGCACCTCGGCAAGACCGACGACCTCATCCCGCCCGCCGCCGTCGAGGCCATTCGCGAAGCCCACTCGGACCTGCCGGTCTATATGTATGAGGCCGGGCATGCGTTTGTCGCGCCGAACGGGTTCCATGAGGACAGCGCGCGCCTGTCGAAGCTGAGGACCCTGGCGCACTTCAGCCGGAACAGCGGGGTGCGCGGGGAGAGTTAGGGTGTTCCCCGCCAAGCGTTCGATTTGGGTTAGCAGCCAACCTGCGGCGGCATGAGGCGACGAATGAAGTGAATCTCGGTGCCGTGCGGATTGCCGAATGTCCAATAGGCTGACGAGAATACCGAAAACACCGATGGCTTATGGAGTCTGGGGTCCTCACGAACGTCGGAACCTATGTCGTAGCTGATCCTCAGCCTCCGAGGCGTTTCCCATGTCAGGGCTATGTTGTGCACGCACTCTTCGCTGAACACTCGTCCCTTCATGTCCGGAAACACTCCAGGCTTCGCCACAAATATCTCTTCGGTCACACCGACCGCGGGGCCTCCGCCAACGTCCTCGGCATAGATCGCGTCTAGCTTTCCATCTGGCGACCTGACCCTAAGATTGACTTCGGTGTCTCTGGGGTCAGGCGCGCGGGCGCAGCCGCCGAGGGTCAAGGCCATGGCAATAATTCGCGCTGTGGCCAAGCGGCGGGCATCGCTCTTCATCCGCCAATCCTAGAACATCGCTGAACCTCAGCAACGGGGCCAAATTGGCATCGCAACAGCCAACCGCCAGTCCGAACCCTGAAATCCATGGCATCCAGTTTGCCTTGGGGTCTCGGCTTCTGGCCATGGACTTGAGGGCATGAGGAATCCTGAAGGATGCTGCCGCGGATCGCGCAACGAACTCCCAACCCTCATTTTTTGATCGTCATGGCCCGGCTTGTCCGGGCCACCCATGATCTCCGTGTTGCAAGCTGCGCACGGCCCCACCGCTGATGTACTGGCCCCATCCGGTGTTCATGGGTCGCCCGGACAAGCCGGGCGATGACGATCAAAGGGAAACGATATGGTTATGCTTGCCCCGTGAGTCGCCCCGCCCTCCCCCTCGCCGCGCTCCTGGCGCTCTCCGCGACCCCGGCGCTCGCCGGCGAGGCGGCGTGCTGGTTCGAGAACGGCGTCGTGGTCGTGGGCGCCGAGGTGATGGGCGTGGCGGGCGACTACATCCTGGACACCGCCAGCCCCCACACCCAGCTCGCCGACAGCCAGGCCCAGACCGCGGGGTACGCCGAGACGTCGCTGACCGGCGAGGTCCGGCTGGCCGGCGTCGTGGCCAGGAACAGGCCCGTGACTGTGGAGGGGCTGGACCTGCGCACCGGGGCGCTTCCCACCCCCATCGCAGGCGTCATCGGCGCGGACGTCCTGCGCGACTATGTGGTCGACGTGAGCTTCGCGCCCTGCCGCGTGGCCCTGCGACCCCCCGGCCATGCGCCGAAGTTCCCCACCGCGACCAGCCTGCCCTTGGGCTGGGTGGCCGACCGGCCGGTGGTCACCGCCGCCGTGGCCGATGGGCCGCACGCCCTCACCGGCGCCTTCACGCCGGGCACGGGCGCCGACACCGGCCTGCGGCTCAGCGATGCGGTGGCCAGGGTGGCCCACGCCGCCAGGCCCAAGGAGCTCTATCCCTACGGCGTCTACCGCCCCCACCTCAGGGCCCTATCGTTCGCCGGCGCCCTCACCGAGAACCTGCCGGCCGGGCTGATGAAGGCCGAGGACCCGGCCCTGACCGGCCAGATCGGCGCGCCGATCCTGTCGCGCTGGCGCCTGCGCTTCGACTTCCCCGCGGGGCGACTGCTGCTGGGCCCGGCCCGCTAGGCTGAAGCGGCAACCCTCCCATCGCAACTCCAATAATTTGCTCGTCATTCCCGGCCTTGTGCGGGGAACCCATGAACTCCGAGGTGGCCCATGAGCCGCAGCGGCGCCGGTGGGAGGTCTGCAGCGCTTGCGATCTTGGGTTCCCGGAACAAGCCCGGGAATGACGATCGAGAGGGAGAGGGCCCGCGCCGAACGCCCGCTAGAGCTCCATCAGGTCGTGGCCGACCACCAGATTGCCCGCGAAGTGCGGGCGCACCGCGGCCGCCCAGTCGGCGTCGGAGATGATCGGCGCGCCGCCGGGCACGAAGTGCGAGAGCACCAGGGTCTTCACCCCGGCCTCCGTCGCCACCCGCCCCACATCCTGCGCCAGCGTGTGGCTGGAGAGCAGGTGTTCGCGCAGGGTCTTGGCATTGGTCTCGGCGCCCACCATCCGGTCGATGGCCGGGCCGTACATGACCTCGTGCACCAGAACGTCGGCGCCCTTCGCCAGCCGGATCAGGTTCTCGGACGGCCGGGTGTCGCCGGAGATCACGATCGACCGGTCGGGGCAGTCGAAGCGGTAGGCGAAGGCGGGCTTCACCGCCCCATGGTCCACCAGGGCCGCGGTCACCCTGACGTTGGCGTCCTGCGCCACCAGGCCGCCGGTGGTGATCTCGTGCGGCGCGATCAGGTCCTTCAGCGGCGGGCGGCCCTCGTCGGCGATGCGGGTTCTGATGTCGTAGTCGTTCATCTCAAGAAACAGCCGCGTCATCTCCTTCAGCGGCGGCGGCCCGAAGGTCTCCACCCGCGACGTCAGGCTCCCCGCCCAGGCGAGCCAGATCAGGTTGCCGTAGTCGGCGTTATGGTCGGAATGCTGGTGGGTGATGAACACCTTGCGGATCGCCGCCAGCGGCACGCCGGCCAGCACCATCTGCCGCGCCACCCCGTTGCCGCAGTCGATGACGTAGGCCGCCCCGTTCACGACGATCACCTGGGCCGGCGCGCCGCGGTTGGGCTTGGGCGTCGGCCCCCCGCCGGTGCCCAGCAGGATCAGGCGCGATTTCGCCGGCTGGGCCATGGCTGAAGCCGTGACGAGGGCCGCGCCGCCGCCCAGCACGCCGCGCCGCGTCACCTTGCCGATTCCCATCGCGCGTCCCTCGTTTGCGCGGCAGTAAGTCAGTCGCCGCCGAGCCCGACAAGCGGCCACGAAAAAGGCCCCGGCTTGCAATCCACCCTCTCTGGGGGTGGCTCGCGAAGCGAGGGGGGCCGGGTCGCACGGCGACCCGGAGGGGCCCTTGGGTCTCGTGGCTGTCCGCCGGCCCTAGTGGGAGACGTTCTTCCAGATCTTCTTGTAGCTGAACCACAGGAGGACCGAGAAGATCAGCAGATAGATCATCGCGCCGAGACCAAAGGCCTTGCGCTCTTCCATCTTGGGCTCCGCGGCCCAGGCCAGGAAGGCCGAGACGTCGCGCGCCTCGTTGGCGACGGTGGACTTGGTGCCGTCGTCAAAGGTGACCTTTCCGTCGGTCAGCGGCGGCGGCATGGCGATGAAACCGCCCTCCGGGACCTTGGCGCCCTTGGCCATGGCCGAAGTCATGTCGCCCGGCATGTAGGGGTTGTAGTATTTGTCTTCAGGCACAGTCATGCCCTTCGGCGGCGCGACGAAGCCGGTCAGGATCGAATAGATGTAGGCTGGACCGCCCTCGCGCGCCTTGGCCATCACCGAGAGATCCGGCGGAAGCGCCCCGCCGTTGGAAGCCCGCGCCGCCGGCTCGTTCGGGAAGGGCGCGGCGAACTTGTCGGCCGGCCCGGCCGGACGGCTGATCACATCGCCGGTGTCCGAATCGATGTCCTTGACCTGGATGTCGTGGGCCAGCGACTTCACCACGGCGTTGTCGTTGGGGTTCGCATATTTCGGGTCGTAGAACGGCCCGCCCTTCTGACCGAGGTTGCGGAAGTACAGCAGGTCCATCGAGTGGCAGGACGAGCAGACCTCCCGATAGACCTTGTAGCCCCGCTGGAGCTGGGCCTTGTCGAACTTGCCGAACGGCCCTTCGAAGGACCAGTGGATGTCCCGGGGTTCGGCCTGGGTGGTGGCGGCCAGAGCCTGTCCGGCGAACAGGGGGCCCGCCATCAGGGCCAGCCCGAGCGCCGCGAACGCGAAAGCTTTGCGCAGCATCAGGCTCAACCCCTCTTTTCAGGCGACGCGACCGCGCCGGCGGGCGCTGAGGCAGGGTGGGACAGGACAGGCGAGGAGATCGTTTCCGGCACGGGCAGCGGGGTCTCGAAGAGCCCCAGGAGCGGCGTGACCACCCAGAAGTAGACGAAGTAGAACAGCGCCGAGATGCGGCTCAGCCACACGAAGCTGTTGAGGTTGGCGTCGAGGAACTGCGGGCCCGAAACACCCGGGATCACCAGGTCATCCGGCGCGTGCGCCCCGCAGAAGCCCAGCACGATGCAGGTGAAGGCGAAGATGAAAAAGTAGAGCCGGGCTGTCGGCCGGTAGCGCATGGAGCGCACCTTCGAGGTGTCGAGCCAGGGCAGGACGAACAGGGTGGCGATCGCCCCGAACATCAGGAGCACGCCCATCAGCTTGTCCGGGACGGCCCGCAGGATCGCGTAGAAGGGTAGGAGGTACCATTCCGGCACGATGTGGGCGGGCGTCACCAGGGGATTGGCCTGCACATAGTTGGCCGCGTCGCCCAGCGCGTCGGGCAGGTAGAAGACGAACACCGCGTACATGATCAGGAAGACCGAAATCGCGAAGCCGTCCTTCACCGTGTAGTACGGGTGGAAGGCCACGGTGTCCTGCGGCGAGGTCACGTTCACGCCGGTCGGGTTGTTGTTCCCCGGCACGTGCAGCGCCCAGACGTGCAGGCCCACGACGCCGGCGATCATGAACGGCAACAGGTAGTGCAGCGAGAAGAAGCGGTTCAG
The DNA here is from genome assembly GCA_003136395.1 of Phenylobacterium sp. Lineage (GTDB taxonomy): Bacteria > Pseudomonadota > Alphaproteobacteria > Caulobacterales > Caulobacteraceae > Phenylobacterium. The sequence continues at coordinate 11,846 of PLEH01000259.1, forward strand.
CGTCGGGTCGTCGACCGCGAATCCGCCCCACAGCCAGGTGGTGATCGCATGGCCGACCACCGGGAAGGCGCCCAGCAGGTTGGTGATCACCACCGCGCCGTGGAAGCTCATCTGACCCCAGGGCAGGACGTAGCCGAAGAAGGCCGTGCCGATCATCAGCAGATAGATGACGCAGCCCAGGATCCACAACACCTCCCGCGGCGCCTTGAAGGAGCCGTAGTAGAGGTTGCGGAACATGTGGATATAGGCGGCCAGGAAGAACATCGAGGCGCCGTTGGAGTGCAGGTTCCGGATCAGCCAACCGTAGTTGACGTCGCGCATGATCCGCTGGACCGAGTTGAAGGCGTAGTCCACGTGCGGCACGTAGTGCATCGCCAGGATGATGCCGGTGACGATCTGCAGTCCCAACATCAGCGAAAGGATGCCGCCGAAGGTCCACCAGTAGTTGAGGTTCTTCGGCGTCGGGAACGTCACGACGGTGTCGTGGGCGAACCGGAGCAGCGGGAGGCGCGAGTCCAGCCAGCGCTCGAGGCCCGACTTCGGTTCGTAGGTTGAATGTCCGCTCATCTGATCAGCCAACCTTGACCTTGGTGTCCGAGAGGAAGGCATAGTCCGGCACTTCCAGGTTCTTCGGGGCCGGACCTTTGCGGATCCGTCCGGAGGTGTCGTAGACCGAGCCGTGGCAGGGGCAGAACCAGCCGCCGTAGTCGCCGCCGCCGAAGGTCGGCACGCAGCCCAGGTGGGTGCAGGTGCCGACCAGGATCAGGTACTGGGCCTTGCCGGGCTTGTGGCGGCTCTCGTCGGTCGCCGGATCGCGCAGGTCGGCGTGGTTGTCCTTGATCGCCGCGCCGATCTCCTTGGCCGTGCGGAAGCGGACGAACAGCGGCTTGCCCCGCCATTTCACCACCACCTGCTGGCCCTCGACGACCTTTGAGAGGTCGAACTCGATGGAGGCCAGAGCCAGCGTGTCGCCGGCCGGGTTCATCTGGTCGATGAACGGCCAGGCGAGTCCGCCCACCAGGCCCACAGCCGCGACGCCCGCGGCAATGTGGATGAAATCGCGACGGTTCGGATCCTCCCCCTCAAGGGAAGAGCCCGAAGCGTGCGGATCGGGGTTTGCGCCCACGACGGTGTCGGCCACCTAAAGCTACCCTTCGTTTCGAGGTCCCGCCCAGCGTGCGGGAGCCTACGTCTTTGGACCCAACCAGAGGCTCTGGTAAGGGCTTATTCGTCACAACAGGTTCGCACAGACCTCACCGAGCGGAAGTCCCCGCTGCGCTTTGCGAGACATCTTCCGTGATTCGTTTCTTAGCCCGGCCTAACCCGTCGCGGATCGCTTAGAATGCGTTTGGCCCTTTTTCAACCGGACATTCCGCAAAACCTCGGCGCCGCACTGCGTCTGGGCGCCTGTCTGGACGTCCCGGTGGACGTGATCGAGCCCTGCGGCTTCCCGCTTTCCGACGCCGGCGTCCGCCGCGCGGCCATGGATTACGGCGCGCTGGCCGATCTTCGACGACACCCAAGCTGGGCCGATTTCCTCGGCAGCCCCGAGCGGAAGGCCGGCCGGCTGCTGCTCTTCACCACCAAGGGCGCCCAACCCCTGCACAGCTTCGAATTCCGCGCCGGCGACACGCTCCTCTTCGGCCGCGAGAGCTCCGGCGCCCCCGAGGAGGTCCACGCGGCCGCCGACACGCGGCTGTTCATTCCGCTCGCGCCCGGCGCCCGCTCACTGAATCTCACGGTCAGCGCGGCGATCGCGCTGTCCGAGGCCTTGCGGCAGATCAAGGCCTTTCCAACCGCGGCCCCTACCGGCTAGCAAGCACCATGTCCGACGCGCACCCCGCCCTGCCGCCCGAGATCCTTGCCCGCCGCGACCGCGCCAAGACGTGGTTCGAGAGCCTGCAGACCCGGATCATCGCCGAGCTGGAACGCCTGGAGGACGAGGCGCCGGCCGAGCTCTATGGCGACTCACCGGGCCGATTCGACCTCAAGCCCTGGACGCGGGAGACCGGGACCGGCGGCGGCGTCGGCGGCCATTTCCGGGGGCGCCTCTTCGAAAAGGCCGGCGTCCACACCTCCGCGGCCGCCGCTACATTTTCTCCCGAGATGGCGGCGACCATGCCCGGCGCCGACAAGGACCCGTCCTATGTCTCCTCCTCGATCAGCCTGATCATCCACCCGCGCAGCCCGCGGGTGCCGACGGTGCACATGAACACCCGGTTCCTCTCCACGTCGGAGAGCTGGTTCGGCGGCGGCGCGGACCTGACGCCCATGCTGGCCGAACAGCGCAGCCAGGAGGCCGACGACACGGTCCTCTTCCACGCCGCCATGAAGGCCGCCTGCGATCCCTACGATCCGGCGTGGCACCCGAAGTACAAGGCCTGGTGCGACGAGTACTTCTTCCTGCCTCATCGCAATGAGATGCGGGGCGTCGGCGGCATCTTCTACGACCGCCACAACTCCGGCGACTTCGAGAAGGACTTCGCCTTCACGAAAGCCGTCGGCGAGGCCTTCCTCGACGTCTATCCGAAAATCGTCCGCCACCGGATGGACGAGCCCTGGACCGAGCAAGACCGCGCCGAACAGCTCGTCCGCCGCGGCCGCTACGTGGAGTTCAACCTGCTCTACGACCGCGGCACCATGTTCGGCCTCAAGGCCGGCGGCAACATCGAGACCATCCTCTCCTCCATGCCGCCCCTGGTCGCCTGGACGTAGGGCGCGGCGGTGCGCGCCTCCTCTCCCCCGGCGAAGGCGAGAGGGAGAGGGAAGGGAGAGGGCGGCGCATCAGAATGAGATTCTCAAGCGGTCGACCAAGGGCCCTCGTTCCACGGCCGTGAGTGTAGAGAGACTCAGCCGCCCTCTCCCTACCCTCTCCCTCTCTCGCTGACGCTCGGGGGAGAGGAGACGTCTCTTAGCGCCGCGCCGGCTTCAGCGCCCAGAGGCTGAGCACGCAGCCCACCGCCGAGGCCGCGCCCATGCCGTAGCGTTCGCCCGCCGTCTGGGTCGCCAGGTTGGCCAGCGTGTTCAGGGCCAGCTGCGCGGCCAGGAAGATGTTGAAGATCAGGAACGGCGCCCGCGGCAGCTCGCGCCCCCAGTCGCCGGCCCTGACCTCCATGATCGCCGCGGCGATGAGCAGATAGACCGCCGCCCCGGCGCTGGTCCAGCGCAGCGCCGCCGGCAGCACCGGGCTCGATCCGCCCCAGGCGATCTGCCCATAGGGCGCGCCCAGGGCCAGCGCCGCCTGGAAGAGCGCGAAGCCGATGCAGAAGAGAGCCGCGCCCCGCGCCGCCCACTGGCGGAACGCGGGCCTCACCTCGCCTGGGCCAGGAAGGCGTTGATCCAGCCGCCGATCCGGGCCCGGTCGTCGGGGCCCGCGTAGCTGGCGATGGCGCGCTCGGCCTCCTCGGCGCCGTAGATGGCCTCACGCCGGTGCTCGATCAGGTCGATGGCGTAGGCTGGCTCGAACTCCGGATGCAGCTGCAGCGACATGGCCGGCTGGTCGCGCCAGACCAGGGCGCCCATGGGCGCGAAGTCGTTGGCCGCCCAGACCTCGGCGCCCGGCGGCGGCTCGACCACCTGGTCCTGGTGCGACGCCGGCAGGCGGATCGTTTCCGCGCCATCCATCCACGGCTCGCGCGCCAGCACCCGGTAGTCGTGCTCGCCCAGTCCCCAGCCCTTGGGCGACTTGATCACCTTGCCGCCGAAGGCCTGCGCCATCAGCTGGTGGCCCAGGCAGATCCCGACCAGCGTCGCCTTCCCCTTGGCCGCGCGCAGGAAATCCATCGTCTCGCCGATCCAGGGGTCGGCCTCATAGGCGCCCGCCGCCCCGCCGGTCAACAGATAGGCGTCGCAGGCCGTGGGCGTCTCCGGCAGTTCGCCCTCGTCGACGGCGTAGACCCTATAGTCGTAGGCCTTCGGCCCCAGCAGCCTGACGAACATCTCCGGATAGGTCCCGAACTTCGCGATCGCCGGCGTGGGCGGCCGGCCGGTCTTGAGGATGCCGAGCTTCAAAACGCCATCCCCTGCGCCACGGACTTCAGCTTCTCGACGGTCGACAGCTTGTCGTCGATGAAGTCGTGGTCGATCCACCAGGCCTCCACTTCGCGCAGCACCTGGCCGACCATCGGGCCCTTCGGCACGCCGGCGGCGATCACGTCCTCGCCGGAGAGCGGAAAGGCCGGCGCGGTCCAGCCTTCGCCGAGCGCGATCATGCCGCGCCACTGCGGAGTCGTCGCCGTGCGCTCGGCCCGCGCCCAGGCGAGCTTGGCCCGGTCGCGGAAGGCCTGCGCCCCCAGCCTGTAGAGCGCCCGACGGATCTCGCGCGGGCTCATCCAGCTCTTGAACTCGGGCGCCGGCGCCATGGCCGCGGCGAGCCGGTCCCGGTCGGCGTTGGAGAGCCTCAGGCGTTCTGCGAACTGGACCGCGCCCGCCTGGTCGTCCGGCAAGAGGGCCGCGAGCCGCAGCACCGGGTCGGTCTCGAACAGGGTCTCGTCCTCGATGACCACCAGGCCCTCGAACCGCGCCAGGTCGATGGGCGCCGGCAAGACCTCGCCCAGCACCCCGGTGCGCGCCATCAGGCCCACGGCCTCGCGCGGATCGTCGGCGGCCAGCAGCTTCAGGAGCTCCCTGGAGACCCGTTCGGCCGACAGCGTCTTCAGCTCGCCCTTCAGGCTCTCGCAGGCCGCCAGCGCCGCGGCGTCGGCCGGCCCAGAGCCATACCAGGCGAAGAACCGGAAGAACCGCAGAATGCGCAGGAAGTCCTCCCGCACCCTATGCTCGGCCTCGCCCACGAAGACGATGCGCCCGGCGCGGCAGTCGGCGACGCCATGGCCGGTGGGATCGAACAGCGTCCCGTCGCGCTGGGCGTAAAGCGCGTTCAGCGTGAAGTCGCGCCGCCGGGCGTCCTGGGCCCAATCGTCCGTAAAGGCCACCACCGCGCGCCGCCCATCGGTGGCCACGTCGCGGCGAAGCGTCGTGATCTCGAAGGGCCGGCCGCCGCTGATCGCCGTCACCGTGCCGTGCTCGACGCCGGTCGGGACCGCCTTCAGCTTCGCGGCCTTCAGCGCGGCGGTCACCTCACCGGGGGCCAGCCGCGTGGCGATGTCGATGTCGCTCACCGGCTTGCCGATCAGGGTGTTGCGCACGCAACCGCCCACATAGCGCGCGCAGTCGGCGCCGCCGGCCGCCTCCAGGGCGTCCATCACCGCCGCGGTCTCGGCCGCGGTCATCCAGGGCCGGTGGCCGATGGTCTCGCTCATTTCGGAGGACCCACCGGGCCCGCCGCCGGCTCGAAGTGGCCCTTGGTCACCGCCCCGCTGGCCGTGACCTCGCCGGGGACGTAGCGCTCGCGGCGGTTGTCGGAATGGAAGATCGCCGTGCCGATCAGCGAAAGGCCGGCCAAGAGCGCGCCCGCCGCCGCCAGCCAGGCGTAGGGCGTCGAGCCCATCTGGCGCCCCGACCGCCGCGCCCAGGCGCGCCAGACGAACCAGACCGCGAACGGGACCAGCACCAGGCTGCCACGAATGAGGAAAACCCTAAGCAATGGCGGCTCCATAGAGCCGGTCGTAAAGGGCGCGCAGCATGCCGGCTGTCGCCCCCCAGATGAACCGGTCCTCGTGAGTATAGGCGTAAAACCGCCGCTTCTCCCCCGACGGCAGCTCGCGCTCGTGCTCCTCGAGATTGGCCGGGTCCATCAGGAAGCCGAACGGCGTCTCGAAGATGTCGGCCACCTCCTCCGGATTGGCGGTGAGGGTGAAGCCCGGCCGCACGAACCCCACCACGGGCGTGATCAGATAGCCGGTGCCTGTCTGATAGGGGGTCGAGAGTCCCGCCAGGCTGACGAAGCTCGGATGCAGGCCAATTTCCTCCTCGGCTTCGCGCAGAGCGGTCTGCCAGGGGGTCTCGCCGGGATCGCGCCGCCCCCCCGGAAGCGCGATCTGGCCGGTGTGGCGGCGCAGCGTGTCGGCCCGCCGCGTCAGGATCACCGACAGCCCGTGGTCGCGCTCCACCAGCGCGATCAGCACCGAGGCGTGCGTCAGCGGCCCGTCCGCCTCGGTCGGGCCATAGGCCGTGCTCAGGTCGTAGTCCGACGCGATGACGCCCGTGTGCGCCGGGTCGTGCGCCTCCAGCGGGTCGAGATGCTCGCCGATCCAGTCCCGCAGGTCGCCGCGCAGCCCCTTGAGGCTCACAGCTGGTGCGCCCGCGGGGGACCGACCGGATACCAGGCGCCGTTGGAGGCCACGCCGAGCGTCGGGCCGTCCGGAGTCGCGCGCTCCTCGGCCAGCTCCACCAGCTCGTAGAACACCGGCCTGGCGATCAGCGCCTCCAGGCCACGGCGGACGTGGACGTAGGGGCGCGGCTCGCCGTCCTTGCCCATCTCCACGCGGATATAATTCTCGGGCCCCGCCTCCACCTCGTCGCCGACGTTGGTCAGGAACCGCAAGGCCTCGCCCACCCGGTCCACCCGCGTGGCGATGAACGGGGCGTCCTCCACCGTGATCCTCATCTTCTCCACCGGCGTCACCAGGTGGATGCCGTCGGGGTCCTTGCGCAGGACCGTTGAGAACAGCCTGACCAGGGCCTCGCGGCCGATCGGCGTGCCCTCGTGGAACCAGACGCCGTCCTTGCGGATGACGATGTCGATCTCGCCGCAGTGGGCCGGGTTCCACAGATGCACCGGCGGCAGGCCACGGCCCGGCGCCTGTTTGGCGGCCGCCAGCACGCCTTCCAATCCGGGTCTCACCGCTTCGTCCGCCATGAGGAGAAGGTAGGCGCGCCCGTCCCTCGCCTCAAGCGGGCTGCACGGGCCCGGCAAGCTCACCGGCGTCCGGCCTCAGGGCGCGGACCAGCACGCGGCGCTGGTCCACCGGCCCGGGCATGATCACCTGGCGCCCGGCCGCCGTGGAGAAGCCGACGCGGGCGAAGTAGGGCTCATCGCCCACCAGCACCACGTGGGTTTCGCCGGCGGCCTGGGCGGCCTCGCAGGCCCGCGCGATCAGCCGCGCGCCGAAGCCCGCGTTGCGCTCGCCGAGCTCCACGGCGAACGGGCCCAGGAAGGCTGCCGGCCGGCCGCCGACGCGGACCCGCCACATGCGCGCGCAGCCCAGCAGGCGGCCTTCCGACCAGGCGCAGACGGAAAGCTCCGGCGCGAAGGTCGCGAACTCGCGGACCCGCTCGGAGACCTTGGTGAAACGCCCCGGCCCGAAGGCGTGATCGATCAGGGCGTCGACGAGCGGCCCGTCCTCTGGGGTTTCGAATTGCAAAGTGATCGCCGGGGAGCCGGCGGGCTGAACGGTCATGGAAGGAATACTCGACACGAGGGCGACGATCCCGCGGCGAAAGGCGCGCGGGAGGCGGAGGTCAGGCGGCGCGGCTGGCGCGCCCGGTTCGTCGCAGTTGTCGCATCGGTCGCGGCCCCATGGTCGAGGCCGGCGCAGATAGGGCCAAAGGGCCCCAAGGTCAACGTCCGGGCCGAACAGCCGTTGCCCTGAACCCCCGCGCAGGGCAGGTTCGCCCGTCCATGGCCGAACCCGCTTCCGACCCCCTCCCTTCGGCCCGCGCGCTGCTCAAGGAGCGCGACTACCTGTTCTTCTGGGTGTCGCGCTGGACCGGCAGTTTCGCCGCCCAGATCCAGAGCGTGGCCATGGGCTGGCAGATGTACGCCATCGCCCGGACCTCCGGTCACACCGTGAAGGAAAGCTCGTTCCTCGTCGGCATGTTGGGCCTGGCGGCCTTCGTGCCGGTTTTCCTCCTGGCGCTCACCGCCGGCGAGACCGCCGACCGGCACGACCGCAAGACCGTTCTGATGTTCTGTTGGGCCGGCGAGATCGCCACCGTCCTCACCCTGGCCGTGACCACCTGGCGCGGGGTGACCTCGGTTCCCCTGCTCCTAGTGGTGGCCTTCCTGTTCGGGGTCGCCCGGGCGTTTTTCGCCCCGGCCTCCACCGCGCTCGGCCCCATGCTGGTGCCCCGCGCGCTGCTGCCGCGCGCCATCGCCTGGAATTCCCTGGCCTGGCAGACCGCCTCGATCATCGGCCCGGCGGCCGGCGGCTTCCTGGTCGCCCAGTCCACCAGCGCCGCCTATTTCGCCACCTTCGGCCTCTACCTCGCCTCGGCGCTCACCGTCGCCCTGATCCGCGCGTCCGGCCAGCCGGTGGTCAATCCGGGCTCGCGCTGGACCCTGATGAAGGAGGGCCTGGCCTACGTCTGGAACCAGAAGATCGTCTTCGGGGCCATCTCGCTGGACCTCTTCGCCGTGCTGCTGGGCGGGGCCACCGCGCTGCTGCCGGTCTTCGCGCGCGACATCCTGCACATCGGCGCCCAGGGCTTCGGCATCCTGCGCTCGGGCCCCGCCATCGGGGCGACGATCGTGGCCCTGCTGCTCGCCGCCCGGCCGATCTACTCGAAGGCCGGACTCTTCATGTTCGCCGGCGTCGCGGTCTTCGGCCTGGCGACCTGCGTCTTCGCCCTGTCCCGCAACCTCGGACTGTCGGTGGCGGCGCTCGCCGTCCTGGGCGGGGCGGACATGCTCTCGGTCTACGTCCGCCAGACGCTCGTGCAGCTGGTCACGCCGGACGCCATGCGCGGGCGGGTGGCCGCGGTCTCCTCGGTCTTCATCGGCGCCTCCAACGAGCTCGGCGAATTCGAGAGCGGGGTGGTGGCGAGGTTCTTGGGTCCCGTCGGCGCGGCCCTGTTCGGCGGGATCGGGGCGCTCATCGTCACCGGCGTCTGGGCCGGCCTCTTTCCCGCCTTGCGCAAGGCCGACCGCCTCGAATAACTGTCGCGCAGACTCCTTCCTGGTTCAGGGGAACACCTGAACCAGACAAGAAGGGTCGATTTGAAAATTAGAGCGTGACGGCCCGCCATTAGACGGCCCTCAACATAGCCGTCACGCTCGGGTGAAATAGGGAGATACTTCCATGGGCGCGTTAGACGGCAAGGTGGTCCTGGTTACAGGCGGCGGCAACGGCATCGGGCGCGACTGCGCCCTGATCGCGGCCCAGGAAGGCGCGAAGGTCGTGGTCAACGACCTGGGCGGCGGCCTGAAGGGCGAGGACGAAGGCTCCGCCACCGCGGCCGAGACGGTCTGCCAGGAAATCCGCGCCGCCGGCGGCGAGGCGGTCTCCAACTCCGACAGCGTCACCAACCTGGATGCCGTCTACGGCATGGTCGAGCTGGCCAAGAAGACCTTCGGCGGCCTGCACGCCGTGATCAATCCGGCGGGGATCCTGCGCGACGTGATGTTCCACAAGATGACCGAGGCCGACTGGGACGCCGTCATCGCCGTCCACATGCGTGGCTCCTTCAACGTGGCCCGCGCCACCATCGAGCTGTTCCGCGAACAGAACGACGGCGCCTACATGTTCTTCACCTCGACCAGCGGCCTCTTCGGCAACATCGGCCAGGCCAACTACGGCGCGGCCAAGATGGGTATCGCGGGCTTGAGCCGCATCATCGCCATGGAAGGCGCCCGCAACAACGTCCGCGCCAACTGCGTGGCCCCCGTCGCCTGGACCCGCATGACCCAGTCGGTGCCGATCAAGGACGAAGCCGCCGCCGCGCGGCGCAAGATCATGGCCGAGAAGGTCCGCGCCGATCAGCCGGCCCGCTTCTCCGTGGCCATGGTCTCCCCGGGCGCGGCCAGCGTCTCCGGCCAGATCTTCGGCGCCTCGGGCGAGAACATCATCCTCTATTCGCAGCCCCGGCCCATCGAGACCTGCTCGAAGCCCGAGGGCGAAGGCTGGACCGTGGACTCGATCATCAAGGAAGCCATCCCCAAGATGGCCCCCAAGTTCTTCGACCTGAACCGCGCCCCCATGGCCGGGTCGCAGCAGCCGGCGAAGGCGCCGGCGTAGGAAATCATCCCTCCCCGTTCTGGGGAGGGTGGCGAGGCGAAGCCGAGACGGGTGGGGAAGTGTGGGCCAGGACTGCGAGCTCACAGCTTGATCGCGACTCCCCCACCCTGGCCGCTTCGCGGCCTGTCCCTAGGAGGGAAGGCTACAGCCGGTGCCGCAGCTCCCACTCGGCCCGGGTCAGCTCCCAGTAGAGCGACCGCCGGCTGGTCCCGTCGGGGCGGAGGCTATCCACCTCGCCCATGCGCCGGAAGCCCGCCGCGTCGATGGCCCTGGCGGAGCGGACGTTGTCCAGCGCCGCGGTGAGGCAGATCAGCCGCAGCCCCAGGCCCTCGAACATCCAGGCGATGGACTGCGCCACGCCGCGGCGGCCCTCGCCGCTGTTCTGCAGGTCCGCCCGCCGCGCGCCGGCCAGTTCGCCGGAGGACCGCTCCGGCCAGATGGTGAAACGCGAATAGCCCGCCACCTCGCCGGCCTCGTCCAGAGTGACGGCCAGGATGCAGCGGCCCTCCTGGCGAAGCGCCTCGCTCTCGGCCACCCAGGCGGCGACGCTCTCGCGGGTAAAGGGACGCGGCAGGTCGTAGATCGGGTCGGACACCCGCGGGTCCAGGAACAGCTTCTGGAGGCCGTCCACGTGCTCGGGGCCCGCCACCGTGCGCCCTTCCGCTGCGCGCACCGCAGCGCGGATCGCGGCCTCTTCCTCGGCCGAGGCGGTGAGCACGGTTTTCGGCGGCGCGCTCATGACTCCGCCAGCTGGTTGAGCGCGTCGCCGTAGAGGCGGCGCACCGTCCAGCCCTCCTTCGTCATGGCGCCCAGGCTGTCGTAGAACTCGATGGAGGGCTTGTTCCAGTCGAGCACCGACCACTCCAGCCGGCCCAGGTCGGCCTCCACGCACCGCTGCGCCAGGCGCCGCAGCAGCGCCTTGCCGGCCCCGCTGCCCCGCGCCTCGGGCTTCACGAACAGGTCCTCCAGATAGATCCCCGCGCGTCCCCGAAACGTCGAGTAGCTGTAGAACCACAGTGCGAAGCCCACCGGCTTGCCGTCCACTTCGGCGATGTCGCAGAAGGCCCGCGGGTTCTCGCCGAACAGGTCGCGGCGGATGTCGGCCTCGCTGGCCTCCACCTCGTGGGCCAGGCGCTCGTACGCCGCCAGGTCCTTGATGAACTGCAGGATGAGCGGCGTGTCGGCCGGCGAGGCGACCCGGACCTGGACGCTTGTGGCGGTTGCGGCGGCGCTCATGCGGGCGACGGCGTCCCGCCGCCGATCACTACGCCCGGAGGCGGCTTGGAACTGTCCGGCACGAAGAAGTCCGGCATCAGCGGCTGGGTCGGGTCGACCCGGTATTGGTCGAAGTCGCGCACGCCCTCCGCGTAGAGGAAGCTGTCGTCGATCAGGAAGTTGCCGGTGAACGCCCGGGCCGGCTTCTCGAAGATCGCATGGGCCGCATCGGCCATGATCTCCACCGTGCGGCAGCGGCGCATGCCCTCGTCGCCGGCGAGCGCGAAGCGGATCGCCGCCGTGGCGATGCCGGTGCGGGGCCACAGCGCATTGAACGCGATCCCGTCGTCCGCGAACTCGGCGCCCATGCCCAGCACGCACATGCTCATCCCGAACTTCGCCATGGAGTAGGCGGTGTGCCCGGCGAACCATTTGGGGCTCATGTCGAGCGGCGGCGACAGCATCAAGACATGCGGATTGGCGGCCCGTTTCAGGTGCGGGATGCAGGCCTTCGACGTGAGGAAGGTGCCGCGCGCGTTGATCTGGTTCATCAGGTCATAGCGCTTCATGTCGGTGGCCAGCGTCCCGGTGAGCGAGATCGCGGATGCATTGTTCACGCAGATGTCGATGCCGCCGAACTTGGCCACCGTCGCCTCGACGGCCGCCATCACCGAGGCCTCCTCGCGCACGTCGACGATCAAGGGCAGCGCCTTGCCGCCGGCCGTCTCGATCTCCTCGGCGGCGGTGTAGATCGTGCCCGGCAGCTTCGGATGCGGCTCGGCGGTCTTGGCGGCGATGGCCACATTGGCCCCGTCGCGGGCGGCGCGCAGCGCGATGGCCAGGCCGATGCCCCGACTGGCGCCGGTGACGAAGAGGGTCTTGCCTGCGAGGCTCATGGGTCTTCCTTCGAAAGCTTACGCCGTACGGGTTTAGGCCGCCGCCCGGTACCAGTCGACGCCCTTCTCATCGCGCGTCCGCACCGCCTGGCCGCGGGAGATCAGGCAGTTGAGATGGGCGAGGCTCTCGCCGGTCGCCAGACCCAGCAGGTTCTGGTCGATGGTCCGCCGAAACAGCACGTGGAAGACGTCCACCACCCGCCTGGGCTCCGCGATCAGGGCGCGAAGCCGCGTCAGCCCCCGCTCATGGCCGCTGATCAGGTGGTCGATCCGCGAATGCAGGCCCTGGAACGGGTCGTTGTGCGCCGGCAGCACCAGCACGTCGTCCGGAATCCGGGTCCGGATCCGCGCCAGCGAGGTCAGCCAGTCGGTGAGCGGGTCGCCGTCCGGCTCGGTCGGGAAGACCGAGACGTTGGACGAGATCTTCGGCAGCACCTGGTCGCCCGAGATCATCAGCTTCAGCTCCGGGCAATGCAGGCAGGCGTGTTCGGGACTGTGGCCGCTTCCCACCACGATGCGCCAGGTCCGCCCGCCGATCTCGATCTCGTCGCCGTCGTTCAGCCGGTGGAAGCTGTCCGGGAGCGCGTGCAGGCCACGTCCGAAGCCGCCGAAGCGGGCCTTGTAGTGTTCGATGGCGTCCTCGTCCCAGCCGGCGGCGCGGAAGAACCGGATGGCGTCGTCAGGCGCCTCGCGCCCGGTGTCAGCGGCCAGCGAGCGGCAGGTCATGAACTCCAGCCGGGTGATCCACAGCTTGGCGTCGAACTTGCGCGTCAGGTAGCCGGACATGCCGATATGGTCGGGGTGCATGTGGGTGACGAAGACCCGGCTCACCGTCCGGCCGGCCAGGGGTCCCGCGAAGGCCGCGCGCCAGGCGTCGCGGGTGGCGGTCCCGCCAATGCCGGTGTCGACGATCGCCCAGCCGGCCTCACCCTCGTCGATCGCCCAGACGTTGATGAACCCCAGCGAGCCGCCCAGCGGCATGCGCAGCCACTTCACCCCGGCCGCGACGTCCAGCGCCGCCCCGCCGACCTTCGGCCCGTGCTCGAAGGGATAGGTCAGCTTCGGCCGCGGATGGTCCGGATAAGTCTGTTCGATGCCGTCCCGCAAAACCTGCTCCCACGCGTGTGCCACCAGTTTCGACCGCCCGGCACGCGAGGGCAACCTACCTCCCCTGCGAAGCGGCGGGAGGGGGACCATCGGCCGGAGAGCCGATGGTGGAGGGGGCAAGCCTCAGGCTCCGCGGGGGTCAGCCCGGCTTGACGCCGTAGAGGCGGTTCAGCTTGTCGAGTTCATGCTGCAGGTTGGCGGCGTGATCCGGGGTGAGCTGGCCGCCGTCCTGCGCCGCGGTCCGGGCCGCCCTTTCCTTCAGGGTCTGGACCCTCATCAGGTAGCGATAGTGCCGGTTCCCGACCTCGCTCGCCATCGGACCGGCCCCCTGACCCCGGCCTCGGTCTCCTGGCGTTTCCAGCGTCTTGGGGATCTCGACCATCTGGGCCGCAGCCAGGCCGGCTGGAGCGAGCACCCCGGCGATCATCAGGGCGACCATATGGACACGCATGGCCGGTCTCCTCCGTCCAGGGTTGCGCCAGCGTCCGCCTGCGCTGCCGCTCGGTCAAGCCTGCGCCGGCCGCCTTGCCCCACCCGCTTGCGGCTGAAATAGTCCCGGCCCGAAGTTATCGGGGATCACTCATGCTGAAGTTCGCCGCCGCGCTCGCCGCGGCCACGGCCCTGCTCGGCTCCGGAGCGCAGGCCCAGACTCCTACAACTGGGACTAGGCCAGACCAGGTCGCCTTCCGCGCCCTCTACAAGGAGCTGGTGGAGACCAACACCACCGCCTCGGTCGGCGACTGCACGGCCGCCGCCCAGAAGATGGCCGCGCGCCTCAGGACCGCGGGCTTCCCCGACGCCGACCTGACGGTCTTCACCGCCCCGAACCTGCCCAGGGACGGCGGGCTGGTGGCCGTCTATCCGGGCAAGGACCCGAAGGCCAAGGCGATCCTGCTGCTGGCTCACCTCGACGTGGTCGAGGCCCGGCGCGAGGACTGGACGCGCGACCCCTTCACCCTCATCGAGGAAGGCGGCTTCTTCTACGGCCGCGGCGCCATGGACGACAAAGCCCAGGCCTCGATCTGGGTCGACACCCTGATCCGCTTCCGCCAGGAGGGCTTCCACGGCAAGCGCCCGATCAAGCTGGCGCTGACCTGCGGCGAGGAGGGCGGCGGACGGCTGAACGGCGCCACCTGGCTGATGCAGAACCGGCGCGACCTGATCGACGCCGAGTTCGCGCTGAACGAGGGCGCCGGCGGCCAGCTTGACGACCATGGCAAGCGCATCGCCCACACCATCGAGGCCGGCGAGAAGACCTCCCAGAGCTTCGTCCTGGAGGTCACCAACCCCGGCGGCCACTCCTCCCGCCCGGTCCCGGACAACGCCATCTACCGCCTGGCCGACGCGCTAGAGAAGATCCGCGCCTATGAGTTCCCGGTGATGCTCAACGACGCCAACCGCGGCTACCTCACGAAGATGTCCAAGGTCGTGGGCGGCGAGCAGGGCGCGGCCATGGCGGCCCTGCTGGCCAACCCCGGCGACGCGTACGCCGATGCGATCCTCTCGAAGGACCCCAGCCTGCACACCATGCTGCGCACCACCTGCGTGGCGACCATGCTGTCGGCCGGCCACGCCCAGAACGCGCTCCCCCAGCGGGCCACGGCCAACATCAACTGCCGGATCTTCCCGGGCGTCGCCCGCGAAGCCGTGCGCGCCAAGCTTATCGAAGTGATCGGCGACAGCCAGGTCTCGGTCTCCAAGACCGCCATCGTGCGGGCCGAGAGCGAAACCCCGGCGCCGGCCCCGCCGCTGACGCCGCGCATCCTGGGACCGATCGAGAAGGTCAGCGCCGAGATGTGGCCGGGCGTCCCGGTCGTGCCGATCCTCCAGGCCGGCGCCACGGACGGCAAGCCGCTGACCGCCGGCGGCATCCCGACCTACGGCGTCTCCGGCATCTTCCTGGAGCCCGACCTCGGCCGCATCCACGGCCTCAACGAACGCGTCGGCGTCACCGCCCTCTATGAGGGCCGCGACTTCCTCTACAGGCTGGTGAAGGTCTACGCCGACCAGCCGTAGACGCCCTCGCGATATTGACGCCCACGGCAAGTTGTCGTCCCCTCTCGCCAGGGGGAGACGTCAGTGGCCGAGTTTTTCGACGCGGGCGACGCGGAACCGTCGCCGTCCGGCCAAACCGACAACGCGGCGGTGTCGCTGGCGCTCGCGCGCCGGGCGCGGCGCAAGCGCGGCGCTCCGGGGGACGACCAGGTCGACACCTTCCTCGCCAAGCAGGAAATGCTGATCGAAAAGCAGGCCCGCCATCTGGACGTGCAGATGGAGCACATGCGGCTGAAGCATTTCGACGAGCGGCTGTCGGTGATGCTGAAGCTGGCGATCGCGGTGGTGGCCCTGGCGATCTTCATCGGCATCGGCGCCATGGCCTGGACCGCCTCGCACGACGCCCGCGTGATCATCGACCCGATCCGCGCGCCCGCCGACCTGGCGCAGCAGGGCTCCGACCCGGCTGCCCTCGCCGGCGCCCTGCAGGACAAGGTGACGGTCCTCCAGGCCCAGGCCGGGACCTACTTCGCTTCGACACTGATGCAGGACAAGAAACCACCGGAACTGAAGGTGGTCATCCCCGAGACCGGAGTTTCCATCGGCGAGCTCGACGAGGCCCTGCGCGGCTGGCTGGGCCACGCCACCCACGTCTCCGGCGAGGTCTCGCGACCAGTCTCGGGCCCCGACCGCGGGGCGCTCGTCCTGAACCTCCGGGTCAGCGGCGGCGCCGGCAGACGGCTGGTGCAGCCCGACGGCGACCTCGACGCCCTGCTGGCCAGGGGCGCCGAGCAGGTCTTCGCCGAGCTCGACCCGCTCCCTCACGCCGCCTGGCTGGGTCGGCAAGGACGCAAGGACGAAGCCGTCGCGGCGCTCCGGGCGATCGCCGGCTCGGGCACGCCGGACCAGCGCGCCGAGGCCGATGAACAGCTGGCCGGACAGGGACGACGTATGACCATGCCCCTGGCGGAACAGCGCGAACTGCATGCCAAGGCCCTGGCGCTGACCGCCGGGCGGATCGGCGCCAACAACTTCTACGTCATTGAAAACGCGCTCGGCCATACGGAAAACGCCATGCATGGCTGGACCCAGGCCGCACGGAAGGGTGGAGAATTCGCAGGCGGGCGACGGCTGATCACGGAGGAATTCCGTAAGACGAATCTTCTGGTGACCCAGGGCAATGCGGCCACGATCACCGGCGACTATGCCGGGGCGTTCGGACTGCCCTGCTTCCAATTGGCCGTCGAACCGTGCGATGCGCCGCGCCTGGCGCAGACGATTTTGGATCAGGCCAAGGCCCCGCCGAAGAACAACCCGCGCGTCTACCAGGTGGTTGGCTTGCTGGCCCACATGCATGAGCCTGCCCTGGCGCTGAAGCTCGCCGCCGCCTGGCCGCACGACCTCACGGGACCGGAGGCTCCGCCATCCGACCATGCCAACCAGCAATCCGACTGGACCTATAGCCTGAGCCTAGCCCACGCCGAGGCCGGTGACTGGCCCGCCGTGATCGCCGACGCCCAGGCCTGGGACGCGCTGGCGGCGGCCTGGCCGGGCCTCGACTATCCGTTCTATCCCCGGCAACTGCGGCCCATCGCCATGGCCCATCTCGGCGACCTGGCGGGCGCCGAGCGCGCCGCAGCGGCCCTGCCGGGTGACTGCTATCGCTGCCTGATCACCCGCGCCGAGGTGGCGGAACTGGCCCACGATCCCGCCACGGCCGACCGCTGGTTCGCGGCCGCCGCCGCTCAGGGCCCCTCGCTCGCCTTCGCCGAGACCGCCTGGGGCCGCGTCCTGCTGGCGCGAGGCAAGCCCGACCTCGCCCTGGCCAAGCTCACCGTCGCCCACCGCAGGGCCCCGCGCTTCGCCGACGCAACCGCCTACTGGGGCGAGGCCCTGCTCGCCAAGGGCGACGCCAGGGGCGCGTCGGCGAAGTTCGCCGAGGCCGCCAAGCTCACGCCCCGCTGGGGCCGCCTGCGTCTCAAGTGGGGCGAAGCCCTCGCCAAGCTCGGCAAGCCCGCCGACGCCCGCGTCCAGCTCAAGGCCGCCTCCGCGATGGACCTCTCCCCAGAGGAGCGCGCGGAACTGGCGGCGCAGAGGATTTAGGACCGCACCTCAGTCGGGCGAGAGCATGCCCAGGAGCTTGATGCGGAAGATCAGCACCGCGTTGGGCGGTATCGGGCCCTGGCCCTCGGGGCGATAGCCCAGGCTGGGCGGCAGGTAGAGCATCCACTCGTCGCCCACCTTCATCTTCGGCAAGGCCTCCATCCAGCCCGGCACCAGACCGTCCAGCGGCAGCAGCGCGGGCTTGCCCCGCGCGAAGGAGGAGTCGAAGACCTGGCCCGAGACCAGCGCGCCTTCGTAATGGACCTTCAGGATGTCGCCGGGCTTCGGCGAGGGACCCGCGGGCCCGGACTGGACGACCTTGTACTGCAGGCCCGACGGCAGGGTGACGACGCCGGCCGTATGGGCGTTCTTGGCCAGGAAGTCGGCGCCGGAGATCGAGGCCGACGCCGCCGGCGCGGGCTGCGCCTGGGCCACGCCGCTCGCGCAGAGCGCGGCGACCAGCAGAATGGGTGCAAGACGCTTCACGAAATCCTCCGGCCAGACAGGCTGCTTTGGCCTGCCTACACGGACTCGACGGGAGTCTCCACGCTGGCCCGATCATCATGACCGGGCGAACCTCGGCCGATGGACGAATCGCCCTTCGCCGAAGCTGCGGCCTGGTACGCCCGTGGCCGGGCGCCCTATGCGCCGGGCGCGCTTGAGCATGTAGTCACCGCTTTGGCCCTGGACCGCCGCGCGCGAGTCCTGGACCTCGGCTGCGGCCCGGGCACGATCGCCATCCCGCTCTCCCACGACGTCGCGGAGGTCGTCGCCGTCGACCTTGACGCGAACATGTTGTCTGAAGGCCGCAGGCTGGCGGCCCTGGCCGGGCGCGGCAACATCCGCTGGATCCAGGGCCGGGCGGAGGATGTCCTGCCGGGTCTCGGCAAGTTCCAGGCCGTCACGCTCGGCCAGTCCCTGCACTGGATGGACCGCGACCTTGTCCTCCAGCACGTGGCCGGCGCCATCGAGGACGGCGGCGGCCTGGCGATCCTCGACGAGGGCCTGGCGCGCACTCCGGAGAGTTGGGCGCCCGTCTCCTCGGAACTGGTGACGAAATACCTGGGCCCGTCCCGCCGCCATCCCGGGAAACACCCCGAGATCGACCACGCCCCGTCGCTGCGTCGCTCAGCATGGTTCCACGATTTCGCCGTCCGCGAGTTCTCCTGCGAAATTCCCCGCGACATCGCCTCCATCCTCGGCTGCATCTACTCCAGCGTCAGGTCCACGAAGGCGATGTTCGGCGACCGGGCGACAGCCTTCGAGGCCGAGCTTTCCCAGGCGCTCCTGCGTCTCAACCCCTCGGGCCTGTTCCATGAGCGGGTCGAGACCGCGGTCTTCGTGGCGCACAAGGCCGCCTTGAGTCCCTAGGCGCTTCGCCCCTAAGCTCCGGCGTTCTGGCATAGAGGGGACGCACCGTGGACGAGCAGATTCTGAAGGCGCCGGATCGACGCGGCCTGCTGCTGATGGCCGGCGCCGCGGGGCTCGCCCTGACGCCGGCGCGGCGCCTCTTCGCCGCGGCGCCCGCCGGCCCCGACCTGGCCGAGGTCCGCGCGGCCATCGAGACACAGCGGCCGCAGGCCATCAAGCGCCTGCAGGACTGGATCGCGCTGCCCTCCATCGCCGCGGAGGGCCGCAACGCCCAGGAGGGCGCGAAATACATGGCCGACCTCTTGAAGGACGCCGGCTTCCAGTCCGCCGCCATCATCCAGACGGACGGCCGTCCCGGCGTCTTCGCCACCCTGGACGCCGGCGCGGCGCGCACCGTCGGCATGTACTTCATGTACGATGTGAAGCAGTTCGACCCGGCCGAATGGTCCTCCCCGCCGCTTGAGGCGCGCATCGTCGAGCGCGCCGGGCTGGGCAAGGTGATGATCGGCCGCGGCGCGGTGAACCAGAAGGGCCCGGAGGCGACCTTCCTGGCCGCCCTGCACGCGCTGCGCGCCGCCGGCCGCAAGCCGCCGGTGAACATCGTCCTGGTGGCCGAGGGCGAGGAGGAGATCGGCTCGCCGCACTTCGCCCAGGTGGTGCGCCGGCCCGAGGTGCTCGCCGCGCTCAAGAAATGCCACGAGGTCTGGATGCCCTTCGCCGCCCAGTCACCCATCGGCGGCGTCGAGGTCGACCTCGGCGCCAAGGGGCTGATCGAGGTGGAGCTCGTCTGCACCACCAAGGCCTGGGGCCGTGGCGCGCTCGACGACATCCACTCCTCCTACAAGGCCGAGCTGGACAGCCCGGTCTGGCGGCTGGTCAAGGCGCTTTCCACCCTGGTCTCGGAGGACGGCAACGACCCGACCATCGACGGCTGGTTCGAGAACGTGAAGCCGCTCACCGCCCGCCAGAAGGCGATCATCGCCGAGGACGTGGCCAAGAACCCGGAGGCCGCCCGCAAGACCTTCATGGGCGTCCAGAAATGGGTCCGCGACCTGCCCTACCGCGACGCGCTCGAGCGGCTGGCCTCCCAGCCGACCGTCAACATCGAAGGCATGTACGCCGGCTACACCGGCCCCGGCGGCAAGACCGTCCTGCCGTCGAAGGCCACCGCCAAGCTCGACCTGCGGCTCGTGCCCGACCAGACGGCGGCCGAGGCGGAGCGCAAGCTGAAGGCGCACCTCAGCAAGCGCGGCTACGGCGACATCTCGGTCACTGTCACCGGCGGCTACGACCCGACCCAGACCGAGGAGTCCTCGGCGCTCATCCAGTCCTCGCTCGCGGTCTATCGGCGGAGCGGCCTGGACGTTTCGCTGTCGCCGCGCCTGGCCGGCTCCTGGCCCGGCTACATCTTCACCGGCGCCCCGGTCAGCCTGCCGGCCGGCCACTTCGGCTTCGGCCACGGCTCGCGCCAGCACGCGCCGGACGAATATTACGTCATCGAGGCCGAACACCCGAAGCTGCGCGGCATGGCCGGCGCCACCGAGGGCTATGTGGAGTTCCTCTACGCGCTGGCGGGCGCTTAGGCGCCGGCCCGATCCGATATTCCCCCCTGGAGAGAATCCGGTGGCAACCGTTGATGGTGGAGCGTTAGGTGACGCTTAGGGCCGGCATCTCCCATGCCTGCTGGTTGGACATAGTATGATGAAAAAGATTTTCCTCGGCCTGATCGCGCTCTCCGCGCTGGCGGCCACCCCGGCGCTGGCCGGCAATCTGCTGGTCGACGGCAGTTTCGAGAACGGCCTCACGGAATGGACTTCCGGCGGCGTATCGGGCGACGGCTTCCCGCCGTCGGTCATCGGTTACAACAACCACGACGGCTATCCGACCGGCGCGTTCACAGAGCTGGTCCCGCCGGACAATGCCGCGGGCAACCCGGGCTTTGACGCCGTTGGCGACCACGCCGTCTATTTCGTGTCCGACCTGGCCCACCCGCAGACGCTCAGCCAGCTGGTCAACATCGTGACCGGGACCAGCTACACCTTCGGCTTCGACGTCTACCTGCCGCAAAACGGCGCCAACAACGCCAACGACGCCACGCTCAGCGCCACGGTCGGCAGCCTGACCTTCGCCAACTTCGCGGCCAGCGCGACGCCGGCGACGACCTGGATGCATTTCTCCGGCGCCGGCACGGCGGGCATCACCGGCCCGGTGACGTTCGAGTTCGACTACAACAGCTTCGGGGTCCCCGCGAAGGACTTCGTGGTCGACCGGGTCTACTTCGCCCCGACTGCCGACATTCCCGAGCCCGCGACCTGGGCGATGATGCTCATGGGCTTCGGCGGCCTTGGCGCCGTCCTGCGCCGCCGCCGGACGACGACGGCGACCGCGACCGCGACCGCCTGATCCAGGCCCGGAACGACCAGAGATCGCAGCCCCGGCGTCGCAAGGCGCCGGGGCTTTTCGCTGGGCGGGCCGCTAGGCCCCGCGCATCTCGCCCGTCGGCGCCTCGTGCATCTCGCCCAGCCAGGTGCGCAGCGCCTTCAGGAACGGCAGGGCCTCGCGGAACTCCTTCTGGGTGAAGCCGTCGCGCAGGCTCTCCATCCGGGGGCGGATGGCGATCATCGACTGGACGTAGGCCTGCTTGCCCTCGCTGGTCACCCAGATGCGCTTGCGCCGCAGGTCATTGGCGCAGACCTCCACCCGGATCAGCTTGCGGGCGTAGAGCCGCTGCAGAGTGTTGGTCAGCGAGCTCTTGGTCATCTGCAGGGCGCGCGCGATCTCCACCGGCGTGATCCCGTCGCCGCGCCGCGACAACAGGTTCATCACTTCGAATTGCGGATAGGTCAGCCCCACCGGGAGCTTGCGCGCGATGGCGCTCCTCACCAGATGCTCGATGTAGCGGATTTCGTCGAACACCTGGATGTCCGGGTGGTCTTCCGGTTCGGCGGCCATGGCGACCTCCCTAATTCGTCTTCGGAGAAGCTAGGGAGTGTGGAATCCGGATTCAAGTTCGAGATCGAACTATTTTCCGTTCGCTGCCAGGGTTTCCGTCATGCCGAGCCGCGCCAGGACGTCGGCGCGCTCGTTGAATTCGTGGCCGGCGTGGCCCTTCACCCAACGCCAGTCGACCTCGTGGCGCAGCCGGGCCTGGTCCAGGCGTTTCCACAGGTCGTCGTTCTTCACCGGCTTCTTGTCGGCGGTCAGCCAGCCGCGCCGCTTCCAGCCGTGGATCCACTCGTGGATGCCCTTCTGGACGTACTGGCTGTCGGTGTGCAGCTCGACCTTGCACGGCTTCTTGAGCGCCTCCAGCGCCTGGATCGCGGCCATCAGCTCCATGCGGTTGTTGGTGGTCTGCAGCTCGCCGCCCCAGAGCTCCTTTTCCTGGTCCCGGAAATGCAGCACCGCGCCCCAGCCGCCCGGGCCGGGATTGCCGGAACAGGCGCCGTCGGTGTGGATCACCACCTGCGGGGTCACGCAGAAGCTCCGAACAGCACCAGGTCCGGCGAAGACCGGTGCACCGCCAGCTTGCGCTCGTATTCCAGCGGGTCCTTGGGCCTGACCAGCGCGCCCTCCGGGGTCGCGCCCCAGTCGGCGAGCCGGGTCAGGAAGAAGCGCATCGCCGCCCCGTGGGCCAGCACCGGCAGAGCCGATCGTTCGAGATCGGACAAGGGTCTCAGGCTCTCGTAGCCGGCCACGAGCTGCCGGGCCGAGGTGATGTTGAAACTGCCGTCCGGCTCGAAGCACCAGGCGTTCAGCGCGACCGCGATGTCGTAGGCCAGCGCGTCGATGCAGGCGAAATAGAAGTCGATGGCGCCGGCGAATTTCCCCTGATTGAAGAAGACGTTGTCCGGGAAGAAGTCCGCGTGGATCACCCCCTCCGGCAAGCCCTTCGGCCAGCGCCGCGCCAATAGTTCGAGATCGGACGATATGGTCGCCGCCAATCCGGGCTTGAGGTCCTCGGCGGCCTGGTGAAGCCCGGCGAACATCGGCCCCCAGGCCGCCTGGCCCAGGTCGTTGGCGCGGCGGAGCGGAAAGCCCTCCGCGGCCAGGTGCAGCTGCGCCAGGCCCGCGCCGGCCTCCCGGCAATGGGCCGCGGTGGGGCGGCGGACCGCCAGGCCCGACAGGAACGAGACGATGGCGCAGGGCTTGCCGCGCACGGTCTTCAGGAGCCGCCCGGCCCGGTCGGGGATCGGCGTCGCGCTCGGGAACCCCCGGCCCGCGATCCAGCGCAGCAGCTCCAGGAAGAACGGCAGGTCGTCGGCCTTCACCCGCCGCTCGTAGACCGTCAGGAAATAGCGCCCGGCCTCGGTCTCCAGCAGGAAGTTGGAGTTCTCCACCCCTTCGGCCACGCCCTTCAGGCTCAACGCCTGACCTAGGTCGAAGTCGGCCAGGAGCCCGCCCAGCTCCTCGTCGGTAATGTCGGTGTAGACGGCCATGGCTTCCGGATGCGGGAGGTCGCCCGGACGGTCAACCCATATCCGCTCATCTCCGCGAAGGCGGGGATCAGCGCGGCAGCACGCGGTCCAGGGTCTCGGCCACGGCGGTCATACCGGCCAGGTTCGGATGAAAGGCCGCCACGCCCGGCGGGACCGGAAAGCCGTTCATCCAGGGCGTGGCCCCGCAGGCGTCATGCCCGGCCGAAAGCGTCGAGGCCTTCACCAGCAACGCTCCGGTTTCGCGCGCCGTCTTCGCCGTGATCTCCGCGACCCGGCGCGCCGTTTCGCGGCCCGCCTCGGCGTCCTGCGGCGACAGCGGTGTCGCCGCGCAGACCCCGCTCGCCGGCAGGATCGTGAAGTAGTCGACGAAGACCAGCGTCGCCTTCGGCGCGCGGGCGCGGACCTGGGTCACGATCTCCTTCATCGCCGCCGCCAGCCGGACGTAGGCGGCCTCGTCCGCCCGCGGCGGCGCCGGGCATTTCGCCAGCGCCTCGGCGTCGGCCCTGCGCCGCGCCGTCTCGCGGCAGGCGCCCGCGCCCAGGCCCGCGATCAGGAAGACGTCATTGCCGCCGATCGTCACGGTG
Source organism: Phenylobacterium sp. (assembly GCA_003136395.1). GTDB lineage: Bacteria > Pseudomonadota > Alphaproteobacteria > Caulobacterales > Caulobacteraceae > Phenylobacterium. The sequence goes on from PLEH01000259.1 coordinate 35,407, forward strand.
ACCAAGCGCGTCGCGGGCGTGACCGCCTCGATCTGGGCCGGATGGCCGTTCCAGGCGCCCAGGATGCTGGCGGTCACAGCCCCGCCGCAGCTGACGTCCACGAGGTCGAGCCCCCGCTTGCGGGCCAGCTGATGGGCGTAGTTGTCCGCGGAGCGTCGGCAGCTGTCCGGCGGGTCGTCCGCGCTCTTGGTGATCCCGGGCCCGGCGGCGAACGAGCTCCCCATCGCCACATAGCGCGCCGGCTCGGCCGAGGCCGCCCCGGCCGCGAAGAGTCCGACCACCGCGAGGACGCCGTGGCCGATACGGGTTCGGATGCGCATCGCCCTATTGCACCCCCTCTTCATTTCACCAGCGCGTCGTAGATCCACTTGCGGTTCTTGCGCTGGTACTCCATCGCCAGGTCCCGGCTCTGCACCATGAAGACCATGAAGACGTCGTTCTTCGGGTCCACCCAGAACTCGGTCCCCGCGATCCCCCACCAGGAGAAGGTGCCATTGCCGGGCCGCTGGACCTTGTCGTCCTTCACCAGGCTGAAGCCCAGGCCGAACCCCATGCCGGGGCCGGGGAAGAACAGGCCCGCCTTCTGCATCTCCGGCGTCGTCTCGTCCTGCCGCATCCGGGCCAGCGTCTCCGGCTTGATGATCCGCACGCCCTTGTACTGCCCGCCGCCCTCGAGCATCAGCACGAAGCGCAGATAGTCCTCGGCGGTCGAGGAGATGCCGCCGCCCCCCGACAGCAGGATCGGCTTCTTGGCGTAGTCATAATAGACCGTCGGGTCGCCCTTCGCGGGCTCCGCGAAGCGCTTGCGCTGGCTCTCCGGCTGCCAGAAGCCGGTGTCGGTCATGCCGAGCGGCCCGGTCACCCGCTCCTTCACCAGCACGTCCAGCGGCTTGCCGCCGGCGACCTCCACCACCGCGCCCAGCACGTCGGTGGAGCGCGAATAGTACCAGGCCGTTCCCGGCTCGCTGCGCAGCGAGCCGGGAAC
>PLEH01000134.1 GCA_003136395.1 Phenylobacterium sp.
CCCTATCGCCCCGGAGGTCCGGCAGACCCCACGCCGGGAGCCAATGGACGCCGCCACCCGGATGAAGGTCGTCGAAGCCGTCGTCCGCAATCGCCTCAACGAGCCCACCGTCCAGGACCGCATCCTGGCCCGCGCCCGAGACCGCCTCGCCACCCTGCTCGACCGCCAGCCGCCGGGCAACCTCCGAGCCCGCCAGACCGTCGAGCCTCACAAGGAGCGCCAGCGCGGCTAGGTGGCCGGACGCATGAACTGCAGATTCAACGTCTCATGCCGCACGCCGCGATCCTTCCAGCTCAGCACGATCTCAAACGTGGTAGCGAGATAGCTGACCTTGATGGCACCCGGCCGGTACTTCGCGCGCTGGAGGTCCGGGTTGCGCGCTAGATCGAGAGCCTCCCAGAGTAAGAGGAAGCGGATACCCATGATGTTCACCTCGAGCCCGCTGATCTCACCTCGGTTGTTTGTCAGCGGCTGCAGCTGAAAGCGCAGATGGTTCTCGGTCGTCGCCCCCTCGGGCATGACGCAGTAGAGCCCCGCGTTCTCCGGCCACCGCCCAGGATCGTCGAGCAGATCGACCACGCCGATGTCACTGGCGAACACGCCGGACAGCCGCTCGCCGCCGTGGGTCAGATTGCGCGACGCGGCCAGCGCCTTAGCGGTCTTCAGCAGCCATCGTTCGATGTCATGGCCACTGATCAAAGCCTGGCCTGAATAGGCCTCGCGCTCCAATCCGGACCGAAGCGCGGCGAAGAACCGGACCGCCGCATCGTCGAGCGGTGACAAGGCGCTGTTGTGCCGGCGGCAGAGACAGTTGGCTGTAAGGTTGCCCGGCTCAAGTATCTTCGTCTCGCCCGCCTCCAGCCACGGCAATCCGGAGACGGAGAAATCGCCCTCCGACTTCAGGATCCGGATGACGCCTTCGGAGATCAGGTGTTCTCGCGAAATACCGCCCTCGCACGACCCCAGCTCGCGCATGTAACACTTGGCCACCGTGGTCCCGGGTGGCAGGCGGCGGAGGCCCAGATCCGCCGGCGCCCTGCACCATTCTCCGTCGCGGTAGCAGCACTCAACAGCCCGCCGACTTGACCCGCAGATGCAGGCCGACTTCATCAGCGTCAGACGTCGTCGCTTGGCCTCGCCCATATCGCCAGCCTACCGCAATGCGCCGGCAAACTCGTCCAGATCGATGATCCGAAACTGCACCACGCCGCCGGCGGGCCCACGGCGATCGGCCACCATCAGGGCGGGTCAGCGAGCTTGGCCTCGATCTTCTTCTTCAAGTTGCCCGGGAGCCGGATGTTCTCGATCATCCATTGGCCGAGCTCGCGCACCTCGGCGGACTGCTCGGGGTCGCCCGCTTCCACCAGATCGAAGAAATACATGTCCAGCGCGGCCGTATGCCAACCCGGCCCCTCAGTTCCCGCGCCGGTCAGCGTGACCGGTCGGTGCCACTCCCGGGCTGGCCACGATCCAAAGCACGATTAGCCGCGCGCAGCTCTCGCGCGAGCGCCAACCGCTGGCTGTCCGGCTGCGGCATCTCGCGAACGAAGGCTACGACGCGCTCGCCCAACGCACGGTCCTCCGGGTCGTTCGATTTCAAGAGGACGCCGGCCTGCTGGAGATAGAGCCGGCGGATCGCAACCTGGGTCACCTGCATCCTCGTCTCCCAGGGCCGGACCGCCGCGTCCCCGCCGAAGGCAGCCTTGGCTGCATCCTTGTAGGCGCCGCGCAGGGCCTTCGGCTGACCACCAACCCCGGCGTCGTGCCGTTCTCGGATCTTCCGGATCGCCGTCCGCTCGGGCTTGCGCGTGATCCCCCGCGCCCGCCGCGGCGTCGCCTCAGCCTCAATTCCTCGTATCCGCAATTGCTCAGCGAACGCTTGGCGCCAGGCCTGAAGATCGGTCTTCTTCGGGTTCAGTCGCTCGCCGTGATCCCCTAGCGCGCGGACCGTGAGATGCACGTGCGGATGACGCGTGTCGGTATGTAGCGCGAACAGGTAGTCGTGATGGTCCCCGAACTGCTCGGCCGCGAAGGCGCGCGCCGCATCGCGCAGCCGCGTCGCCTCGGTGTCCGCCGGCATCGACAGGATCATCGACACACTGAACGGCGAACTGGACCGCCGCCGACTGTCCAACTCTGCCGCGATCGACCAGCCGTCCGCCACCTCCGAAACCTCCTGGGCGCCGGTCACTTCAAGTCCACCCCGGCCCTCCGCCGGGAGTTCCCCGTTGCGGGTGATGTAGCTGAGGTGCGCCGCCAGATGGCCACCATCGCGGGTCCGACCGGCCACCTTCACCATCACCTCCGGCGCCCGCGCCACAACCCGCGCGAGCTTTGACCGAACCGCCGCGGCGGCGGCCACGCGACCAAGGACGGGTGTGGGGCGTCGGGTCCGCACGCCCGCCGGCGGTCGCCAGACGTCCTCGAATCCGACCACCATCTGGAAGTCGCTCACAGGCCCGTCGCCCAGTAGGTCAGGTTGCCCTCGAATGCCTCGTGCAGTCCGCCCAGGTGCGCGCGCAGCTCACGCCGAAAGTCGTCGACCGCGGTCAGCTGGGTGTCCAACACCCGGCCTTCCAAGACCGCGGTGTTCAGCGCCCGGGCCATCTGGTTGACGTTGACGCCGATCCGCCGGAGCTCGCTCAGGGTCGCCAGCAGGACCAGTTCATCGGACCGCCGGAAGGTCGGCCGACCCTGCAGGGCCCGGCGGATGAGGGCGGCCGACCAAGCGTTCCGCGTCAGCCCCAGGTCCCTCGCCACGGCGTCCAGATCGACCGCATCGCGGGCCGCCAGCCGGACGGTCAGCTTCACCGGCCGGTGTCCAAGTCGGCCGCCGCTCGGGGCTGCACCGACCGGCGGGCACGCGGCTTCGATCAGGTGGCGAAGAGCCGGCGAGCGTCCCCCCTGGCCAGCGGCCCAGGCGTCGAACCTTGCCGCCAATTCGTCCGTGACGCGGACATTGAAATTCGCCACCGACCGCTCCGCGTAAAGACCCGCCGCCGCCAAGGCTATCCTGCCCTAGACCACTGCCGCTCAAACTGGCCCCTCCCCTCGGACCGCGCGAGACGTAGACCTACGTCCCGCGCGGTCCACCCGCCGGACCTTCGGTCCGCCCCAACCGGGCCCTTGAACGTCTGGGTTTGACCGCGCGCATTTTGGATCGGTCGACACCTGACGGCCTGTCGACCCGCGCCGATCCGATCGTCGGCTAGTGGTGTTCGAGCACCAGGCGGACGATCCAAGTGATGGCCAGCGTCAACGCGACACCGGCCATCATGCCGCGCACGAAGGCGCCGTTGCGGGTCCACCATAGCCGGCGGGAGCGCATCGTTTGCGCGCGATCGGGACGTCGGCGAGGCATGGTGCGCCCTGTGCCGCGCCACGCCTTCAATTGCAATCCCGGGATGACGGGCGCCGACGTTGGGGCAGCGCCCGATCGCGCCAAGAAACTCTTGAAGGCGGCGGCGCTTCCCATCGACCACTGCCATCGCGTGTTCGGGCGCTGGGAGACGAAGTCCTGTGGACCGCAGTGCGCGGGATACCCCTTTCCCAATAGGTATCCGTACCTATTCCTGCTTAACGCTACCCTAGCCCTACCCTAGCGCCAGGTAAGCCGCAGTGTCGGGTCGATCTGGGCCCGCAACCTGTCGCTGACCTGCGCGGCCTCCGCAAACGTCGACCACGCCGCCACCGCCTCGCGGACGTCCTCGACAACCTTTCGGGCGCGCGCCGCATTCAGCGACGCCGACCGCGCGGCGGCTTCGAAGTCCTCGCGCTCGAAGCCGTCGCGCTTGCCGTTGACCGACATCTGGTGGCGATCCGTCCACTTGCCGATCGGGTTGTAGCTCCACGTGATGTCGTAGGCCGGCGACAGGCTCCAGGCGCCGGTCCGGTCCATCAGGAAGCAGATGTTCTTGACGTGGTCGTCCTGGTTGCGGGCGATGACGTTGAATACCATCCGCCGGAACTGCTCTTCGACCGTCGCGGTGGGAAGGCCCAGCTGACGGATCGCCAGCATGGCTTGCTCGTACGAATACCCCAGAGGATTGTTGAAGTCGTAGTGCGCCATGGCCGCCAGGGTCTGCGCGTGCAGCTTGCCGCCGCCCGGCAGGCGATCGAAGCGTTGGGTCATGAAGTGGCGCCGTCCGCCCTCCCCCAGAAGGTGGGTCTCGGTCATCGCGATGCCGGCCGCCCGGGCCATCTGCGAATAGGCGTACTCCACCGCGCCAAAGCCTTTCGGGTCGGCGAGCTCCTTGTCCCGGTTGTCCGCCACCCCGTCGAACTTCAGTAGCCAGTAGCCGAAGCCTTCGCCCGCGGCGACCTGGCCGGAGCGCACCTCGTTGGTGTCCCGGTTCCAGGCGATCACCGCCTTGGCGCGCGCGCCGCCCGCCGAGGTTCCGACGCGCAGGATGTCGCGCAGGCCGTCGGCCTTATCCGCGCCGGCGAAGGAGACCTGCAGATCCGCGCGATGGGTCAGCACCTCGGAGGCCAGCTCGACCAGGGCCCCGATGTCGAGCCGGGTCGCGGCCTGCAGATTGGGCCCTTCGGCCGGCGCGAACTCCAGCGCCCCCATGCCCCGTGAACCCGTGTAGCAGAGACGTTCGACCGCGTTGAAGCTGTCGCCCACACGGCCCTGGGTGGCCAGCCAAGCGTCGATGAGCAGGTTTCCGTAGCGGTCCGGCAGGGAGTCCGCGAGCAGCCCCGGGAGACCATGGAAGCTGCGTCGCGGGAGCGCCGGGAAGCTGAAGGTCCTTCGTCCCAACGGCATCATCAATGGCGCGATCTCGATGCCGCTGCCTTGGAACTCCGACGTGTAGGCGAAGGTCGCCACATCGCTGTCGTCAGGCAGAGAGACCGCCCCGATCGGGGTTTCCCACAGACGGACCTCCGCGAGCGTGCTCACCGCTCGTCACCCCAGGCCCAGGGCTTGCCGCCTGGCCGGACCTCCGCGCTCGGGCGCGCGCGCTGACGGGTCTTTCCGCGCAGCTTCAGGACCGAGACCGGGTTCGGCTGAGGCTCCGGCAGCAAGGCGTCCAGCCCGTCGAGACGGTCCAGGGCCCGAAGGCAGCGGATCAGGTTGGCGATCGCGCTGGATTGGCCGCCCTCAAGGCGCTCGACCGTGCGCTTGGACACCCCGGCCTGTGCGGCCAGTTGGGCTTGAGTGAGGTCCTGCGCCAGACGCTCGGCCTCCAGCCGCCGGCCCAGCTCGGAAAGGATAAGTTCGTCGGTGGCGAGAGGGCCGAATTTCATAATTCGCCACATATGGCGACTTAACGCCAAAAGTCAACTTAAATCGCCAATTCTGGCGAATGATATGAAATCAATCAATTCGCCATTTTTGACGAGTTACGTCTGTTTATCCCAATAATTCGCCATAACTGGCGAATTATATCACCGCGCGACCCGTGTGGCGGGGACGCCATCGGATGAGGCCGCCAAGACGCGCACAGACGATGACGCGCGCCGATGCCGGCGCGCGTCAAAGCCTCCCTCCCTGAGGTCAGAAAGAAACGCCCCACCGGATCCCGGTGGGGCGCGCTTGTCTCATTCGGCCGGAGCCTTCGGAGCGGTCTTGTCCTTGGGCCGGGGACGGGACCACACCAAGTCGTAGCCGTCTTCGCTGTCGAACAGCTTGGCGAAGATCTCCCGCGGCAGGCTGGGGGCGTCCAGCTTGACCGAAAGGTAGTCCCGCTCGTTCTTGGCGGTCTTCTTCCACGCCACGCCGAGTTCGGCGGCGCCGGCCATCACGCGGTAGTCGGGGCCTTTGCCTTCCGTCTTGTCGGTCGGGCGGAACTGGACCGACTTGAGGTTCATGGTGAGGGTATGGATGACGCCTGTGTAGCCGTCGGAAGTCTTGGTGAAGGTGCCGATGTTCGCCATGGTAAGTCTCCTGATCTGTCGTGCCGCGACTGCCGCGGCCTCGATGGCGATCCCGAAGTCGTAGGTCCAAAAGGGCCACCCGCAGCCCTAAGGCCCGCAGCGCAGCGGAGGACGGCGAAGGCCTGGCTTTCCTGCCTCGCGAGGAATGGGCCTGAAGGGACCAGGGGAAGAAAGCCAAGCCCGCCGTTGCGGGAGGACCGGACCCGACCAGATCAAGCCACGAGAGGCCGCGTCAGCGCTGGCCCGACCGAAGAAGACGCCGCCCAGCGACTCATCCAGACTCGCCAGACGCAGACAATCCAACTGCGGCCCAAGCCCCGCCTTGTCACCGAGGCCGGTTCACGGGACAGAAGAGCAGTGAAGACCAGCCTCGACCATCTGCCGGACGGCAAGCGACGCGAGCTCACGCGGATCGTGGAGATCCTGTTCGCAGAGTTCGAGGACGCCCTCAAAGGCCGCAACGCGCCGCACCGTAAAGCCGGCCGCATCCTGAAGATCATCCTGTTCGGCAGCTATGCGCGCGGTGACTGGGTCGATGATCCCAAAGGCGGCTACAAGTCCGACTACGATCTGCTGGTCGTCGTGAACCATGACGAGCTCACCGACCTCCCGGACTATTGGGGCAAGGCCGACGACCATCTCCTGACCGCCTACCAGATCACCCACGAGCTGACGGCGCCGGCGAACTTCATCGTCCACGACCTCGCCGACGTGAACAAGCAACTGAAGCGCGGCCGCCCCTTCTTCGTCGACATCGTCCGCGACGGCATCGCCCTCTACGAGGCGCCGGACCATCCCTTCGAACACTCTGAACCACTGTCGCCCGAGGATGCGCAGGTTGAAGCGCAAGGCTATTTCGACCAATGGTACGCAAGTGCCGGCCAATACGCGCGTCAGGCGGATCATGCGATCAGAGATGGCGCGTCGAACGTTGCTGCATTCGATCTCCACCAAACCGCTGAGCGCCTCTACCACTGTGTGCAGTTGGTCCTGACGCTCTACAGCCCGAAGTCCCACAAGCTGAACTTCCTCCGCTCCCAGGCCGAGCGGCTGGCGCCGTCCCTCATATCTGCCTGGCCCCGCGAGACGCGGTTCGAACAACGATCCTGGGAACTTCTGCGGCGCGCCTACGTCGACGCCCGCTATTCGCCGCACTACAAGATCAGCGACGAAGAGCTGGCTTGGCTCGTCCAACATGTCGAAGGCCTGCGGCTTCAGGTCGAAGCCATCAGCCGGGACCATCTGGCGAACATGCCGCGTTGAGGTGAGTGGCCGCCCGCATGAAGGTCACCTTCGATACCAACGCACTCGGCACTTTGGCCGTGGGCCATGCGCCGGCCGCGATTGCGATCCGCGACGCGATCCTGGCGGGCCGCCTGTGTGGTTTCTTTTCCGAAACGTTGGTGACCCTCGAAGGAGTCGCCAGAGTCGCCCGGGCTCCGACCTTCGGCGCCATGCAACTGAAGACCAGGATGACGACCGCCGTGACACTGCCGGATGGCACACACGGCATCCACGTCAACCTGACCCTGGATCACAGCGCCCGGCCTAGCCTGCATCCCCAGCTTGTGACCTTGGTCACCCGGCTCCGAGAGCTCGGGTTCAAGGCGATCCGGCTTCCGCGGATCGGACTGCAGGTGCTGGATCCGGCGGCAGGTTTTGCGTTGGACGACCAACCCGATGACGAACTCCAGGCGCGCCTCGACCGCTCGCACGCGGCGGCCCTCGCCATCGAGGCGCGCGGCGTGGGCGGCGCCCGTGCCTGGTCGCTCGCGCGTAGGCTTGCCGGCTCCGACCAGGTCGCGGGCATCGACCTCTTCCGCGCTCTCGGACTGACCTCGAACGACCAAGAGACCAAGGAGGTCGCGAAGGCCGTCGGCGAGTGGGCCGACGGCGACGCCGTGGCCGCCCACATCGGCCACCGACACGATGTGTTCTGCACCAACGACCACGGCAAAAAAGCCGGTGGTCCCTCTGTGTTGGACGCCGTCAATCGCGCTTGGCTCACGGAAAGCTTCGGCGTCGTCTTCATGACCCTGGATGAGCTTGCGAGCCACATCGGGGCTCCGCCCATCGCGTAATCTCCGGCCGTCGCCAATCGTCCGGCCGAGAAGTTGGCCCCGGGTGGCGCCAAACAACATCGTTCGCTACCGTCGTTCTCCGGTCTTGGGGCGGGACTGCCGATGTTTATCAATCCGGGCGATCCGATCGCCGGCGCCGAGGAGTTCCTGAAAGGGAACGAGGGGATTGCGCTGGTCGCTCTCGCAACCGTCCTCGGCGGGTTCGCGCCTCTTGTCTCGGCTGTTCTCAAAGCGCTGCAGGTCCGGGCGGCCGACCGCATTGTCTCGCCGCGGCCGGCGGCCGGCGCCACGAAGATCACGGTCCCCCCGCTCGCCCGGGCACCCGCCGGCGACTTCAACATTCAGGAGACGACCAGCCGGTCGGTCCGCTTCGGGGTGATGCCTTACGTCGATCACACCCAGGCCTTCATCGCTCAGCGGTTGGCGTGGTTCGAGGAGGCCGGGATCCGACCGACCTTCCGCCGGTACACCCCCGACGACGGCCTGGACGCTCTGGAGCGGGGCGAGATCGATGTGCTGTCCATCACGCCATCGGCCCTGATCAAGCGGGGCGCCAACCCCCACGGCATCAAGGCCTTTGTGCTGCACGATCTCTTCGTCGGCTTTGGGCTGATGACCCGCCGACGCCTGTTTCCGGGGGCGTTCCAGCGCGTACGATCCTATCGCGAACTCCGCGATCTGGGGCGCTCGCACAACGAGGCCCTGGCGCAGATCGCGATGTATGTATCCGGGCGGCGGGTCACTCACGCGAAGGACGATGCGATCCTTCCCTTCCTGTCACGCATCCAGTCGGCCGCGCCCGATGCGCGACCGTTCCGCCACGTCCAGGCGAAGGAACTCCAGACCGTCATGACGATGGTCAAGGGGAAAGCCGACTTCCAAGTGGGAGGAACGCCCTCGCGGCTCACCCTGGAGAAGCTGAAATTCCGCTCCCTGATCTCCTCGATGGATCTGCTGGAACACGGGGCGCTGATGGAGAACTCGGCGGAGTACCTCGGCCTCATCCAGTGCGGCTGGTTCGCGTCCGGGACCTGGCTGGAGCAGAACCCCGACCTCGCCTTGAGGATGGCTTCGGTGTCCTACCGGATCACCAAGTTCATCGTGGACGACCCGCGTCTCGCCGCGCGGATCCAGGTCGACTACCTGAACGACATCGCCGACACCGTGCTGGACGAGAACGATCTGTGCCGCGCCTACCAGGATCTCCACCCGTTCAAGACCTTCGAGGCCCAGACCGTCTGGTTTCAGGACGAGGCGGATCCGTTCTACGTGCCGACCGTGACGCGCAACATCATCGAATACTGGCGCACCGCGCACCCCAGCTTCACGTTCGAGAACCTTGCCACCCCCGACGACATCATCGTTGCGGGCCAGCTTCATGCCCGGCTGGCGGCGCTGAGGCGCGCCTGCGTCGCGCGTTTCCAGACACTGGAGACCGAACGGGCCAGTCCTGAGCAGGCGGCCGATCTGCGCGCGGCGGGGAAGTTCTTCTCGTCCTACAACTATATGGACTGCCTGCGCCTGCTGGACCGGCTGGCCGCCTGCCCCGCGGACGAATCCCCGGAGCGCCGTCCAGGGCACTCCACGACGACCTGACGTGGCTGCGATCCGCCGGCGGCTGGCCCATTCCCCGCTCGGACTCGACTCTCCACGCCCCACCAGGGACAAGGTCCCGCCGGCTGTCGCGCAACCATGAGAGTCGTATGTCGCGAACCTATCGGGATCTGACGTTCGACGAGATGTGGGCTGTCGTGTCCGCGCCTGCCGAAGCGCCGCGCGCGCTTGCCCGACGTCTGGGACTTTCGCCGAGCACCGTGGGAACGGTCCGGAAGAATCATGCCGGACAGAACGAGAGCGCAATCCGCGCCCACATCGACGAGCGACGGCAATACGATCGGATCTGGCGGATCGTGTTCGACGAAGCCAAGGCCCGGGGACCCAACGAGGCTGGCGAGTACACCTTCGCTACCCAGGATCAGCGCCGTGCGCAGACCGCGATCGGCAACACCGGAAACACCTACGACCTGAAGTACAATCTCCAGGGTCGCGGCATGCTGCCCGAAGACATCCAGACCGAGGCGCCGCTCGGGAAGGCGTGGCACATCCACACGCTCGGCAAGGGCCGCTACGCCTTCCGGCTGCTCCCTGTCGGAGAAGATCGGATCCATCCTGCGCCCGGCCTGGCCGTCATCGAGATCCCGAATGCCCTGCCCCTCCTGGTCGAGCGGCATTCGCGCCGCGACGAACAGGCCCTGCTGGCCCGCATCCGCTACAACAACCTGGTCGGCGTCTTCCTCGGCCTGTCGGTCTATTCCCTGCAGAGCCACTGGAAGACCTCGATCAAAGGCACAGGAATCCCGACCGAGATCGACGAGGTCTATGTCGGCCTGAACGCCGAGGGCGAACAGTTCGCGATCTGCGTCGAAGCCAAGTCGAAGAGTCCGAAGGAGACCGTCTCGGCGGCGCAGATCCTCGGGAACTACGCGGCGGCGAAGCACCAGTTCGCGACGCTGCCGATCATCTCGATCGCTGCCAAGGCGCTGGACGACACGACCATCGCGATGCTCCTGCTGGAGGTCGATGCGGCCGAGGGGACGGTCGCCAAGACGATGGAGCGGCACTACCGCGTCGTCGGGTGACGTCCGCGGACCGGGCCGGTCAACCCAAGGGATCGCTCCGCGCGTTTGGCAGACATGGTCGACAACCGCACCGTACAATCCCGCAGCGCGCTGATGTCCCGTATCCGGGACCGGAACACCGCGCCCGAATTGATCGTCCGGCGCCTCCTCCATCGGATGGGCTACCGCTTCCGCCTCCACCGTAAGGACCTGCCGGGCAAGCCCGACATCGTCCTTCCCGGGCGCCGCGTCGCGATCTTCGTCCACGGCTGTTTCTGGCACGCCCACGGCTGCAGGATCGGCCAGCCACCGAAGAGCCGGCCGGAGTTCTGGCTGCCGAAGCTGGAGCGTAACCGCGCCCGCGACGCCGGGAACGAGGCGGCCCTGATCGCGGACGGCTGGACGGTCCTGACGCTCTGGCAGTGCGAGATTCGCGATCCGGCCGTCCTCGAAAGCCGCCTCGTCGGCACCCTCGGCAGACCTGCGCTGAAAAATCCGATCGACAGCACAAAAGTCGAACTGTAAGCTTGCGAACACGAGTCGCGAGGACACCATGGCACGCCCCATCGGCATCGACCTGTTTGCCGGAGCCGGCGGCCTGAGCCTGGGTTTCGAGCAGGCCGGTTTCGACGTGGTCGCCGCGGTCGAGATCGATCCGGTCCACTGCGCCGTGCACAAATTCAACTTCCCGGACTGCGCCATGATCCCGACGTCGGTTTCGGCGCTCACGGCGGCCGACATCCGTCGCGCGTCGGGGATCGGCCTCCGCCCCGTCGATGTGGTCTTCGGTGGCGCGCCCTGTCAGGGCTTCTCCCTGATCGGACATCGTGTCCTCGACGATCCGCGCAACTCGCTGGTCCGCGACTTCGTGCGCCTCGTCGCCGAGCTACGCGCCTCCTATTTCGTCTTCGAGAACGTAAAGGGCCTGACCGTCGGGCGTCATCGCAAATTCCTGGACGAGCTGATCGCGGCCTTCGACGAGGTCGGTTACGAGGTCCGGCTGCCCTGGAAGGTGCTGGACGCCGCCGACTACGGCGTCCCGCAGCATCGCCAGCGCCTGATCCTGTTCGGCGCCCGCAAGGGGCTTCCCAACCCGACCTACCCCCTCCCGACCCACAGGCCCGCGGACGCCCGCAAGCCGGGCGATCTCCCGACGGGCCCGAACTGCAAGGATGCGTTGGACGATCTTCCCGATGCCGAGAGCTTTGTCGAACTGCTGGACGGCGACGCAGCGCGCACCAAGCGCTGGGGAAAGCCCGGCGCCTATGCGCGGTCGATGCGCGGCTCCCACAACGGCGAGGACGACTTCTCCTATCCGCGCCGCTGGGACCCGAACCTGCTGACGTCCAGCACGCGCACGGATCACACGACGATCTCCCGCCGTCGCTTCGCCGCCACGGATCCCGGTTCGGTCGAGCCGATCTCACGCTTCTACAAGCTGGCGCCCGACGGTCTCAGCAACACCCTGCGCGCCGGCACCGACGCCGCGCGGGGCGCATTCACCAGCCCCCGTCCCGTGCACTACCGGCACGCGCGCTGCGTCACCGTCCGCGAGATGGCCCGCCTGCACGGCTTTCCCGACTGGTTCCGGCTGCACGCCACCAAGTGGCACGGGGCCCGCCAGATCGGCAATGCCGTCCCCCCGCCGCTCGCCAAGGCCGTCGCCGACCAGGTCGCGCTCGCCATTGGAGAGCGGCGCAAACGCCCGCAGGAGACCCAGGATCTCGGCGATCCCGCCCTGCTCGGTCTGACGGTCACGCAGGCCGCCCGGCACTTCGGCGTCGCGGCGCCGAACGGCAAGCGCGACCGCCACAGCGGCGCCACCAAGCGCAAGCAGTACGAGATCGAGGCGGAGCTTCAGGCCCTGCGCAAGGTCGCCACCGGATGAGCGAGCCGAAGGTCGAGCTCAACCGGTACAAGGCGCTGGTCGAACGCATCTTCTTCGGAGAATCCTTCGGAGCCTACGCCGCCGGGAACATCGTCCTTGATTTCGAACGCGAGGATCTCGAGCGCGCTGCCGCCGAGCTCGACATCAAGCTGCCGAAGAACCTCGGCGATGTCGTCTATTCCATCCGCTACCGCATGCCGATGCCGGACAGCGTGCTGGCCACCCAGCCCGAAGGGATGGAGTGGATCGTCGAGGGGACCGGGCGCGCCCGCTACCGGTTCTGCCTGGTCCGCATCAACCGGATCCTCCCCAACCGGGACCTCGTCACGGTCAAGATCCCCGACGCCACGCCGGAGATCATCGCCGCCTATGCGCTGAACGACGAACAGGCCCTGCTGGCGAAGGTCCGCTACAACCGCCTCATCGACACCTTCCTGGGCATCACCGCCTACTCCCTGCAGAACCACCTGCGCACCACGGTGAAAGGGGTCGGCCAGATCGAGATCGACGAGGTCTACGTCGGCGTCGACCGCAACGGCGTGCATTATGTCGTCCCGGTCCAGGCCAAGGGCGGCGCCGACCAGCTCTCGGTCGTGCAGGCCAAGCAGGATATCGCCTGCTGCGCCGAGAAATTCCCCGATCTCGTCTGTCGGTCGATCTCCGCACAGTTCATGGACAACGACCGCATCGCCATCTTCGAGCTCACCGTGGAGGATGACCAGGTGAGGATCGTCGACGAGAAGCACTACAAGCTCGTCCCCGCCGACGGCATCACCCGCGACGACCTCATTGCGTACAGGACCCGACGCTAGCTGCGCGTTCCGTCCCCAAGGGCGGCCTGTCGCGGCGCCCGGCACTACCCTGCCAGGTCGCCAAACCCCGGATTGAAGCGCCGCAGCCGCGGCCCGGCGACGACACGGCGGAGAGCAGGGTCGCGAAGGGTCAGGTCGAGGACTTCGCATCCCTCCCCGCGATTGAGACGGCGGGTGACCTCCATGACCGCCAGCACGGCCGCCACGACCCCGACAAAGGGCGCTCCCACGGTCCGGCTGGCCAACTCGACGAGCCCGCACTTGTCGACGCCCCGACGCGCAAGATCGTCATAGGCCGGAGCCACGGTCGAGGGTCGAGCCAAAGCCACCTCGTCGCCCCACCGAGCGCGTGCCGAGACGGTCCCCGGGAAGGTGTGCAATTGCATTGCGAGGTATTCCTGGGGCCCTCCGCCGAGGCCGGCCTCCACCACCAGGTCGAAGCCCACGTCTTCGAGCGCGGCGCGCGCAATGCGGTTATCGACCCCGCAGAACAGCACGCGCGGATCGTCCTCCTGCAGCCGAACGTCGCCGTCGAACCGCCGCTCGACCAGACGCGTCGAGAATCCCCGCGCCTCTGCCCAGGCGCCCATCTCCCGGGTCTTGCGGGCGCCCACCATCGGCGGGCTGGTCAGCACCGATGTGCTGTCGTTGGCAAGCGCAAGCCGGTCGAAGTCCTGCAGCGTCAGCTCGACCTTCCCGGGGTCGGAATAGGGCAGGAGACCGAGCACCCAGAGGAAGGCCTGGCCAAGGTGGCCCAGCCCCAGGATCCAGAGCCGCGAGGGCACGACGTAGTGCAAGGGCCCCGCCGCCCCGCGCCATGGCGCTCCAAGCGCCCAGAGCGAAAGACCCACTTCCCGCTCGGCCGCCATGGGGTTGCCGCGCAGGCGCTGGAAGATCTCGCCGACCGCGAGCGCGCCAGCCAGGATCGCAGCCGGAATCGCGCTGGCTTCTTCGGACAACCGCTCGCCCTCGCCGGCGGGAAAGACGCCGCCCCGCCAGTCGCCGAAGGTGACCTGGAGGGTCGCGGGCGCGCCTTCGCCCCCACCTGCCCCGAGTCGGACCAGCGGCGCATCGGTCCAGGCGGCGCCCATTGCCAACCGCCCCCCGAGCCGCGCGACGGCTTCCGCGAGTGTCGCCCCGAGGCCGGGCAAGGGCAGCAACAACGGGACGGCGAGATCGCCTGCAACCTGGATACCCCCCAGTAGGGCGCGCCGCCCCGTGTTGACCATGGTCAGCAGGGCCGCCTGGTGCGCCGGCGAGTGGGCCGCCTCCGGCGAGACGGCGACGGTCATGCGGTACTTGGCGAAGAGTGCATAGCCTTCGCCCACGGTGGCGACCTCGCCGGTGTCGAGCGCCATCTTGACGACCCGGCTCAGGCTGTCGGGCCGTTCGATGTCGAGCAGATTTTCCATCAGGCAAATGTCCCTGTCTTGAGATGTTGGCGGGCGGCGAGGCCCCCGAGGTCGGTCCAGCAGTGAGCGCCCTCGTAGCGGTAGAGGCCCAGGCGGTGGCGCCAGACCGGGTCCCGCGCAAACCGCTCCACGATGATGGCGAGATGACCCGCCCGGGCGATCATCGGGTTCTCCCGGTCTGCGGGGCTCTGGCCGGCATGGCCCATGTGGGTGTGGACATCGGCGATGACGGTAAGCCCGGTCTGGCGGCAAAGGCCCCAGAGGGTGTCGAAAGCGTCGGCGTAGAGCACGCAGACCCCGGTGCTGTAGGCCTTCGGGTCGAGGTCGTCGTAGAAGACGCAGCCTTTGAAGACGCGGCGGTCCCCGTCGCGATGGCCCAGCAGGAATGCGCCGCTCTCGTGGCGGCCGCGCCCGCGGCGCCGCAGCTCGGCCAGGAGGCTCAGCCACTGGTCACGCGGAATGACGATCTGGTCAACCACCGCGCACCCCCGTGTAGTCATGGGAGTCGAGCAGCTCGTGGAGGACCTCCAGGTAGAGCTGCAGGCCGCGTTCGGGCTTCCAGATCTGCGCGGGATGTTCGCTGCGCCAGTTCTCGTGACCGACGATGCTCTCCCGGTCGCACGGCAGGTAGAGGCAGGCGCCGCCTTTCCAGTCCGGTCGGAACACCGCGGGCACGCGCGAGCGCCCGCCGGGCCACTTGGCTACAGGAAGCGGCGCGGCGACCGCGACGTCCCACGGCCGACCGGTGGCCGGCGCCTGGGGATAGCCGCTGCAATCGAAGCGGAAGCCGTAAGCCGTCGGCGCGCCCGGTCTGGGCGCGGCGGCGACCTCGATGTCCACCAGCGGCCACTGGATTCCGACGAGCCTCCACCGTCCGAGGTGGAGGGCGAGCTGGAACGCGCCGCCCTCCACCTCGTCGAGGAACGCCTGCTCATCCGGTCGGCGGAGGGTCGGCGCGTCCATGCCTAGCCCTCGATCCGCTTGGTGGGGACCAGGGTGAAGGCGAGCGCGCACGCACCGTGGACCAGCGAACCGATCTGCACGTCCGGGTCCGGCCGCTCGGTCGTGCCGCTCACCTGCAGGACATGCTCGGCGGCATCGACCGACGACATCTTGAGGTGGTGGACGAACCAGCGCTTGACGGTCTCCACGGTGGCCGAGGGGACGAACTGGTGGTGCGCCGTCGTGTCGACGAAGGTGAGAGCCACCTTCATCTTGCGGCACCGGTGGACATGGACGCGGTGCCGGTCCTTCACGCCACGCGCGTGCAGGAACTCGTCCGGGCCCAGAGGTTCCTCGATGTCCACGAGGAAGACGAACGCTTCCTCGACGATGGCCCCGTGACCGGCCGCAGCGCGGAGGACATCTCCAGCCGTGGCGGACTCGGGGAGTTGGATCAGTTCGATGGGGCGATGGCCCTCGAACTGCAGGAACAGCTTCAGTTCTGACATTGGGGAAGGTCCTTGTGCTCAAAACGGCTGCAATCCGCTGCCGCATGAGGTTCAAGGCGCCGCCCGGGCGAACCGGAAATCGGCCTCCGCGAAAAGGCCGGTCAGGCGGGGATGCCGTCGGTCGGACAGATGAAGAAGAAGGGACAGGTGGGGCAATTGCGGGGGTTTCGCACGGGGTCGAAGCGCCCGGCGGAGATCCCGTCGAGCGCGCCGGCCGTTTCGTCGACGGTCTTGGCGATCTTGTCCGCGGCCAAAGTGCCGTCACGGCTCTCGCCGGTGACCAATGACACATGACTGAAGCCGACGCCCTGTCCCTCGTCGCGCGCCACCACGGCCTGCAGGAGGCCGTAGCGGGTCTTCGGGGTCTCGGCCTTGGCAAGGCGTCCTGCCTTGAGGCGGTGGACATGGATCCGGCCGTCGACCGATTGGATGTGGTCTGCCCGGACAACGATGGCCACGCCGGACACCAGGAGGCGCCGCTCCACACCCAGCGCCTGGCCGGACATCAGTCCGGCGGCTGTGCCGAGCATGCGCTCTGCGGCGGCGCGGTAGTGGCTGGCCGCCGGATGCTCCGCCGGGCCGGAGGCCGTCCAGGCCTCGTCGATGTGCGCTGCGAGGCCCGAGCGATCCGCAGCGGGGTCACGGAGAAAACCCAGCCCGGACCGGATCACGCTGTGGAACCGTAGGTACGGCGTCGAGGCCAAGCGGCTCGAAAGCCCCAGCCCCTCGCCGTAGTAGTAGCGGCGCGGGCACGCGATGTAGTCCTCGACCGCATAGACGCTGAGCTCGGCGCCGATCGGGCCACTCGTCGCAAGGGAGCCGAAGGCCGGCGCGCCAACCCCGATCTCCTGCCAGGAAGGCGGATTGTCGCGACCTGCGGGAAGCCGGTTGAGGATAGGCGCCATGATCGGCGATGGCTTGGGGCGCGACGCGCCGCCGTAGCGGAGCGCACGGGAGATCACCAGTTCGTCACGGGCGCGGGACAGGCCCACGAAGAACAGGCTCTCCTCCTCGGCCTCGGGCGCCATCAATGGGTCGTCGTCGACAAGGCCGGGCGGGGCGGGGCACGGATCCGCGCGGCCGGAGGCCGGGAAGTAGGACGCGCTCACCGACGGGATGTGGACGATCGGAAACTCCAGGCCCTTGGCGGCATGCACGGTCATCAGCCGCACCGCGTCGATTCCCGCCGCTGCAGCCGGCAGCCGCCGAAGTTCCTTTTCCTCGTCGAGCACCTCGAGCCGGCGGACATGGTCCAGGAACGCCCGCTTGGAGTCCCGACCGTGGCCGACCCGGAACGCGAAGGTCAGCTGCAGCAGTTGGTAGGCCGCGAGGCGTCGCTGCTGGGCCGCGACGTCGTCGCCGGAGAAGGGCGGCTCGTAGACCGCGCCTCGTCCGAAGAGGTGATCCGACAGCAGCTCATGGGCGGCTGTGGCATGGCTGACACCGCTCAGCTCGAGCCCAAGCCGCTCGAGGCCCGGGCGTCCCTCCGCGGATAACTGAACCTCACCCAGCCGCCGCAGCGCCGCGAGCATCGTGAGGTCGGATTGCTCCCGGAACCGGAATACGGCCAGGAGATCGGGCACCGGGACCGCATAGCGTGCCACCTGCGCGAGCCGCAGCAGCCCGACGCCATCCGGCTCCCCTGCAACCGAGAGCAAAGACAGCAGGTCGCGGATCTCCCCGCGTTCGAAGAAGTCCCCGAAATAGAGGGCCGGGACCCCGGCGCGCTCGAAGTGCGCCGCGAGCGATGCCAGGACGCCGTGGGTCCGCGCCAGCACGGCATGGCGGCGGAAGCCACCCGGCTCCGTCGAACGCGAAATTATGGCCTGGGCTATACCTTCGGCCTCCGCCTCGCGGGTCGCAGCCACCTGGTAGTCGACGCGCCCGGTGTCCGCGCCGCGACTGGGGTCCAATGGCTTCTGCGACGCGAACGGGCTTGCGGCCATGGTTGCACCGAAGGCCTCGAAAAGGCTCACGATCCGACCGCCCGAGCGGTAGTTGACCTCGAGATCCGTGGTCTCGGCTCCTGCGAAGCGCTCACCGAAGCGGCTCATGTTAAAGGGCGACGCCCCGCGGAAGCGGTAGATCGCCTGGCGTACGTCTCCGACGACCCATGGCCCCACACCGGGCTCGACAAGCAGGGCAAGCAGCGCGGCGCTCGCGAAGTTCATGTCCTGGTACTCATCGACGAGGACGTGGCGGTAGACACTCCGGACCTGGGTCGCGACTGCCGGATGGTTCGAGAGCAGCTCGACGGAGCGCGCGATCAGGTCGCCGAAGTCGAGGGCCCGGTCCGCGCGCAGCGCTGCATCGTAGACCTCGTAGATGTGCGCGACTTCGAGGGCCTTCGCCTTCGCATCGCCTTCCGGCATGGCATCGACCAGCCGCCGGTAGTCGGCCGGGGTGCACAGCTCGTCCTTCGCCCGCGAGACCGCGTTCAGGACGGATCGGAGGGCGCGCAGCGGCTCCTGAAGGTCGAGGTAGTGGTCGAGCGTGAGCTTCGAGAGCTCACGCTCCAGGCGGAACAGCGATCCCGGCCGGTCGAGCAGCTTGGGGCTGGGCGGCAGGCCGATCTCGCCGCCATGAAGACGCAGGAGCTCCTGGCCAAACGCGTGGAATGTGCTCGACCACACCCCGGTCGCCTTCGGGCCCACCTCGACGCGGATGCGGCGGGCCAGATCCTCGGCCGACCCGTTGGAATAGGTCAGAGCGAGGATAGAGCCCGGGTCGACACCCTTCTCGTTGATGAGGTAGGCGATCCGCCCGATCAGGGTCCGGGTCTTCCCTGCGCCCGGGCCTGCCCGCACCTGGCGAGGCCCGGGTCCAGCCTCGATCGCCTTCTTCTGGCTAGGGTCGGGCGGAAGGACCTCGCGGGCTGCCTCTGGCTCGGGCTCATCCGGCAGGAGAAGGGCATCGGCCATTTGCTGGCTGACAAGGGTCGGCGAGATGCCCAGTGCCAGCGCGAGCGCGCTGGGCGAGGGCCTGGTCGCCAGGCAAAGCGTGCGCAGTCGGCCGCGCGGCAGGAGGAATTCACGGGCGAAGACGTTTGCCTGGCCTTCCCGGCGCTGCTTGGGACTGTAGCTGTCGCTCTCCCCGACAGGCGAGGCGTCGGGCTCTGCCGGCGTGAACGCGTCGAAGTCGGCGCCCGAACATCCGCCGTGGGGATGGTGCAGGCGATGGTGGCCGAATTCGTGCGCGATGTGGAAGACAGCGTCTTCTTCGGAAAGGCCCTTGGATACGAAGATGCGGGCCCCGTCCGGGTCGTAGCAGGCTTCGCCTCCGTCCAGCATGATGTCGTCCGCATCGACAGGGACGATCTTGACGCCGCTCGCCTCGCAGGCTGCGGCGAGCAGCTCGCGGGCGCGGACGAGTCCTGCTCCAGGGTGAAGCTCGTCGTGCCAGTCCCGCGCAAGGTGACGCAGCTCCGACCAGGCACTCATGCCTTCGGCTCGTTCTCGTCGGCCATCAGCGCAATCCAAGCCGCCTTGGCCTCATCGGACAAAGTCGACCTTCGTATCGCTTCCTCGAAGGATTCCGTCTCCATGACGAGTGGACCCTTGGCCTTCATCATCCTTCCCCTCGAGGATGCGATGGGCGGCCCAGTGGCCGACGCGATGACATGGGCGGCCGGCACTTCGATGGCCTCACCGATGAGCTCGAACATCCTGCGCGGGCGCGGGGCCGGGATCCGATGGCGGTCAAGCTTCGCGATCAGCACCTCGTCCAGCCCGACGCGCTCCGCGAGCTGGGCGTCGGAAAAGCCTCGCCGTCGCGCCATGGCCGACAAACGCTGCGCCGGAACCGACGCCTCGGCGGCCTGGTTCGGCCGAACCGCAGCGGTCTGCCGCGCATACTGGAGGTTCAGCGCGCTGCTGACGCCGCGATTGGCAAAATGTTCCGCTTCACGGGCAGGCTCCTCCGCTTCCAGCGCTGCCTGGACGCCCCACGCGGCGAAGAATGCAATCAGGGCATCGCGGTGACGTGGGTGGGCTTCGAGCGCGGCGACCAGGTTGGCATGGGTCGGCTCCGCATCGTCGACCAACAGGTCAAGGAGGATATCGTCGAGGGACGGATCGGGAGAGATGGTCATTGGTCGGCTCCGTGCGCAGCGCGCATCTGGGCGATTGCGGTGTTGATCCAGGTTCGGATCTGGCGCTCGCCGATCCCGAACCGGGATTCCAGGGTGGGGACGGCTGGGTCCGGGTTGGAATACGGCCAATTGCGGAGTTTCCGCAGAATGAACGCTTCCCGGTGCCGTGGGTCGGTGACGGCGAGCAACAGCCGACGGAAGACGCCACGCTCCTGCGAAGACTCCTTGGCCAGGAGATGCTCGAGCGGATCGAGCCCCCCTCCGGGAAGGTTCTCCACCAGGGGAGACAGGGTTCCGTCCTCATCCTGGACGGTGGTCTTGAACGCGTGCGCCTTCGGCTGATCTTTAAAGGTCGAGACGACCCTCAGGGTGGCCTGCTTGATGACGGTCTTCGCGTCGATCTCCAGGTACTCCGACGTCCGCGTCGGGAGTTCGGCAAGCACCAAGGCAACCAGACGATCGCCGACGAGCCCTTCGATCACCTCTGTGTCGGCGGGGCCGAAGCCCCGGGACCAACGCTCGACTGTCGGCTTTGCCGCCTCGAGGAAGGCGAAGGTCAGCGCGCCCAACAGCCGGTTGTCATTGTCCCTGGCGCGAAGCCTGATCAGGTGAACCAGGGTCTCCAGTCGCCAAAGCGGCGAGCGACCCGTGGATCCTACCCAGTCCTTCGGCGCAATCGCCAGCGCCTCGCGGATTTCCGCCTCCACCGGCGGGTGGCGCAGGTAGGGCTCCCCCGTCAAAGCGTGACAGGTGAGCGGCGCCGGCCCCAAGGGCGGCTCGTCTCCTGTCTCTTCGGTTGCTGGCTCGCTCATGCGTGGTTCAAGACGCCGTTCGGGCGGTCCGGAAGTCGGCGTCGCAAAATTATTCACCGCCGGTTCGCCGCCGCCGTCGCCACCCCTCTCCGGCTTCGCACAGTGAAGCTGCCGTGGTGCGCCGAAATATGCAACCGCCGGCTGCGCCGAGGAGTGGCCAAGCAATTCACCGGTCCGCGGCAAAATCTGCTCGTTGTCACCCCGCAGCGTTGGGTCCGTGCTAAGAACAGCCGTCGGGCGCCGGGACATAGGCGTCTATCTTGAGCCAGGGGATTCGGCTTCAACCGGATCGGCAGCGATCGCCGCTAAGCACCGGGCCTCGCACGAGGTTCCAACGCCCGACCCCTCTCCCCTTTTCGCCCGCTTGTCACAGAATCGCAAAGGCGCCACGCTCGACGAGCCGGCGCTTCAGCGTTGGTGGGGCGTGGAAACCCCTGTGCGTCCCGCTATGAGCCGGGTGCCGTGAAATAGGTGGTTTGCGTCGTGACGTCCTTGCGGGCGGCGCGGTCGTGCGCTGCTAACTAGCGGGCTTCTCGATGCAGGAGTTTCCAACACCCGGCTCACCAGCCGGGCGCCTCTGGTCTTACCGAGGTGTCCCGGTGGTCGAGTCCAGGTCGTTTGAACCCTCCCAATCCGAACCCGAGCCCGAGGATCGGCCAGAGCTCGAGGCCGCGTACCGGACCCACGGCCGCTGGCTGGTCGACTTCCTGCGCCGGCGGTTCGGCCACGAGGCCGCCGAGGACCTGGCCCAGGAAACGTACCTGCGCCTCGCCCGGTCAGGGGCCGGGCCGCGGAATCCCCGCGCCCTCATGGCGATCACAGCGCTGAATGCGGCGCGCGACCAGGGACGCCGACGGAAGGCGCGACCCCGGTTGGTGGGCGACGAGAACGCGATGGCCCGGGAGAGCTATCCGGCCAACCAAGCGGAGGCCTTACTGCTCAAACAGGTGGTCTTGAGCCTTCCCCACAACCTGAGAGTGGTGTTTCTCTTGAGCCGCTTCGCCGGCTTGACGTATGAAGAGATCGCCCGGCACTGCGGCATCTCGATTAAAACCGTCGAGGAGCGGATGAGTAAGGCGCTCGCGATCTGTGCCGCGCACCTCCGGAACTAGACGATGGCGAGGCCATGACCAGTCCAGGACCGCAGACCGATCGAGCGGAGCGCGAGGCGGCCGCGTGGTACACCCAGCTCGGCAACCGCTCGGTGACGACCCAGGCCCTGCGCGACTTCCGCGACTGGCGGCAAGAGCCAGCAAACGACGAGGCGTATCTTCGCATCGAGGCGGCCTGGAACCGGACCGCTGATCTCGCGGACGATCCCGACATCCTGAGAGTGACCGATGCGGCGCTCGGTCGCCGGATCACGATCCGGCCGGCGTGGCAACGCCGTGCGCCGGTCCTCGGCGCTGTTGCCTTGGCGGCCGTCTTGGCCGTGGCCGGCGCCTTCGTGACACTGAACCTTGCGCGGCCCAGCTATTCGACGGGCGTCGGAGAGCAGCGCTTGGTCGTCCTACCCGACGGATCGCGGCTGCGGCTCAACACCGACAGCCGGGTCCGGGTGATCTTCAGCCGATCCGAGCGACGCATCCTGCTGGCCAGGGGCGAGGCCTTCTTCGAAGTCACCCACGACACCGCGCGGCCGTTCGTGGTCGACGCCGGCAACGCCGCCGTCCGCGCGGTGGGGACGAAATTCGATGTCCGACGCGATCCGCAGGCGGTGAATGTCACCCTCGTGGAGGGCGTGGTCCGCGTGCGTCGCGACGCCGAGCCCCGGACCTGGACCCTCAGTCCGAACCAGCAACTGACCATCCCGACGAGTGGAGCCGTCGCGCCCCGCACGGCGGACGCCGCCGTCGTGACCAGTTGGACCGCCGGCCGGCTGATCTTCCATGAAACCGCTCTCTCCGAGGCGATTGCGGAGGTCAACCGCTACGGCGTCCACAAGATCGAACTCGATGCCGACGCCGTGGCCGGGCGCAAAATCAACGGTGTCTTCGATGTGGGCGACACCGACGCCTTCGTCGCGGGGGTGGTGGACATGCTGAACCTCACCGCCACGCATTCTCCGGATGGCAGGATCCGGCTCCAGCCCACGACGGCATCATAATTCTGCGTTCCGCCGACCAGGGTGCGGCGCATCCCGGTGCGTCTCTCCTACCAGGCGGACTGCGATGGACTGAAAGCCCGGCCAGCACGGCCGAGCGACCCGCGGCCGCCCTGGGGAAACAGATGCCGCAGGAAAACCGATCGCAGCGGAGCCGACTCCGCCTCCGCCTCATGGCGTCGCTGGCCGCAGCAGCGCTCACGGCCGCCCTTCCCGCCAGAGCGGAGGACGCCAAGGCGATCAGCCTGCCCGCCGGCAGTCTTGAGGCCGCGCTCACGGCGCTGGCGGCCCAGACGGGCGACGAGCTCCTCTACGGTCCGGAACTGGTCGCCGGTCGAAAGGCCCAGGCGCTGAGTGGCCGCTTCACGGCAGATCAGGCGCTCGCTCGCCTCCTGCAGGACAGCGACATCGTCGCGTCGCACGCCGGCTCGCGGGTGATCGTGCTCAAGGCCAAGGCGATGGCGGCGCGGCCGACAGCGGCAGGAGTGTCTCCGATAGCCGCCCCTTTCGGCCCTGAGGCGCCGGGGCGGGTCACGGCCCCGCCGTCGCCCGCGGCCGCCGCGCCGGCCATTGCGTCAATATCCTCGTCCGGATCCGCTCCAGCTGTTGCTCCCGCGGCCACGGTCGAGGAGGTCCGGGTGACGGGCACCCTGATCCGTGGCGGCAGCCCGGCCGCTCCGGTGTTGGTCCTCGACCGAAAGGCGCTTGAAGCCTCAGGCTACGCCACGGTCGCCGAGGCCCTCCAGGCGATCCCGCAGACCTTCGGCGGGACGAGCACCGAGCAGACAGCGGGCGGGGTCCGCGCCGACCCCCTTCACACGAACAGTGGCTATTCGACTGGCGTGAATCTCCGTGGCCTGGGGAGCGACTCGACGCTCGTGCTGGTGAACGGGCGCCGGCTCGCGGGAGCCGGGAACAAGGGCGATTTCGCGGACGTCTCAGGGATTCCGGCGATCGCCGTGCAGAGGGTCGAGGTCCTGCTCGATGGCGCTTCGGCGCTCTATGGATCCGACGCGGTCGGCGGCGTGGTCAACTTCATCCTGCGCAAGGACCTCGAAGGCGGCGAGGTTCACGTCCGCGCGGGGACCGGCGGTGACGGGCCCGACGAGCAGCTTGTCAGCACCGCCTTCGGCCACGCCTGGCAGACCGGGAGCGTCTTCCTGGCCTACGAGGACTATCACCGGGACGCCCTGCCCTCCTCCGCCCGCGACTTCAGCGCCTCCTCCGACCTGCGGCCGCTAGGCGGGACCGATCACCGCGACACCTTCAGCTTTCCGGGAAACATCCTGCGGACCGATCCCACAACCGGTCTCGCCGTCCCCTTCTTCGCGATCCCGCCCGGCCAGTCCGGCGTCGGTCTGAAGCCCTCAAGCTTCATCGCGGGCGTCCCCAATCTCTACAATCAGAACGTCGGCTTCGACCTCCTGCCCGACCAACGCCGCCAGAGCGTCTATGCGGCGTTCCACCAGGACGTGGCCCCCCGCATCGAGGTCTCGGGCGACGCCCGGTTCAGCTACCGCATCGCCGAAGCGGCGCTGCCCGGCCTCACCTCCACGCTCACCGTGCGCCCCGCCAACCCGTTCTTTGTCTCGCCGAACGGGGCTGCGTCGAACCAGATCCGCTATGCCTACAGCGGGATCGCCGGCAACCCGGAAGGGCGCGCCGACGTCGCCAGCTTCTCGACGACCCTGGGCTTTGACGCCAAGCTCGCCGGCGACTGGCGGCTTTCCGGCTACGGCGCCTTTGCGGGAGAGCGGACGGAGAACACGCAAAGCGGGACCCTGCAGTCGACGATCCTGTCCGAAGCCTTGGGCAACTCGGCCGACAATCCAGGGACGGCGTTCAACGCCGCCCGCGATGGCTTCTTCAACCCGTACGCGGCCGTGGTGGGCGCCAACAGCGCCGCGACCATCGCGGCGATCACGTCGGGCTTCTCCGCGGCGCGGGAGAAGAGCCAGATCAGCTCCGCCAACCTCGAGGCGGACGGCTCGGTCATGGCCTTGCCCGGCGGTGAGATCCGCCTCGCCCTCGGCGCTCAGGTCAGACGCGAGACCTTCGACCTCAGCGGCGTCAGCTATGCCTCGGGCGTCGCGCCGGCGCCGATCCAACCCACGTCCGGGCAACGCACCGTGGGGGCCGTCTTCGCCGAAGTTCAGGTCCCGCTCGTTGGCCCCGCCAATGCGCGGCCCGGCCTGGAGCGTCTCGACCTGTCGGCGGCGGTCAGGGCGGAGCGCTACAGCGACTTCGGCTCGACCGTGAACCCGCGGTTCGGGCTCCAATGGTCGCCCCTTACGGACATCGTGGTCCGCGGCACCTACGGTCAGTCCTACCGCGCCCCGTCGCTGGTCGACCTGCATGATCAGCTCCTGAACGGGCCGATCTTCGCCACCGTGGGCGGCGCGCGTGTCCTGACGCTCGCCAAGCAGGGCGGCAACCCCGACCTGGGCCCCGAGACGGCGAAGTCATGGACCGCCGGGGTCGACTATACTCCGCATGCCGTCCCCGACCTGAAGCTGTCGGTCAGCTGGTTCCAGACCACCTTCAGGAACCGCATCGCAGCCCCGCTTTCCAGCGCCACCGCGGCGACCTTGCTGATCGATCCGAGGTTCGCGCCGTTCGTCCAACACATCTCGCCGGCGACCAACGCCCAGGATCTCGCCCTCATCACCAAGCTGCTCGCCGATCCCGCGACCACCACGCAGTTTGGGACGTTCGCGCCGACCGATTTCGTGGCGATCATCGACCAGCGCCAGGTCAACACAGGGGGCCTGCTGGTCCGTGGCATCGACCTGCTGGGCAGCTACCAGAACGAAGCCTTCGGCGGACAGTTCACCTGGGCCGCGAACGCGTCCTGGATGCTGGACTACCAGCAGGCGCTCACCCCCACGGCCCCCACGTTCCAGCTCGTGGGTGAAATCGGCTCGCCGGCCAAATTCCGCGGCCGGTGGACCGTGGATTGGGTTCGTGGCCCGTTCACCGCGGGGGCGGCCCTCAATCGGACGAGCGGCTTTGGCGACACCCTCGGGAACCACGTCGACGCGCAGACCACGGTCGATCTGCGGTTCCGCCTGGCGGGAACCCAGGGGTCAATGTGGAACCGCACGGCCGTGACGCTCTCGGTCCGGAACCTCTTCGACCGCGCCCCGCCGTTCTACGACAATCCGCTCGGCTTCGGTTATGACCCGGCCAGCGGTGACGTCATCGGCCGCTTCATCTCGATCGACCTGACCCGGACCTGGTGATGCCTGCCCGGAAGGGCGCCGCCGCCGCGCGATGGTGCGCGGCGGCCCTGCTGACCTGCGCCCCGGGCGTCCCGCAGGCCGCGGTCGCAGACACTCGCGCCATGACCTTCGAGGAGGCGCTCCGCGACGGCCGGAGCTTCGGTCAGCTTGCGTTCTCGCCATCGGGACAGCAGGTTCTGGCCAGCGTCGAACGTGCTGCGCCAGGACGGGGACTGCCGACAGGCCTGACGGGCACAGCCACGTTCGTCTGGGACCTGGCGAGCGGTCACCGACGACAGATCCAGGCTGGGTCGGGCCGATTCACGCCGGCGCCCTGCGAGCCCTGGTCGGCCTCCAGCCGATACATCGCGGGGTTTTCGCCGACCGGCGACCGGCGGCGGATGACGGTTTGGAGCGTCGACAGCGGCCGCTCCGTGGCGTTCCACGATGCGCCGACGACCTCCTGCCCGACGTGGACCGGGGACAGCCTGGTCTATGCGGTGGGCGCGCCATCGCTTCCCTCAGCGGGGTCCTCGAACACGCGCCGCCTCGGCTATCTGCTGGGACGCTGGCGGCGCGCCGGTAAGGGCGGCTCGGCCATCGTGACCTCGCACTCCGCCAATCCGGCCTTCCCGAGCCCACAGCCGCCCGACGGCGCCCTGGTTCTGGGTGATCCGCTCACGGGACGGTCGCATCGGATCGCGACTGGGACATTCCACTCCATCACGGCTTCGCCCGACGCCAGACACGTCGCGGCGGTCAGGCTGCTGGAGGCCGATCCGTGCGCCCTGTTCTCCGGCCGGCGCGGCGAACTCTCGATCTACAGCCTGTCGCCGAGGGGCGGCCAGCTGGTCTACCGCCTCCAGGGCATCGATCCTGACTACGCGGGCTTGAGCTGGTCGCCCGATGGACAACGCCTGCTCGTAGCCGGCCGCAGCCTTCCCGACCGTGCGCTCACCCTGACCGTCATCGACGTCCCCCGCCTCACCGGCCGCCGCATCGCCATTCCGGCGGGGGTTCGCCTCGGCGAGGGTCTCCGGGGCGCCTATTCCGCCTTCAGGCCGGTGGGCTGGATCGACGGCCGGCCCGCCTTCATCGCGGCGAAGGCGGCCTCCCTCCCGACGCCCTCCAACGGCCACACGGACTATGGTGAAGGCGAGCATCTGAGTTTCGGCCTCTTCTGGGAGGACGCCGCCGGCGTCCGCGAACTGACCGCGTTCGCCCGGCAATCCGTCACGGCCTTCGCCGCGTCCCCGCGCGGAGACGGTTTCGTTGTCACGGAGGGCGCGCTCTGGGCTGTCGGGGCCGGCGGCTCGAGCAGAGTCTCGCCGCAGGGCCTTGAGGTCACGAGCCTCGCCCCGGCCCGTCCGACCCTGGGGCTACCTCCCCTCTTCGCGGTGGCGCCTGACCACGTCCTGGTCACCGCCCGCTCGCCGGGGGGCGCAACCTCACGGGTGACCCTCGACACCGCGACCGGGCGCGTGGTGTCGAGCGCGCCGGCTGACGGCGTGGCGGCGTTCTCGCCTAGCCTCGAGGCGACGGCGCGGGTGCGCCGCTCGGGCTGGACGCAGGCCCTGACGATCGTCGGTCGGCACGCACAGACCCTGATGACCTTGAACGCCGCCTGGCGCTCAAGACCGGTCGCCGAGGTGCGGCCGCTCGACTACGCCATCGAGGGCCGACGCCTGCGCGCCTGGATCATCCTGCCGCCCGGCCGGCACGGCGCCCTTCCGGCGATTGTCTGGGTCTACGGGGGTCAGAACCTTCAACTGGGGCCGCCGGAAGATGCGCTACCGGGCGCAACCATCACTCCGGTGTTCAGTGGCCAACTCTGGGCGTCCAGAGGATACGCCGTTCTCTACCCGAGCCTGCCCTTTGAGGCCGGCTCGACCACCGATGTGGCTGACACCCTGGCCAAGGAGACGCTCGGCGCCATCGACGCCGCGGCGGACCAGGGACTGGTCGATCGGGAACGGGTCGGCATCGTCGGCCACAGCTTCGGCGGCTTCGCGACGGCCGCCGTGCTCTCGAAACACTCGGATCGCTTCCGCGCCGGCATCGCGATGAGCGGGGCCTTCGACTTCAGCGCGGGCTGGGCGGCGCGCGCGTTTGGGGACGAGCTCGTGGACCAGGACAGCTACGCGTTCGCCGCCGAGACACGCGGCTATGTCGAACACGGTCAGATCGGCCTGGGCGGTCCGCCATGGGAGGACGTGGGGTCCTACGTCCGGGCCAGCCCGTTCTTCGCGGCCACACGCATCAAGACCCCGCTGCTGCTGACCGTCGGCGATCTCGACCTAGGATCAACGAGCCTGCTTCAAAGCGAGCGGATGTACGCGGCGCTGCTTCGCACGGGAAATCCGGCGGTGCTCGTCCGCTACTGGGGGGAGGGCCATGTGCAGTCCGAACCGGCGGTGGCGAAGGACCAGTGGCGGCGGTTCTGCGCCTGGTTCGATCACTACCTTCGCAGGGCGGACGGTCCCTGACCGTCTCCTAAAGCTTGGTAGGATCGAGCAGCACGGCCGTCGCGACCGACCGGTGGGTGAGCGAGTCCACCAGTATCGTCACCTCTTTGGCGATGTCCTGATAGCGCCGAAGCGCAACCGGAATGCGCGCGGCCGCGGCAGTCTGATCCGCCACAGGCGCGCCAGGCGCCGGCGCGACGATCGGTGGCGCGCCGTTGACGTCCACATCCGTGCCGGTCTTCGCCGCCACCGCGAACTGCACCAGCCGCTTGCGAAGCTCGGTGATCAGGTCGTCCAGGTCGCCCAGCGTCGTGGGACGGGTGAACCGGCCGCCCACAAAGATCACCTGCGACAGGCCGAGGATCTCCAGCAGGGTTGGCGGGACGGTGAAGGCGCCAAGATTGGAGAAGCCGCTTTCGATCATCGCGATCCCGACGATCAGACTGAAGAGCAGCGCCTGCAGCTTGGTGAGGTCCAGTTCGGAGTCGGACATGATCAGGTCGACCCAGCGCGGCTTGTCCTGGCCGCGGTCGTTGACCGGCAACACACCGTTGCTGACCAGCCACGACCAGTTGTCGAGGCTCATCCGGTCGCGGCTCAGGCCGGCGGCCGCCGCACCCACCGTCCCCAAGGACGGGATGCCCAGGAGGTAGACGATGGAGGGCGACAGGTCCGACAGCGAACCGGTCCGCACCATGGCGTAGGTGGCGCCGAAGCCCACCAGTAGGGAGAACAGCAGAATCTGCAGCTTCGACAGGCTGGCGCGGTCGAAGAGGTCGGAGGTCAGCGCCACCGGATCGAGGCAACGCCACCAGCTCCAGGACTCGACCTCTGTCACCCGAAGCGGCGGCAGCGGCTTCGTCCCGGTCTTCGCCTGGGCGGCCTCGGTCTTGCGCTTTGCCCAGACAACGGTCACCGACAGCAGGTAGAGAGAGACCATCAGTGGCAGCGCGATGATCAGCCCGCCCAGCCGGGTGCTGGCGGTCACTGGGCGCACCGCCCAGCTCACGACCGTGTCGCCGGCGTCGGTGCGGCTGCACGCGACAACGTTGAGGACGCGCTCCTGCCGCGGCGCGATCACACCCTGGTCGGGGATGTGCAGCCGTAGGCTGTAGGCGTTCTGGGAGTCGGTCTGCGCCAGTTCGAACGGCGCGGCGGCGCTGGTGGACGGGGGGTGCTGCACCGTCAGCACGTCCAGTTCGCGCGGCTTGTGGATGAGGCCAGGATCATCGGGCCAGGTGAGGAAGGCCCGGAAGACCAGGGGCCGGGTGTTGGCCACGCTGCGGCTGGGCAGGACATAGACCACGTCGGCATTGCCGTCGCCGGGCACCACCGCGCTGGACAACATGATGGTGCCGGGATCGGCTTTCGACAGCTGGCCCTGAAGGCCGGGAAGGCCGGCGGCGATGCAGTCGAACGCCGCGGACTTCGGCCCAGTGTCGCTCATCGCGGTCGTGGTGGTGGTCGTGGTGGTCGTGGCCCCGGACCCGGCCCCAGCCGCGGCGGACGTGGCCGCATCGGCTTTCACCTGCTTGGCGTTCTCCTTCGCCGCGGTCCGGGCGACCTGGGTCGCGGCCGACACCGTGTCGCTGGCGGCCCGCACCGGAACACCGCCGCCCAGGACGAGCAGCCCAAGCCCGAACACCAACGCCCTGCCCGACCCGCGCATGCCAACCTCCGCTGACGCCCCGGTTGCATATTTTGCGTATTCTCGTTATTTGAGCAAGAAGCTTAACCATGTGTGGACGTGAAGCCGGCCGGCCTCACGACAGGGGGGTCCGTCATGCGCCTGGCGACACTAATGGCGATCGTGACGCTGGCGGCGACGGGCGGGTGCTCGACGCTCTACGTCAACGACGCGGATCTGGCGAAGCAGGCCGACACCGCCGACGCGGCGGTCCAGGCGGCCGACACCGTCAATCCCTACACAGCCCAGCTCGCCAACCTCCAGACCCTGGGCGCCCAGGAAGACCAGGCTGTCGCCGCCCTCGGCGTCGCCCGGCGCGACGCCTTC
>PLEH01000096.1:0-1661 GCA_003136395.1 Phenylobacterium sp.
GGCCTTCGCCGGGACGAGCGGGAGTTATTTTCCCGCCAGCCGCGCGACTTCAGCCTCCAGCGCCGCCACCCGCCGTTCCAGGGCCGCGATCCGGCCGTCCGCCGCATCCTGTCGCGGAACCGGGGTCGAGACCCCGGCGTGAGCTGCCAGTTCCGCCGCCTCGACGCCCAGGAGCTCGGCAAAGACCGCCACCTCCCGCGCTGAAATCTCCCTCTGGTCCTTGAAGATCAGCGCCAGGTCCGCCGCGCTCAGGCCGGCCGTCGCGCCCATGATGTCGCGCGAAAGGCCCCGTTCGCCGAGGCGGGCGTCGAACCAGGCGGCGTCGAAGAACAGGGCCATGGGTGAGCGGCCTCCCTGCGGCGTCAGATGGCGCCGGTCTTGCTTAACCGTGTTCAGAACCTTCGATCACGGGCCACGCTCATGCTGCAAGTCGTCTCACGCTTCGTCGATGTGGCCGTGGTGGTCCTGATCCTCTCAGCCCTGACCTGAAGCCTCAGACCTCGTCCACGCCGCCGGGATGGCGGGCGCGGGACTTCAGCCAGATCACCCCGAACAGGTCCGACAGCGAGGCCCAGAGCCGCCCCAGGTTGGTGTACTTCGACGCCCCGGTCTGACGGTGGCGGTGGTTCACCGGCAGGAAGGCGGTCTGGTAGCCCTCCCGCTGCATGAGCGCCGGCAGGTAGCGGTGGATGTGGTCGAAATAGGGGAGCCGCAGGAACGCCTCGCGGCGGAAGGCCTTCAGGCCGCAGCCGGTGTCGTTGGCCGTATCGTGCAAGAGCCGCTTCCTGACACCATTCCCGATCCGCGAGGCGACCTTCTTGGCGGCGCTGTCCTGCCGCTTCACCCGCTCGCCGCCCACCAGGGCCAGCTCCGGCGGCCCGGCCATCAGCGCGTCCACCAGCGCCGGCCCGTCCGCCGGGTCGTTCTGGCCGTCGCCGTCCAGGGTGAGGATCACGGGCCCCCGCGCGGCCAGGATGCCGGAGCGCAACGCGCGGCTCTGGCCGGAGTTGCTGCGGTGCGCCAGTACGCGCAGCTGCGGGATCTCCGAGGCGAGCGCCTGCAGCGCGTCGCGCGTGCCGTCGCGGCTGGCGTCGTCGACGAAGATCATCTCGTACTTGCGGCCCTTGAAGGCCGCCGCGATCTCGCGCGCCAGGCCGGGCGCCGCGCCCTCCTCGTCGAAAACCGGGACGACCACGGAGATGTCGGGGATGG
Organism: Phenylobacterium sp.; assembly: GCA_003136395.1. Classification (GTDB taxonomy): domain Bacteria; phylum Pseudomonadota; class Alphaproteobacteria; order Caulobacterales; family Caulobacteraceae; genus Phenylobacterium. The sequence continues at coordinate 1,213 of PLEH01000096.1, forward strand.
AAGAGGCGGGAGCGCGGGCCATGTCCTGCCTCCCATACCGGAAAAGCGGGCGTTGGGAAGGATCGTGCTATCACCGCGCCGATGACGCTCGATGGTGAACTGGCGCGCTTGAGTCGCGGCTGGCGGGGCCCCGCGCTCGCAGCCTTTGTCGCCTTCCTGGCCGGCCTGCCCGGGCTTCTGGCCGTGCCGCCGCTCGACCGGGATGAGGCGCGCTTCGCCCAGGCCACCGCCCAGATGCTGGAAAGCCGCGATTTCGTGGTGATCCGCTACCAGGAGGAGCCGCGCTTCAAGAAGCCGGTTGGCATCCACTGGCTGCAGGCCGCCAGCATTTCGGCCTTCTCCAGTCCCGAGGCCCGGCAGATCTGGGCCTACCGCATCCCGAGCCTGCTGGGCGCCATGCTGGCCGCCGCGGCCTGCGCCTGGGGCGCCGCGGGCTTCTTCGGCGCGCC
>PLEH01000096.1:1683-8649 GCA_003136395.1 Phenylobacterium sp.
CGCGACGGACCGCCGGCCGGCAAGCGGGCCTGGCTGCTCTTCTGGCTCGGGGTCTCGGCAGGGACCCTGGTGAAGGGCCCGGTGGCGCCGATGGTGGCCGCGCTCACCATCGGCGCGCTGTGGCTGATGGACCGCAAGGCGGCCTGGCTGGGGCGGTTGAACTGGATCTGGGGCGCGATCATCCTGGTCGCCATCTGCGGCCCCTGGGCCTGGGCGGTGACCGTCGCCACCGACGGGGGCTTCTGGAGCGCGGCGCTCGGCGGCGACCTCGCGCCGAAGCTGGCGGGCGGCCAGGAGACCCATGGCGCCCCGCCCGGCTACCACACCCTGCTGGCGCCGCTGCTGATGTTCCCCATGACGCTCATGCTGCCGGCCGCGGCGGTCGCGGCCTGGACACGCTGGCGCGAACCCGGGGTGCGGTTTGCGCTCGCCTGGCTGATCCCCACCTGGCTGGTCTTCGAGATGCTCCCCACCAAGCTCGTCCACTACACCCTGCCGACCTATGGCGCGGTGGCCTGGCTCGCGGCCGCGGCCCTGATGGCGCCGATCGGGGCGCGCACCCGCTGGACCGGTGCGGCGATGGCGAGCCTCTTCGGCGTCCTGCTGGCCGGGGGGACCTTCTATCTGGTCAAACGCTACGGCGACCTCTCCGACCTGCCCTTCGCCATTCCCGCCGCGGCCCTGCTGGCGGCCGCGGGCCTGGTGGGAGGTCTTCTGCTGGTGCGCCGCGCCCCGCCGGGCGCCGTGATCGCCGCCGTGGGCCTGGGGCTGGCCGGCCACGCCGCTCTGGCCGCCGGTCTCGCGCCCCGGCTCAATCCTCTCTGGCTCTCATCGCGGGTGGAGAAGGTGATGGCCGCCGCCCAGCTGCTCCCGGAACAGGGCATCGCCGACGCCCCGGTCACCGTGGCCGGTTACGCCGAGCCCAGCCTGGTCTTCGCGCTCGGCACCCCCACCGAACTCGCCGGTCCCGAGGACGCGGCGCAGGCGATCTTCGAACACCGCCCCGCCGTCGTCGAACAGCGCCAGGAGGCGGATTTCGAGAAGGCCCTGGCAGGATACGGCGCGCACGCCCATCTGGTGGCGGCGGTGAAAGGCCTCGACTACTCGGACGGCAAGTCCATGACCCTGCGGGTCTACGAGTCCGCCGATCCCGCGCCGCAGGAGACCCAGAAGTGAGCCGCAGAATCGAAATCGTCGAGGTCGGCCCCCGTGACGGCCTGCAGAACGAGAAGGCCCTGCTGGAGGTCGATCAGAAGCTCGACTTCATCCGCCGCCTGGAAGCCGCCGGGGCGCGGCGGATGGAGACCGTCTCCTTCGTCAATCCCAAGCGCGTGCCGCAGATGGCCGGCGCCGAGGAGATTTCCGCCGCCCTGCCCCATGCCGTCGGCCGTTCGCGCATCGGACTGGTGCTCAACGAGCGCGGCTGGGACCGCTGCGTCGCCGCCGGCTGCGACGAGGCCAATGTGGTGGTCTGCGCCACCGACGGCTTCGGCATCCGCAACCAGGGCGCCAGCGCCGAAGAGCAGACTCTGGCCATGCAGGCCATCGCCGCGCGCCAGAAGGCCGAGGGCGGCCCGCCGATCACCGTGACCATTTCCGTGGCCTTCGGCTGCCCCTTCGACGGCGAGGTCTCCGAGGCGCAGGTCATGCGCATCGTCCGCGCGGCCGGCCAGGCCGGAGTCGCCGAGATCGCGCTCGCCGACACCATCGGCGTCGCCGATCCCTGGCTGGTCCGAAGGCGGGTCGAGGCGGCCAGGACCGCAGCGCCCGGCACACCGTTGCGCATGCATTTCCACGACACCCGCAACACCGGCCTGGCCAACGCCTTCGCCTCGGTCGAGGCCGGGGTCGACGTGCTGGACGCCAGTTGCGGCGGCCTGGGCGGCTGTCCCTTCGCGCCCGACGCCACCGGCAACATCGGCACCGAGGACCTGGTCTACATGCTGGAGCGCGCCGGGTTCGAGACCGGCTACGACCTGCCGGGCCTGATCTCCACCGCCCAGTGGATGGCCGGCCTCCTCGGCAAGCCCCCGGCGGCCGCGGTCAGCCGCGCGGGGCTGTTTCCGATGCCTGCTACGGCTTGACCGCCAGATAGAGGTCCTGGCCGCCGTTGTACCCGCCGCCCGCCGTCCAGTTGCCGCGCCAGAAGCGCGCGACGATGAGGCCCGCCGCCGCCGTCGCCGCCTCCAGGGACGTACGCCGGTGGCCGATAGCCCGCTCGGGGTAGCGCACGTCCACCGCCGCCGAGGTCTCGTCAAACGGCTTGAAGGCGAAGTCCGCCGAGGCTTCCCGCCCGGGCTCCAGGACGAAGGCGGTGAAGGCGAAACGCCCGCCCGGCTTCAGCACCCGTGTGGTCTCCGCCAGGTAGCGCCGCGCCGCCGGCATCCGCATGTGGGTGAAGACCGACGTCGCGAACGCCAGGTCGATGCTGCCGTCCTCCGCCGGAAACACCGTGTCGACATCGGCGATCCGGCCCCGTTGGTTGTATTCGCCGTTCCAGACGTCGAGGTGGGCAAAGAGCATGTGCGGCTCGCCGGAATACCGCCGCCGGCACGCCGCGATGCCCGCGCGGGAAATGTCGAAGCCCATATAACCGCCGGCCCCGCGCAAAAGGGGCGCGAGCTGGGCCGCCACCCGGCCGTTGCCGCAGCCGATGTCCAGAACCTGATCGTCGGCTTTCAGACCGGCGTGATCCTTCAGGTTGTCGAGCAGCATGACGCCGATCGCCTGGAAGTCGCCGTTGCCGACGTTGTGCACGAAGGACCAGGGCTCAGCCCAGCGCGACCGGTCCGACAGCCGTCCCGGCAGGCTCTTCAGATCGACGATCGCGCCGGCCACGGAGCGCCGCACACCATAGGGTGCGAATCCCGCGAGCGTGCGCACCAGCCGCGAGGCCATGCCCTAGCCCGCGCGACCCCGGAAGCGCCACAACAGCGGGCGGACGATGGCGGCTGCGACCACGATCGGCGACAGGACCCAGGCTGTGACCTGCTGGCCGATCCCCACCGCCCGCTTGCGGAAGTAGCGCGCCAGGCCGACCCCTTTGTGGAACTCCACGCGGATCGGGCTGGTCAGGCTGGTGTGTCCCAGGTGGACCACCTCGGCCTTGGGATGGAACAGCACCAGGCCGCCGGCCCGGCGCACCCGCCAGCAGAGATCAACATCCTCCACGTGCAGGAAATACTTCTCGTCGAACCCCTTCACGAAGTCGAAGTCCTCGCGGCGCATGCAGAAACAGGCGCCGGAAATGGTCGGCACCGGGGCGGGCCCCTCAGGCGAGGCCTCGCCTTCCCAGTGCACCTCGTAGTGACGCCAGGCCGGCACGCGCTCGGCGAGCCGGCTGAGCGACAGGAGCGCGCTGATGAGCGTGATGTCGCCGCGCCGGGCGCCGCGCTGTTCGGTGAGATCGGCGTTCAGCACCCGCCCCCCGATGATACAGGGCGCCGGCCGGCCGACGATTTCGCGGGCCAGCTCGGCGATGCAGCCCGGCTGCAGGAAGGCGTCGGGGTTGAGGAAGACCAGGATATCGCCCTTGGCCTTGCGGGCGCCGAGGTTGGCGCCGCGGGCGAAGCCCACGTTGCCGTGGCCGGCCAGCAGCACCACGCGTTGATCGCCCTGCGCGAGCTCGCGCAGTTCCGAGGCGTCGGCGTCCGTCGAGCCGTTGTCGACGATGACCAGTTCCGAGACCGAGGGGTCGCGGAGCGCGCAGGCCACGCTCTCGTGCAGGGCTTCGCCGGTCATGTAGACGACCATGACCACCGAGACGCTGGGATGCGCGCCCAGGACGTCCGGCAGCTCGACAGCTTCTAGAGCGACGATCGGTGCGGCGATGCCGTTCATCCAGCCTTCCTTACCGACCGTTCGAGGGCTGCGATTCAACGCCCCCGGCGTTGACGGCAACATCGGGCGGAGTCGCCTGCAAGGCAAGTATGTTCGCGGCTGACGAGAGCTCCAGAATCTCCTGGCCGTCGGACCCGAGGCGCCGCAGCGCCACCTTGCCCTCTTCCGCCTCGCGGCGGCCCACCACGGCGATCACCGGAACCTTGGCCAGGCTGTGCTCGCGGACCTTCAGATTGATCTTTTCATTGCGCAGATCGGTTTCCACCCGTAGCCCCTTCGCCCTCAGGGCCGTCGCCGCCTTCAGGGCGAAGTCGTCGGCGTCCGAGGTGATCGTGGCGACAACAACCTGAACAGGCGCCAACCAGAGCGGGAAGGCGCCGGCGAAGTTCTCGATCATCACCCCCAGGAATCGCTCCAGGGACCCGCAGATCGCCCGGTGCAGCATCACGGGCCGCTGCTTGGAGCCATCCTCGGCGACATATTCGGCGTCCAGCCGCTCGGGCAGCACATAGTCGAGCTGCAGCGTCCCGCACTGCCACGTCCGCCCGATCGCGTCGCGCAGGTGGAACTCCAGCTTGGGGCCATAGAAGGCGCCCTCGCCCGGCAGCAACTCGACCTCGGCGATGCCGGCGGCCTTGGCGGCGCGCTCAAGCTTCTTCTCGGCGATGTCCCAGACCTCGTCCGTGCCGAACCTGAGCTCGGGGCGCAGCGCCAGCTTCACCGCGTGCAGCTCCAGGCCGCAGTCGCGGTAGACGCTCTCCAGAAGGTGGACGAACTTCGTGGACTCCGCCTCGATCTGGTCCTCGCGGCAGAAGATGTGGGCGTCGTCCTGAGTGAAGGCCCGCACCCGGAAGATACCATGCAGGGCGCCGGACGGCTCATAGCGGTGGCAGGCGCCGAACTCGGCCATGCGCAGGGGCAGGTCGCGATAGGACTTCTGGCCATGGTTGAAGATCTGCACGTGGCCCGGGCAGTTCATCGGCTTGACGGCCAGGACCTCGCCCTCCTCCGTCTCGCAGGTGAACATGGCGTGGCCGAACTTCTGCCAGTGGCCGGATTTCTCCCAGAGTTCGCGGTCCATGAGCTGGGGCGCCTTGACCTCCACATAGCCGTCGGCGTCGAGCCTTCGGCGCATGTAGCTCTCGACCGTGCGGTAGAGCGTCCAGCCCTTGGGGTGCCAGAAGATCATCCCCTTGGCCTCTTCCTGCAGGTGGAAGAGGTCCATGGCCTTGCCGATCTTGCGATGGTCGCGCTTCTCGGCCTCCTCGATGCGGTGGAGATAGGCCTCCAGGTCCGCTTCGTTGGCCCAGGCCGTGCCGTAGATCCGCTGGAGCATCGGGTTGCGGTGGTCGCCCCGCCAGTAGGCGCCGGCCAGCTTCGTCAGCTTGAACGCCTTGCCCACCGCCTTCGTCGACGGCAGGTGCGGCCCGCGGCAGAGGTCCTTCCAGTTCCCCTGGCGATAGACGCTGAGGTCCTCGCCGGCCGGGATGCCTTCGATGATCTCGGCCTTGTAGAGCTCGCCGATCGACTTGAAATGGGCGATGGCCTCGTCGCGCTTCCAGACCTCGCGCTTGATGGGCTCGTCGCGGTCGACGATCTCCTTCATCCGCTGCTCGATCATGGCCAGGTCGTCCAGGCTGAACGGCTCGGCGCGGGCGAAGTCGTAGTAGAAGCCGTCCTCGATCGAAGGCCCGATCGTCACCTGGGCGCCGGGGAAGAGCTCCTGCACCGCCTCGGCCATCACATGGCTGGCGTCGTGGCGGATGGTCTCCAGCGCCTCGGGACTGTCCCGCGTCAGGATCTCGAACTTGCCGCCGTGCGGCAGCGGCCGGTCGAGATCCAGCAGTTCGCCGTCCAGCTTCACCAGCACCGCGCGCTTGGCCAGCGAGATGGCGATGGACGTGGCCACGTCCTTGCCCGTCACGCCGTCGTCGAACGGTCGCTTGGAGCCATCGGGGAAAATCAGGTCGATCATGATTCACAGGTCCACTTGCGCGCATCGGCCCCCGAGTCCCTTGGGGTGTCCTTTGGGGGCGCTTTGCGCGGGGGCGGGACCGGGTCGAAACCCGAACCGCCGCCCCAGGGATGACAACGGCACAGCCTGCGAGCGGCGAGAGCAGTCCCGCGCCACGGGCCATGGCCGATCAGGGCGTCGGCGGCGTATTCCGAACAGGTCGGAACGAACCGGCACTGCCGCCCGATCAGCGGCGAAAGCGTCAGCTTGTAGGCGCGGAGCGCGCCCCTGACGCAGCGTTCGTAGAGGGTCATGCCGGCTACGGAGATCTCGAAGAGAGGGCCCAGCGATTACGCTGCGCCCCGCGGGGGATCAAGCCGCGCCGGCGGGGGTAGTTCGCGCGGTCGCGGCCTCGGACGCGCGATGCGCGGAGGCTTGGGCGGCGCGATAGTGGTCAGCCGGCGTCAACATGGGCGGCGCAGATAGCACGAACGGGGGCGAAACGAAACCTTGGCGGCTCAGGCGCCGATGGCCCGCCGCGCGGCGTCGGTCACGGCCTCGAAAGCCAGCATGGTCGAGGCATGCCGCGCCGGATAGTCCTTCACCGGCGCCAGCAGGGAGAGGTCGGCGAACCGGCCATCCGGGGCCGCGGCGCCCTCCTTCAGCATGGCGCGGAGCTGCCGGCGGGCGGCCTCAAGCTCGCCGAGGCTGGCGCCCACGACATTCGACCCCAGCACCGACGCCGCCGCCTGGCCGAGCGCGCAGGCCTTCACCTCCTGGGCGAAGTCGGCCACGCGATCTCCGTCCATGACCACGTCCACCACCACCCGGCTGCCGCAGAGCTTGGCGACCTTCTCCGAGCTGGCGTCAGGCGCGGCGAGCCGTCCGGCGCGGGGCATGTTGGCCGCCAGCTTGAGCAGTTTCGCCGAATAGAGGTCGTCGATCATGGGCTCTAGATCGGGGGCCGCAGCGCCCGAGTCAAATGGCCTGCGGGCCGGCGGCCAGGGGCCGTCGGGGACCTCACGCGGCGGCCGCCGTCGCCTCGGCGACCTGAGCAGCCTCGGAAACCCTGGTGAGCGCGTCGAACAGTTCGGCAGCCTGGATGGGCTTGGCCACATGTCCGTCCATGCCGGCGGAGATGTACTGCTCGACCTGGTGGGACATGGCGTTGG
>PLEH01000003.1 GCA_003136395.1 Phenylobacterium sp.
CGGCTGCAACGCCAGGGCGTCGCGGCGCGGATCGAGTTTCCGCCTGAACCCTTCGGCGACTGGAACGATGTGGAGCCTGCCCTGCGAGCCTGAGCCTTCCCGGCCAAGGGTCAGGGCTGGCCAGGCGGCGGCTCCGGAAAGGAGGGAGGTAGGGAGGGGGTTGGGTGCGCTCAGGGGCAGGATGACCCTAGCCCACGGCGCTGGAACCCTGGTCACATGACCCTTTCTGTCACCGCTACCCCCGTCTCGAATCTGGTCTTCGTCTCCCTGCAGGACCTGGCGCTCGCCCCGGAGAACATCCGCTTCAAGGAGCCCGCCGNNCCCGGCGCCAAGGGCGAGAAGCCGTTCATGGTGCTGGACGGCCGCCGGCGTCTGTTCGCCTTGCAGGCCCTGCTCGCGGCGGGCCGCGTCGAGGCCAACCATCCGGTGAAGTGCGAACTGTTCGAGGACAGGGCCACCCAGGCCGCCGCCGCGATGCTCTCCAACGCCGAGCGCGCGCCGATCCACGTCGCCGACGTGATCGTGGCCATCGGCAAGCTTCGCAAGTCGAAGATGGATACCGCCGCCATCGCCGCGGCGTTGGGCTATGACGACCTGGAGATCAAACGCCTTGAGGCGCTGGCCCACGTCCATGGCAATGTGCTGAAGGCCTTTCGCAAGGGCAGCCTGACCCTCAAGCAGGTTCGTCTGTTCGCGCGGATGCCCGACAAGAAGCAGCAGGGCGAACTGGCGGAGACCGCGCTCGACGGTCACTTCCACGACTACCAGCTGCACCAGGTGATCAGCGGTTCACGCCTGACCATCGAGGACGACCGCTTTGGCCTGGTCGGGATGGCCCGCTACACCGCCGCCGGCGGGCGGGTCGAGTCCGACCTGTTCGCCGAACTGGCCGATGTGCTGCTCGATCCCGGCAAGCTGCAGGATCTGTGGCGGGAGCGCGCCGCCCCCTTCGTCGAGGGGTTCAAGCAGCTTGGGCTCGCCGTCTACATCGGGCGAGACGCCGGCTTCCGGGCCCCGGAGGGCTTCGAGAGCCTGCCCTACGTCTACCCCGGTGACCTGACCGATGAGACCAAGGCGGTGCTGGCGGCCGCGCGGCAGCGGGTGGCCCAGGCGGCGCGTGATCTCGGCGGCGTCGATCTCGCCGCCGACGATGCGGCGCTGACGATCTTCCCCCTGTTGCAGGCGAAGATGGAGGTGGCCTCGGCTCCGCTGAAGCGGCTGGCGCTCGGCGCCGTCATCCTGTCGCCGGACGGGGCGACGGGGATCTCGGCCGAGTTCTTCGCCGCGCCGGTGTCGGAGGAGCTGCTGGATGAGGCTGGGGATGACGAGGCCGACGAGGACGATGCGAGCGGCGGCCAGGCCAACGGCGCGCGCTACGGTCGCTCCGCCAGCGACGTGGAAGTGCCCAAGGCCGACGTCGATGTCGAGGGCTCCAGCCACGTCCTGCACGAGACCCGCACCGACGTGGCCACGCGCGGGTTGATCCGTGATCTCGCCGACAACCCGGCCGCTGCGCTGACAGCCTTGGTCGCCCAGCTGTTCAAGCAACTGGCGCTGCACGGCGGGTCGGGTCAGGAGGAGTCGGCGCTGACCATCAACGCCACCGGCTACCGCCGGGGCCAGATGCCGGCGATCGGCGCTCTGGACGGTGATGTTCGAGCCCGGCTGGAGGCGCGGCGTGTGGACTACAAGGCCTCGGGGCTTCGGCCCATCGCCTGGGTCGATGGCCTCGCTCACGGGGACAAGATGGCCTTGCTGGCGGAACTTACCGCCATCACCCTGAACCTTCGGGAAGCCCGCACCAGCAACATCCGCAACTCGGCCCGGGCCGAGGCCATCGAGCTGGCCGAACTCTGCGCCGCCGACATCTCGGCGCACTGGACGCCTGACCCCGCCTACCTGGCCGTCCACTCCAAGAAGCAGCTGCTGGTGCTGCTGGACGAGATGCAGGTGGATGATCCTCGGGCCAAGACCCTGAAGAAGGACGAGCTGGTCGTCCTGGTGGCTGACGCCGCGGCCGAGCGCCAGTGGGCGCCGCGGGTGCTGTCCTGGGAGGGCGCCACGGTTGAGACGCCACCGGCCGATGAGGACCAGGACCAGGACGAGGGTGATGAGGCCCTGGCTGACGACCTGAGACCAGGCCTTGCCGCGCCTTCCACGGAGGCGCCGGTTCAGCACGCGGCCTGATCGGGGCCGTGCTGGATACGTCCAGGCGGCTTCGGCTGTGAGGGGACCTCGCCGGCAACGCCGGCGGGGTCCCCTTGTCGTTTCCACCTTCGACGCGGCTGGATCCGGCGATCTTGCCCTCGCCGCCTAAAGGAGGGGGGAAGGGAGCGGGCTTGGTGAGCCCGATGGGACTGGAGGGAGGAGCCCTCCGCCACGGGCGATCGGAAGATCTCCGCCATGAACGCGACATTCCCCCTGTTCAGCGCCCTTCAGACTCCAGGGGCCGGCCAGGACAAGGCCGCCAACACGCTGGCCGCCGCCCGGGCGCTCACCCCGCACCTCAATCGGTCGCGAGCGCTGGATCGCAAGCTGGTGGCCAGCACCATGACCATCTCCTTCGGAGGCTCGGACGCCGAGGGCGCCTGGTCGTGGCGCGACGCCTACGACGCCATCGAGGCGGCCCTGGTCCTGCAGTTGCGTCGGCTCAGCCCGCAGATTGGCCGGCTCGAGGACGCCCCGGCCGAGATCGCGGCGCTGCTGGCCAGCGTCACCGACCTGACCTTGACCCACACCCGCCGCAGCGAGGAGCAGGTCGCGCTCGACCAGTTCTCCACGCCGCCGGCCCTGGCCGCCTTGGCGGTGCTGGCCGCCCAGGTCCGGCCTGGCGACAAGGTGCTCGAACCTTCGGCCGGCACTGGGCTGATGGCGATCATCGCCGAAGCGTGCGGCGCGACGCTGGAGCTCAACGAGATCGCGCCGCATCGTTCGGCTCTGCTGGATGGCCTGTTCCCGGCCGCCACGCGCACCCGCCATGACGCGGCGCACCTGAAGGACATCCTGCCCTCGTCGGGCGGCTTCCAGGCCGTGATCGCCAATCCGCCGTTCCAGCGGCTGGAGGGTCATCTGCACGCCGCCATCGACTGCCTTGCGCAAGGCGGGCGGCTCAGCGCCATCGTACCCACGCGCCTCTTCGAGGACGCCGGGGCGATGCAGGCGCTGTCCCGCCGCGGCCGGGTGGTGGCGTTGATCGCCTTCCCGCCCCGCGCCTATGCCAAGCACGGGACCTGCGTCGAGACCGGCCTGCTGGTCCTGGACCGGGTCGAAGAGATCGGCGGCGTCCCCGTCAAGGTCGTCAGCGGCGAGACCCTGGCCGATATCGCCAAGCTGATCGCCGCGCTGGATCCGCGCCCGACCGCCCAGCCGCGCCAGTTCCGATCGGTCTCCAACGTCGCCTTCCTGGCGCCGCGCGCCCGCGCCCTGGCCACGCCCTCGACCCGCCTGGGGTTCCTGGCCGGGGCGTCGCCGGTGGCGTTCGAGACAATCGCCTGGTCGGGCGAGGGCCACGACGTCGGCCTCTACCAGGCCTACAGGGTCAGCCGCCTGGCCTTGCAGGGCAGCCGTCCACACCCCTCCGCGCTGGTGGAGTCCGGCCCCATGGCGTCGGTGGCGCCGCCGGCCCCGACCTATCGCCCGCTCCTGCCGACCAACATCGTCCAGGAGGGGCTGCTGTCGGACGCCCAGATCGAGACCGTCATCTACGCCGGCGAGGCGCAATCGGGGCGTCTGCCGGGCTGGTGGATGCTCGGCGAAGCGCCGCACAAGCTGGTGCTGGTCAAGGAGGGCGTTGAAGGCGCCTTCCAGCTGCGCCGCGGCTTC
>PLEH01000180.1 GCA_003136395.1 Phenylobacterium sp.
TCATGCTGCATGTCCGCCACGCGGCCGCGGCGATCAACGAGGGGCTCTGCTCGACCGTCCTGATCACCCACGGCGAGTCGGGGCGCAGCCGAGTCGGCGCCGGCGGCCGCTTCGGCGGCGGGGGCGGCGCCAGCCTGCAGGGCCAGTTCGAAATGCCCTACGGCCCCATGGGCCCGCCGACCATGTTCACCCTGCCGGTGCTCCGCTACCTGAAGACCCGCGGCTATACGGTCGAGGATCTGGCCCAGGTGGCGGTGATCCAGCGGGAATGGGCGGCCATGAACCCGCGCGCCAGCTTCAGGGACCCGATCACGGTGGCCGATGTGCTCGCCTCCGACATGATCGCCTGGCCCTTCACCAAGCTCATGTGCTGCCTGGTCACCGACGGCGGCGGCGCGCTGGTCCTGACCAGCGCCGAGCGGGCCAAGGACTTCCCGCAAAAGCCGGTCTATGTCCTGGGAACCGGCGAGAGCGTCGAGACTCCCATGGTCAGCCAGATGGAGGACTTCGCCTCGTCGAAAGCCTTCCGCGTCTCCGGCAAGAAGGCGTTCGACGAGGCCGGCATCAGCCACGCCGACGTCGATCACCTGATGATCTATGACGCCTTCGCCCACTTGCCGCTCTACGGCCTGGAGGACCTCGGCTTCTGCAAGCCGGGCGAGGCGGCGGGCTTCGTCAATGGCCGCAACACAGCGCCGGGCGGCAAGCTGCCGCTCAACACCAACGGCGGCGGGCTCTCCTACATGCACTCGGGCATGTACGGCATGTACGCCCTGCAGGAGAGCGTGCGGCAGCTGCGCGGGATTGCGCCTGCCCAGGTGCCGAACGCGAAGATCAGCATCGCCCACGGCGTCGGCGGCATGTTCGCCGCCTCCGGCACGATCGTGTTCTCCAACGAGGCGCCCTAGGCGACCGCGCTCGCTTCGCCGTCGAGGTCGTCAGCCCGGCTTGCGATGGCGTGCATGATGCATTCGATCAGCGCCTGGGCGTGGATCGGCTTGGAGAGGTGCTGGTCGGCGCCCGCCTCCTGGCCGGCGCGGATGTGCTCGTCCAGCGCGTTGGCGGTCAGCATGATCACCGGCGTCCGCGGCAGGTCCTGTTCGCGCTCGAAGGCGCGCAGCATGGCGGTGGCCGACAGGCCGTCGAGCTCAGGCATCTGCATATCCATCAAGACGACGTCGAACCGCTGCGCCTTCAGGAGATCCAGCGCCAGCTGGCCGTTCTCGACGATCACCGGGGTGACGCCCACCGATTCCAGGATCAGTTCGACGACCTTCTGGTTGGTCGGATGATCCTCGGCCACCAGCACGCGCGCGCCGGCGATATCGAGCTGCGGGGCGTGATCGACGCTGTCGTCGACCACCTCGCCCTCCAGCCGCTCCAGCGGCACATAGACCGAGAAGGTCGAGCCGCGGCCCACCGCGGACTGCACCACGATGCGCCCGCCCATCAGCTCGACCAGGGAGCGGCTGATCGCCAGGCCAAGGCCCGTGCCGCCGAACCGGCGGCGGATCGAGGCGTCGGCCTGCTCGAAGCGGCGGAACAGGCGCGCGCCGGTCTCGTCGTCGAATCCGATGCCGGTGTCGGTGACCCGGAAGCGGACCTCGTCGCCGAAGGAGATGACCTCCAGCGCGATCTCGCCGGCCTCGGTGAATTTCACCGCGTTGGACAACAGGTTGGAGAGCACCTGGGTTATCCGCACGGTGTCGCCGGCGTAGCGGCCCTCGGCCTCGGGCGCGATGGACCAGCGGAAGGCCAGGCCCCTGTTTGCCGCCGAGGCGCGGTGGAGTTCGGCGACGCCGGCCACCAGGCGATCCAGGGTGAATTCGTCGCGGACCAGCGTGATCTCGCCAGCCTCGATCTTGGAGAAGTCCAGGATGTCGGTGAGCACGCGCTCCAGCAGACGGCCCGACGAGACGATCAGTTCGGCGAGCTCGCGGCCCTTGGGCGTGGTCTGCTGGCCGGCCAGGGTCTCGGAAATGGCGATCACGCCGTTCAGCGGGGTGCGCAGTTCGTGGCTCATATTGGCCAGGAAGCGGGATTTCTCGGTGTTGGCGCGTTCCAGCTGGGCGGTCCGTTCGCTGACCCGTTCCTCCAGCGAGGCGAAGGCGGCCTCGGTCTTCTCCCGCTCGGTGCGCAGCGACGTGGCCAGGACGCCGATTTCGTCATTGCGGCGCTCCACGTCGGTGACGTCGGCGCGCACGCCATCGCCCGGTTCGCAGGACGCGGCCAGTCGTTCGACGGGTCGCACGATGCTGTTGCGGGCGAGCAGCACCACGGCCAGGGCCTGGATCAGCGAGGCGAGGCCGCCGATCAGCAGCACCCAGGCCGCCGAACGCGCCGCGGAAGCCATCACATTGGCCTTGGGATAGCTCAGAAGCAGGTACCAGTTGGGTCCGTTGAGCCGCCCGAACGCCACGATCTGGTGGCCGTCGGCGCTGGTGATCACGCCATTGTCGCGCCCCGTCCTGGCGGCGCGGGCGACCAGGTCGGTCAGCTGGAATTTCCGCTGATACTCCGCCAGCGTCTTCTCCGGTGACCGGGTCTGGTCGGTGAAGCCGGGATAGGCGATCAGTTCTCCCTTGGAGGTGACCACCAGCGGCGAGGCGCCGGACGGCGTGTCCTTCACCGCGTTAAGGAAGAAGTGGGTCAGCTCCATGGACGAGCCGAAGGCGCCCACATAGCGGCCGTTGACATAGGCCGGAGTCAGGCAGGCCGTCGCCAGCCGTTTGCCCTCCGTGTCCTGGACCAGCCGCTGCAGGTTGGTGCAGCGGGTCGCCCGGCTCGGGTCGAGCTGCGGCAGCGTGACCTGGGCCATCTCCTCCTTGGCGATCGACAGGTCGGCCGGGGCCTCGTGCCGGTAGAACATCAGATGGTCGGGACGATCCGGGCCGTACATCACCAGACGCGTCGGCTGGGCGGTGAAGAAATAGAAGTTGTCGTAGTCGCGCCGCATGGCCTGTCCGAAGTCGGAGACCAGGCGGAACCCGGCTACCAGCGCGCGCATCTCCTGCGGCGTCGCGGTCTTCGCGCCGCTGAGGTAGGCGCCCAGGCCGTAGGTGTAGGCGCCGTCGGCCACGACGCCGTCGAAATACTTGTCGCGGCTGCGACGGGTGCCGTCGGCCTGCAGCGGGAAGTACTCGTCAGCCAGCTTCGCCACCTGGGCGTCGGACAGGTGGTTCATCCGCCGCTCCAGCTCTTCCCCGGCGGCCTTGTGCAGGGTCGACAGGTTGGAGAACTGGCGATCGACATTGGAGCTGCGCTCCCGGACGTAGTCCGTGAGGTAGCCGATCTGGCGGTTCGAGAGCTCGCGCTCGAACACCACGAAGGCGCCGAAGGTGCCAAGCACCGTCATGACCAGCGACATCAGGCCGACGCTGATCAAAAACCGACGCGAGAGTGATTTCATGGACCCCGGGAACCCCCACTTGCCCGCGGACCATAGCCAGCGAGTGTTAGGGTCAAGTTTACAGGGTCAATTCAGGCCGCGATCGGCGGAAAACCGGCCAAATCCCGGTGCTCAGCGCCTCTAGCGATCGAATTTGGTCGCCAGCACGATGGAGGAGTTGGTTCGTTCGACCCCCCTGAGCGCCCCGATCTCGTCGATGAGCGCGTCCATCTCGCCCACATTTGGGGCCTCGACGGAGGCGATCATGTCGAAGGGCCCGCTTACCGACTGTAGCTTGCGGACGCCCGGCATGCGCTTCAGGGCCGCGGTGACCGCAGCCGCCTGCTTGGGCTCCACCGTCAGCATGACGAAGGCGTGGATGAGCGACGCCTCGCGGGCCTCGGAGAGCTTCACGGCGTAGCCTGCGATCACCCCCGTCCGTTCCAGCCGGGCGAGCCGGCTCTGCACCGTGGTGCGCGACAGGCCGAGCGCGCGCGCCAGTTCCGCGACCGGGGCCCGGGCGTTGTCCCGCAGGCGGGCCAGCAGGTGGTCGTCAAGATCATCCATCGTCATTTCGCCGAACGCTGCGGTCGGTATGCCAAAATATGGCACGAATATCGCCGAGATGCGAATTGATACCGACGCCGGAACGAATCATTCTGTGAGCTGCACAGACAGGGAGCAGGACATGCGCAAGGCCGCCGTCATCGGAGCGGGGAAGATCGGCTCCACCATCGCCAGCCTGCTGGCGGGGTCCGGAGACTACGACGTTCTGGTCATCGACCGCAGCGCCGAGGCGCTCGGCGGGATCGACCCTCGCGCCAGGACCGTCGCCATGGCCATCGACGACCCGGCCGCGCTCGCCAAGGCGCTCAGCGGCTGTTTCGCCGTGGTCAACGCCGCGCCCTATCACCTGACCACCGTGGTGGCCCAGGCCGCCAAGATCACGGGCGCCCACTATCTCGACCTGACCGAGGACGTGGCCGCCAGCCGCGTGGTCCGCGACCTCGCCAAGGGGTCCAAGACCGCCTTCATCCCCCAGTGCGGCCTCGCGCCCGGCTTCATCACCATCGCCGCCTGGGACCTCTGCAAGCACTTCGAAGAACTTCACGACGTGCGCCTGCGGGTCGGCGCCCTGCCGCGCTATCCGTCCAACGCCTTGAATTATAACCTGACTTGGTCGACCGACGGGGTGATCAACGAATATTGCGAGCCGTGCGAGGCCATCGTCGAAGGCCGCCTGCGCGAGGTGCCGGCGCTGGAGGAATGCGAGGAGTTCTCCCTCGACGGGGTCACCTACGAGGCCTTCAACACCTCCGGCGGCCTGGGGACGCTCTGCCAGACCCTCGACGGCAAGGTGCGCAACCTCAACTACCGCACCATCCGCTATCCCGGCCACGCGGCGATCATGAAGGCGCTCTTGAACGACCTCGGCCTGCGCAACCGTCGCCCGCTCCTGAAGGACATCCTGGAGAACGCGGTGCCCGCGACCCTGCAGGACGTGGTAATCGTCTTCGTGACCGTCAGTGGACTGAAGGATGGCCGGCTGATGCAGGAGACCTACGTCAACAAGGTCTTCGCCCAGGTGGTCGGCGGCGAGATGAAGAGCGCGATCCAGATCACCACCGCCGGCGCCGTCTGCGCGATGCTGGACCTGCTGGCCGAAGGCAAGCTGCCGGCTCAGGGCTTCATCCGCCAGGAAGACATTCCGCTCGCCGACATGCTGGGCAACCGCTTCGGACGCTTCTACGCTCCCGAACAGCAAGCCCTTCGCGCCGCCGAGTAGACCAGATGACCCTGCAGACCCCGATCGGCTCCGCCCGGGCCGAGGCCGCCGAGGTGTTGACCCGCCTGGGCGTGGCCGAATCCCTCTGGACCGGCGGCGACCGTCCCGTCCGCTCCTCCGTCACCGGCGAGATCATCGGCGAGGTCCATGACACCACGCCCGCCGCGGTCGCCACGCGGATCGAGGCGGCTCACCAGGCCTATCTGACCTGGCGCAACGTGCCCGCGCCGCGCCGCGGCGAGCTGGTCCGCCTGCTGGGCGAGGAACTGCGCGCCGCCAAGGCCGATCTCGCGGCCCTGGTGACACTGGAGGCCGGCAAGATCGTCTCCGAGGCCAACGGCGAAGTGCAGGAGATGATCGACATCTGCGACTATGCGGTCGGCCTGTCGCGCCAGCTCTTCGGCCTGACGCTGGCCACCGAGCGGCCGGAACACCGGATGATGGAGGCCTGGCATCCGCTGGGTGTGGTGGGTGTGATCTCGGCCTTCAACTTCCCCGTCGCGGTCTGGTCGTGGAACGCCGCCCTGGCGCTCGTCTGCGGCGACGCCGTGGTCTGGAAGCCCTCGGAGAAGACCCCGCTCACGGCCCTGGCCGTCCAGGCCCTGTTCGAGCGCGCCCAGGCCCGCTTCGGCGAGGCGCCCAAGGGCCTTTCCGCCGTCATCATTGGCGGACGCGAGGTCGGCGAGGCCATGGTCGACCATCCGAAGGTCCCGCTGGTCTCGGCTACCGGCTCGACGGCCATGGGCCGGGCGGTCGCGCCCAGGCTCGCCGCCCGCTTCGCGCGCGCGCTGCTGGAGCTCGGCGGCAACAACGCCGCCATCGTGGCGCCCACCGCCGACCTCGACCTCACCCTGCGCGGCGTCGCCTTCGCGGCCATGGGCACGGCCGGCCAGCGCTGCACAACGCTCAGGCGCCTGTTCGTCCACGACAGCCTCTACGACGCCTTCCTGCCCCGCCTCAGAGCGGCTTACGGCTCGGTGCCGGTCGGCGATCCGCGCAAGGCCGGGACCCTGGTGGGTCCCCTGATCGACGCGGCGGCCTTCGAGGGCCAGCAGCGCGCGCTGGCCGACGCCAAGGCGGCTGGCGGGCGGGCCACCGGCGGCGAGCGGGTCGAGGTCCCCGGCTGCGCCGAGGCGGCCTACGTCCGCCCGGCCCTCGTCGAAATGCCGGAACAGGCCGAGGTGGTCCGCCGCGAGACCTTCGCCCCGATCCTCTATGTCATGCGCTATGCGGACCTCGCCGACGCCATCGGTCTGCAGAACGACGTGCCCCAGGGCCTGTCGTCCTCGATCTTCACCAACGACCTTCGGGAGGCCGAGCTCTTCACCTCGGCCCGTGGCTCGGACTGCGGCATCGCCAACGTCAACATCGGCCCCTCGGGCGCGGAGATCGGCGGAGCGTTCGGCGGCGAAAAGGAAACCGGCGGCGGCCGCGAGGCGGGCTCGGACAGCTGGAAGACCTACATGCGCCGGGCCACCAACACGGTGAACTACGGCAAGACCCTGCCGCTGGCCCAGGGCGTCGAGTTCGACGTCTGACGGGTGCGGCGGAGCGAGGGTTTGCCCTCAAGCCCCCCGCACGGCACAATCCGGGCTTTCGATGTTCGCATTTTGAAAGCCTGAGACTTTGACGATTTCCAGCTCGGCGCCCGCGGTGGCGGCTGCCAACCCCTTCTCGTCCATTGACGCCCTGGTCGAAGGCCTGGGCAGCGTCGGCTACATCGCCTCGCGCCGGATCGCGACGGCGCTCTACATGGCCGTTCACCTGCAAAAGCCGATCCTGGTGGAAGGCTCGGCGGGCGTCGGCAAGACCGAACTGGCGCTCTCCACCGCCCGCCTGCTCGCCCAGCCGCTGATCCGCATGCAGTGCTACGAGGGCCTGGACGAATCCAAGGCGCTCTACGAGTGGAAGTACGGCAAGCAGCTGCTCTACACCCAGATCCTCAAGGACCGGATGGGCTCCGCATTGGCCGATGCCCCCGACATGGACGCGGCCATGGATCGCCTGCACGGCATGGGCGACCTGTTCTTCTCCGAACCTTTCCTCGAGCCCCGGCCGCTGCTCAAGGCGCTGCAGCAGCCGGAAGGCGCGGTCCTGCTGATCGACGAGAT
>PLEH01000010.1 GCA_003136395.1 Phenylobacterium sp.
GCAGGTCTGGCGAAGGACACCGCGCCAAAGGGCCGCGGGGCGGCGGAGATTCTCGATCAGATCCGTTTGACCCGCGCGGAGCCTGGTGCGAGCGGCGAGATCTTCTTCAGCATGAAGGTGTTCATGCAGGATCCCGATAGTGTCGCCGAGCGTCTCGCGCGGGACAGCTACGGGAATCCGGCGCTCGTTCCGGCGTCGCCGTGGCTGGATGCAACAGTTCCCGGCCGGCCGCAGGCACAGCCGCGTCTCGACATGCCGTCAGGCGAGATGGTTGTCGATATCGATCCCGCAAAGGGAGAGAAAGCGCCGTGGCTCTGGGTTGTACAGGCACACACAGTTGGCGGCTGGACCACCCGGATCATACCCGGAACCGAGGACACGCATCTGCTCGCCGGACGTGGTGAAAAGTCTCCGGGGGATGTGTGGATCTACGCCGTTGGACGAACCGGGAACATATCGCAACCTGCACGCGTCTTTCTNNGAAGCGGTGGCCGGTGATGAGCTTGATCACGCGCCGGTCTTCCACTCCCTTTGAGACCGGCACGCTCACCCCAAAATTCACTTCCCAGTCAGGCCCGAGATTGAGATCTATCGCGGGATAGATCTCCTGGCTTCGCTCTGCGCTCGGATCAAAGTGCCTGATGTCGCCGAAGCCGCCGTAGTATTCGAATCCAGCTGTGACGCGCCGGGTAACGTCGTAAGCGATCTTCGCGGCTGGCGCGAACTCGAACCCCTTTGAGATGCCCGGTCCTTGTAGCGAACGTTCCAGCGCTGGATTGACGGCCCAGTAGAATCTCCCGAGGGTCTGATCGACGATGGGCCGGATCTCCCAACTCCACGTGTCAGCCGAAAAGTTGCTACGGGCATAGCCGACTTCCTGGGACAGGCTGAGGCCGACCGGAAGCCCCCACGATTCCGGCACGCGAAAGCGCGGGCGAATGTGGTTTCCAACATACTCCAAGCCACCCGATGGCTGGATCGTCGTGAACGTGTAGAAACCGATCTCGAACCACGGCGTGAATCCATGAGTGATCTCCACCGTCTCGTGCATCGCGTGAAGCGTCGGCTCAACGCCGTCGGCCGTCACGGCGCGTCCGCGATCCGTGAAGTTGCTGTGCAGCTCGAGCATGGTTCTACCGGCCGCAACAGTTTCGGCGCCGTATACCTGAATCTCGGTATTGTTCTGGGCCTGAGCGATCCCGCCGATGGCGCACATCATTGCGATGCCAAACAACGCCCCTCGTGACCAACCGCACAACACTGTCAGTAGCATGACCGTCTTACCTCGTGAAAAAGACCGGCGCTGAAATCTCATCACTATATGCGAACTCCTGGAATCACGCTCGACGTGACACTAGACGTGAAGCTCGTCGTTCTCACGCGAGACCATCGCATACAACACTGGCATCAGGAACACGCTCAACAACAGACGCGAGAAGAGACCGCCAACGATGACCATCGCGAAGGGCCGTTGCGAATCCGACCCGACTCCGGTCGAGAAGGCCGCCGGCAGCAGTCCCAGCGCGGCGACGAGTGCCGTCATCATGATCGGTCGCAGTCGCAGTAATGCAGCATCGAGAGTAGCGGCCGAAATTCCCAGACCACCGAGCCGCAACTCATTGGCGTAGGAGATGTAAACCACTGCCGTCTGCACCGAGACACCGAACAACGCCAGAAATCCGATTCCCGACGACACTGAGAACGGCGTGCCAGACACCCATAACGCCACCAACCCACCCAGAGGTGCCGATAATAGAACACCCGCCACGGTGATGAACGGGAACTTGAAGTTCCGGTAGAGCGCGAAAAGTAGGATGAAGATCACCGCAAGTGTCAGCGGAAGAACGATCTGCAATTGCCGGCGCGATGCGGTGTACTCTTCGAACTCTCCGCCCCACACAATCGAGTAGCCCGGCGGCAATTTCACCTTTCGCTCAACCTGGTCACGCGCGTCCTGAACGGCGCCCGCAAGATCGCGCCCTTCAACCGAGTACTGCAGACCAATGTAGCGGGAATTGTCCTGCCGATATATGAACGAGGCGCCCTTGTCGATCTTGAGTGTCGTCACTTCTCTGAGTGGTATCTGCGCTCCACTGGGCGTCGCGATCAAGATATTGCCAATCTCGTCCGCTGTCTGACGAAACTGCGGCTGCAGTCGCACAACGAGATCGAACAGACGCTCGCCCTGAACCACCTGAGTCGCCGCGGTTCCGCCAACGGCCGCCTCGACCAGTCCGTTGACATCGGAGACGTTGAGCCCATAACGAGCCATCTTCGCGCGATCTGCCGTTACAGTCAACGCCGGCTGCCCAAGCTCCCGAACGAGAGTCACCTGCTTGATGCCGGGCACTCCGTCCAGCACGCGTTTGATCTTGCTGCCACGCTCCTGAAGGACATTCAGGTCAGCACCAAAGATCTTGGCATCGAGCGCGCTCTTCAACCCAGTCTCTGCTTCATCCACCGCATCTTCGGCGGGTTGCGTGTAGTTGAACGTGATGCCGGGAAATCCGCGCAGCTTCTGGTCGATCGCGGCAATCAGCGCTGGTTTCGAGTGATATTTGCCGTGCCAGTCACCGTATGGCTTGAGCCCCACGTAGAACTCAGCATTGAAGAAGCCGGTGGGGTTCGTGCCGTTGTCTGGACGGCCATGCTCTGACGCTACGGTGGTTACTTCGGGAAACGATTTTAGAATGGTGCGGATCTGAGGAACGATCTTGGATGATTCCTCAAACGAGATCGTGTATGGCATGGTGGCGCGAACCCAGAGCGTCCCTTCGTCCAGCTTCGGCATGAACTCGCCGCCGATCTGCGTGATAATGAGCAAGCACGCTACCCCGATACCAACGGACAGCCACACCACCATTTTCGCGTGCCGGAGACTCCACTCGAGCCCGGATCGGTAGCGCAATAGAATCCACTCGAAAGCGGCATTGCGGCGCTCCTTCACGCCGCCGCGCAATACCACCGTGCACACTACCGGTAGCAGCGTGATCGTGACAAGCAACGAACCGATCAACGCGAAGATTGTTGTATCCGCCATTGGCTTGAAGAGCCGTCCAGACGGACCCGTTAGAACGTAGATCGGCAGGAAGCCGGCGATGATTACCGCAATCGCGTAGACGATTGGGCGATCAACTTCCGCGGCCGCCTCGATGATCACTCGCTTCAGGTCGTATGTGGTTCCGTATCGCCGCCCCAACTGTCGATGGATGTTCTCTACCATCACCACCGCGCCGTCCACCAGAATTCCAAAATCAATCGCGCCAATGGACAACAGATTCGCCGGAATATGCCTCAGATCAAGACATATGAAAGCGAACATCAGCGCAAGTGGAATCGAGACAGCGACGATAAGTCCCGATCGAATGTCGTAGAGGAAGAAGATCAATACCACCACTACGAGCACTATCCCGCGGAGAAGGTTGTCCTCCACAGTCTTGGTCGTGAGTTGTATCAGGTCGCTGCGGTCGTAGAACGGGACGATCTTTACATCCTTCGGAAGGATCGAGCTGTTCAGCTCTTTCGTCTTCTGTTCCACGCGTTTCAGAACCGTCTGCGCCTGTTCGCCGGTACGCATCAGGATCACACCTTCCACTGCATCATTCTGATCGTTGAAGCCGAACTGCCCCAAGCGCGGTGCGTATCCGATCACAACGGTTCCGATGTCCTTCACCAGGATCGGTGTGCCGTTCTGCACGGTGATCACCACGTTGCCGATGTCCTCGGGCGTGTTGAGTCTGCCCAGGCCGCGAACGTAGTAGAACTGGCCGCCCTGCGAATAGAATCCGCCGCCGGCGTTGCTGTTGTTGGACCCCAGGGCGGTCTGGACCTGCGTCACCGACAGGCCGACCGCCGCAAGCCGGGCGGGGTCGAGAAGCACCTGATACTGCATGGTGCCGCCGCCAAATCCGGAATCGTCCGCCACGCCGGGCACGGACTTGAACTGGGGCTCGACCGTCCAGTCCTCGAAGGTCTTCAGCTCCATGGGCGAGCGGTCGGTGCTCTGCAGGACGTAGCGGTAGATTAGCCCCGATGGCGAGGTCGGGGGCGAGACGGACGGCTTCACCCCGTCGGGCAGGCTGAGGTCGCCCAGGCGGTTGAACACCTCCTGGCGCGCCGAGCTGCGGTCGGTCCCGTCCTTGTAGGTGATCACCAACTGCGAAAGACCATAGAGCGAAATCGACCGCGTCACCGTCGCGCCCGGCAGGCCGTTCATCTCGAGCTCGGACGGCACGGTGATCAGCCGCTCGACCTCTTCGGACGTGTGGCCCGGCCACTGGGTGATCAGCTCGACCCTGGGCGGCGAGAGGTCGGGGTAGGCGTCCACCGGCAGCCGCTGCAGCGACCAGACGCCGGTCCCGATCAGGATCAGGGTCATCAGCGCCACGAGCCACGGCTGGCGCAGACCGGCCGTCACCACCCGGTTCATCACCGAGGGCGCGCGCGGCGCCGGCGGCGCGGGATGCGGCGCGACGTCGCTCACTGGCTCTGCATGAACTGCACGAACAGCCCGCCGTCGCTGACGACGCGGTCGCCGGCCTGCAGGCCGGTTGGGATCTCATACTGGTCGCCGGTGCGGTCGCCGAGGGTCACGCGCCGGCGGGCGAAGCCGCCTTTCGCCTGGGCGACATAGACGAAGGGCAGGTTCTCATCGTCGCGAAGGATCGACGACACCGGCGCCAAGAGGCCGGTCGTGTCCTGCCGCGAGTGGAGGCGGACCCGCACATACATCGCCTTCTTCAGCAGGCCGCCGGGATTGGCCACGACCACGCGCGCCGTCACTGCGCGGGTGTCCGGGTTCACCAGGGCCGCGACGTTGTCGACCGTGCCCGTCAGGTTGGCGGCGCCGACGGCGGTCTCGATGTCCGCCGGATCGCCGACCTTGACCGAGGCCAGGTCCGACCCGGAGATCTGGGCCAGCACCCAGACCTTCGACAGATTGGCGACGGTGAAGGCCGGCGTGGTCCCGGCCTGAAGCAGCTGTCCAGGCGTGATCAGCTTTTCGACCACCGTGCCGGCGATGGGCGCGCGAATGGCGCCCTCGATATGACTGATCGGCCGGCCGGCCTGGATGTCGGCGATCGCCTTGGGATCGAGCTTCAGCGCCTGCAGGGCCTGCAGCGCGGCGTCACGGTCGGCCGCGGCGTTGACCGCGTCGGTTTCGGCCTGCTGGGCCTCGCGGGCCGAGACGCCGTTGTGCTGCGCCAGCTCCTTGTCGGTGTCGGCGAGCTGGCGCGTCGTGCGCGCGGTGGCGACCGCCTTGGCGTAGGCGCTGGTGGCCTGGGCGAAGTCGGAGGAATCGACCATCGCCAGGGCCTGGCCGGCGGCCACCTGCTGGCCCGGCGACACCAGCAGGCGCGTCACCAGGCCCGAGATCGGTGAGGTCACGCTGGTGGACTGGTCGTTGTCGAAGTCCACGACGCCGGCCGCCTCGATGGTCTTGTGGAAGGCGGCGGACGTCACCGTCACCAGGCGGATATGCTGCAGCTGGGCGGCGGTGAGGGTCACGTCTTGCGGCGTGGCCGCCGCCTGGGCCGCGGCGTCGGGCTTGGCGCCGCAGGCGCTCAGGCCGGCAAGGGTCAGGGTCGCCAGCACGGAGGCCGCCAGGGCGCGGGTCGATCTAGTTTGCATGGACGTCCTTGGCGAGATCGGCCCCGGCGAGCTCGGGGCGGCGCCACCAGCCGCCGCCCAGCGCCTGATAGAGGGCGACGGTGTCGGAGAAGCGGGCGGCCTGGGCCTGCACGAGGGCGATGCGGGTCTGCTGATAGCCCTGCTGGGCGCTCAGCAGCGACAGGTAGCCGGCGTAGCCGGCGCGGTACTGGCGTTCCGACAGGTCGAGCGTGGTCCTGGCGGCGTCGGCCGCGGCGGCGGCGGCCTTCAGGCCCTCGGCGTCCTGTTCGATGGCGGCGAGCGTGTCGGCGACGTTCTGGACGGCGGTGAGCACCGCGCCGCGGTACTGCTCCGCCGACTGCTGGTAGGCGGCCTTGGCGGCGCGTTCCTGGTGCAGCAGCGCGCCGCCCTGGAATAGGGGCGCGGTGATGGCCGCGCCCAGGTCCCAGAAGCCCGTGCCCGAGTGGAACACGCGGGAGATCGCCAGGGCGGACGATCCCGCATCGCCGGTGAGCAGGAAATTCGGCAGGCGATTGGCCTCGGCGATCCCGATCTGGGCGCTGGCGGCGTGCAGATTGGCCTCAGCCTGCCGCACGTCCGGGCGCTGGGTCACCAGCGTCGAGGGCAGGCTGAGCGGCAGGTCGGCCGGCAGCGTCAGGCTTTCCAGCGTGAACCGGGTCTGCGGCGTCTCGACCGGGAAACGGCCGGTGAGCACGGCGATCAAGTCATGCTGCTGGGCCGACTGCTTGAGCAGCGGCGGGAGCGCCGCCCTGGCCTGGGCGAGCTGGCTTTCCTGGGCGGCGAGGTCGAGGCCGCCGGCGTAGCCCTTCGAGACCTGCAGCCGCAGGACCTCGATCATCCGGGTCTCGATCTCGACGATCTGCCGCGTGGCGTCGATCTGGGCGTTGATCGCCGCGTCCTGGATGGCGGCGTTGGCGACATTGGTGGTCAGCGTCAGGTCGGCGGCCAGCATCTGAAAACGGGAAGCTTGCTCCTGGGCCCTGGCGCCTTCGACGGTCCGCCGGGTCAGGCCGAAGACGTCTGGCGCGTAGGAGATGCTGAGCTGCGGCGTGAAGAGGCTGAACTGGGAAGCGTTGTTGGCGGGCGTGGGCGCCAGATCGCCGGACTGCCGCGTGCGGGTTGCTGAAAAGCCGGCAGAGAGGCTGGGGAAGAAGGCGCCGCGCTGCGCAAGCATGGTCTCGTGGGCCTGACGCAGGGCCGCCTGGGCGGCTTTGAGGTCGGGATTGGCCTTCAGCGCCTGGGCGATCAGGTCGTTCAGCGCCTGGGAATGGAACAGCGTCCACCAGTCGCCGGGCAGGTCGGTGTCGCCGGCGAACCGCTGCGCCGCGCCGCCTGGGATCGCCGGGACCGCGGCCGTGGCCGAAGGCGGGTGGGCGACATAGGCGCTGACCGACGGCGGCGCCGGCGTCTTGAAGTCCGGTCCCACCGCACATGCCGCAGCCAGCAGTGCGGCCAGGGCGGCGAGCCCCGGAGACGCGCGCCGCGACCATGACCGACCGCACGGTGCGCGCAATCCTTCGGCCGCCAGCGTTTGATCTGCGCTGCGGCCTAACGGTCTCTGGAACGAGGCTTCATCGCCGACGAGCACTAGGCTGACGACGCCATGCCGGCGACGGCTCTTGTCATGATCTCACCCGCCCAGTTGGATGCGTGTTGTTATATTATATCAGCAAAAGCTCAAATGCCTTTCGCGCGGCGGTATGGCCACAACGTGGTCGCCGGGTTTCAGTCTGCAACAGTGGGCCGCAGCAGGCTGGAGAACAGTTCGTTAAACCGCGCACGCGTAGCGTGGATCGATGAGTCCTGATCGTCGGCCAGAGATCGTGCAGGCGCTTATAGCGCGCCGCGAACAGATCAAGATGCGGCTGGCGATGGGCGTCGGGATCGCCATCGCGGTGGGCGGCCTGGTCGGGTGGATCAGGACCTCTGAGTGGTTCTGCATTTGGACCGCCCTGCAAATCATCGAGTTCGCCGTGGTCGGAAGGATCGTCCGCCGCGGGGCCGCGACGACCCGGTTCGGCGTCAACGTCGGCCTTGCCTTGATATTCAACAACAATCTGGTCTTCGGCCTGATTGCGCTGCTCGCCCTGATGACCGGCGATCCGTGGGCGATGGTGGTCGGCGGCTGGATCCTCGCGGGCGCCTTGCTCAACGCCAGCCCGTCGAGCCGGACCTCGAACGAGGCCTTCATCGCGACCGTCTCGCCCCTGGCGATCTATTGCCTCGCCGCGCCCATCATCGCGCTGCGGGCGCAGGTGTCGCCGGCCGACCTCTTCGCCCTGATGGTCGGCGCGACCATGCTGCTGGTCGCGGCCTTGGCGGTCCGTGGCTTCAGCGTGGATGCGCTCAAGCGGGAGGAGTCGACCAACGCCGCCAAGTCCACCTTCCAGGCCACCATGAGCCACGAGATCCGCACGCCGCTGAACGGCGTCCTGGGCATGGCTCAGGCGATGGCCGGCGAC
>PLEH01000038.1 GCA_003136395.1 Phenylobacterium sp.
CCGGCGGCGTAGGCCTCGGCGTTCCAGGGGGGCTCCGGATCGTTGTCCCGCAGGCTGAGCGGGCGGTCGGCGTCGAGCGGCGGCGGGGCGACCCGGTCTCCAGGCGCCATGTCCTCGGCTTCCATGTCCCCGGCTTCGGCCTCCCCACTCTCCATGTTCACGCTCTCCATGACCACGGTCCTGAGGGCCGGCGGGCGCCAGTTGGGCATCGGCGGGACGTCGTCGGCCTCCGCCGGTTCATCCAGGTCGACCTCGATGTGGCGCGGCTCGGCCGCACGCCGGACCTTTGCGGGGCGGTGTTCGGCGGGGGCTTCGCGGCGCGCGGCCATTTCCTGGAGGACCTTGTAGGAAAGCGCCGCGTCGCCACGGCGGCGGCTCGAGTCGAGCAACTGCCTAAGCTCCTGCCCGTTCAGGGCGGAGAGATTGACTTGCGGCATTGCCAGCCGTCCTGGGCGCATCGCAGTTTCACTCACCGGCGCCCGTCACTTCACCAGCCGCGCCAGTATCAGGGAGCTCGGCGCGAGAGGAAAGGATTTTCGTTGCTTGAGGCTGCGACCGAAGGTCCGTCTCCCGCACTGGCGGGGGTCCGGCGCGGGCGAGCGCGTGGCCGGCGCTCAGCGCGGGACTCCGGTGTCGTAGCGGGGGCAGTCGATCGGCCTGGCCGCGGCGCAGATGTTGGAACGCAGGGCGACCTCGATGGGGCTCGCCTGGCAGCAGGGCAGGATCTGGGTCAGGCGGATGAACAGGACGGCTCCGATCAGCCAGGCGGAGCTCGTCAGCCACAGAGGCACGCGCGGCGGCAGGCGGGTCATCTAGGCGTTCTCCCCGGGGGTCCCCCGACCCGCGCGACCTCTAGCGCCGCCCATTAACCACGCGCGATGCGCGCGATTGCCGCAGGCGTGCATCTTTTTTGGAAATCCCCTGTGGGGCGAGTGGCGGCTGCGGCGTTTGGTCCTGCTTGGACAAGCTCAACCCGGCGGCGCGGAACAAGCTTGGGAACTATACGATCACCTTCACGGCGCTCGCGCCCGGATCGCTGCGTGTGCTCGTCGGAACCGACGGTAACGATAACATCGGGCCGTTGCTGGACGCGGTGGCGTTGAGCACGCTTGCGACGGTTCCGGAGCCGGCCGGCTGGACCCTGATGATCCTCGGTTTCGGCGGGGTGGGCGCGGTCCTGCGGCGGCGGCGGACGGCGTCGGCGGCGTCGGCCTAGCGCCGGTCCTTCGGGCGCTGGAAGGCCTCTGGCGGCGGGGCGGCTTCGACGTGAGTGCTGGAGAAATTCGGGGTGTGGCGGCGGCGCCAGCGCTGCTCGAGCAGGGCGCAAAGCAGCGCGGCTACGATGACCGCAGCCAGCAGGTTTATGTGTAGCGCCTCGACGGCGCGAAGGATCTCAAATGCCAGGCTCATCACTGTTACTCTGAGCGCGATGACGGCAGTCTAATCCGGTCATCCCTAAGAGCTTGTGAAGCAAGTTGGCTAACGCTGTCGGAGATCTTGGATCACGAAAAAGGCCCCGGTTCGCAGGGAACCGGGACCCTTGATCGTCGAGGGCCGGGAGCCTAGCGGCCGCCGCCGGCGGCAGCGGTCTTGCCGCCGGTCTCGTGCTCCTGGCGGCGCGCGCCCGCCAGCATGCCGGGCAGCGCATAGTTACCCTCGTGGCAGGCGTATTCGTAGATCACGCCGTTCAGCGGGCCGAACTCATACTCGCCGCCCCAGGGCTTGGCCCAGGTGGTCGGGTCGTCGATCGAGTACTGGTAGAGCACGCGGTCCTTGGCGACGCGGGTGAAGCGCTCGGTGACCTTCAGNNTGGCCGACCGAGTCGCCCATCCAGGGCCGCACGCCATCGGCGCGGTGCGGCTGGTTCAGGCGCACCACGCGGGTGTCGTGGACCATCTCCACCTCGATGACGAAGGCGTCCTTGGTCTGCAGGAACTGGTAGTTGTTGTTGTAGAAGCCGTTGGGCAGCATCGGCGGGCCGGCGTTGCGGCCGAAGCCCATGATGCAGCGCTCGCCCAGCGAGCGGCTTTCCGGATTGTCGAAGGAGCCCAGGCCGCGCGGGAAGCCGCCCTGGGCGCCCGCCTTGTCGATGCGCGGCGGCGGCTGGCCGTTGGCGGTGGTGAGGAACGAGGTGCGCGGCTCGCCGTGCACGCGCATCACCGAGGACCCCGGATCGAGCCAGCCGCGGTTGTAGCCGCCGACGTCGCCGCCGGCCGCGGCGAATTCGGGACGCAGGTTCTTGGGGTTCGGCGGCGCGGCGGCCGGCGCGTTGGGGTCGGTCGGCTTGTTGCCTTCCTTGACCTCTTCCACGACGGCGTTCTCCAGCGCCTTGACCTCGGCGGGGGTGTAGACGAGGCGATCGGCGAACTTGGCGGGGCGCCGCTCGGTCGTCAGCGTGGCGTTGGACCAGAAGCCCGACAGGTCCGGGTGGCCGTCGCCGGCCATCGCGGCCTTGAAGGGCTGGGCGGCTGGCGTCGCGGCCTGCACGGTGAGCACGGAGGCGGCGCAGAGCGCGGTTCCCAAGGCAAGTGCGAGGGGGGCGAGTATGAGGGCGCGGTTCACGGCTGACTCCGGGTGGTTTGGTTTCGCACTTCCGGTATGTGGAGGCGCGTCGTTGATCCCTAGCAACTTACGGCCACCTAGGCTCCCGGGAAATGAGTCCGCAGGGGCATGGCCTTTTGTCGCGCCGCCCCTTAAGCGCCTCCATCGTTGCGGAACTGTTTCAGGCTCGGCCGCGCAGGGGTTGAAATTTGCCGAAACCGCATTTGTCGCAATCGGCCGCGGCGGGCTGAAAAGCCCCCGGCGCTGAACTCTCCGGCGCCGAGGGCTCCGCCGGCGGCATGAAGCCGGCCGGGCGGCCGAGCGCGACAAGGAACGCAGCCGCGCACGGACTGGTCCAGTCCTGCGCCAGGCCACCTGACCCGCACATGAACCATGGCCGAGCTTGGGGCGGAGCTTGGACCGGGCTGCCGGACTCCTGAAGCGAGCGGCCGGCGACGGGGGCTACGGCGACTATCAAGGAGGTGTTTGCGGGCTGGCTCTGGTCTTGCAGATGCCCTATCGGCTTGTGCCGCGCAGGGATGAGATTGCGGAACGGGGTCCACCCGATCCGCGGCAGGTGCGACTCCTGCCCCCCGCTCCAGCCCCTCCTCAGATGTTCGGGACGGCCGGGGGCCCCACCGGATCCGATGCGGTCGCCGCGGCGTCGACAGCGGGCGGGGCCTCGGCGTCCGCCGGCGCGGGGCTTTCAGTCGGCGCAGCCGTATCGACAGTGACCGGGTCCTTCGCCGGGTGGCGGCTTGGGCGTGCGGTGGCCAGCTGCATGTCCCGCACGGGCGCCGCCTGGGGGACCGGGGCGGCGGCAAGGGCCTGGGCGGCGGGCGGCGCCGGGAAGAGTCCGGGATCGCGCCCGGCGATGAGCTGATGGTCTAGTCCGGCCAGGAAGCTGCCCGCGGCAAGCAGCAACAGGAAGGCAACCGCCAACCCGCTGACGCGGCGCGAGTGCGGCGGGATCTGGAGGCCCTGCATAAGGATGCAACCCGGACGGCGCAGCTTCGTTCCGCCGCCCGGCTGGAATCGCTTAGCGCGGGTCGGCCTCGGGCTCCGGGCCGCGATCGCGGTCGGGGACCGTGGCGCTGGCCGGCGCGCCATAGGTGTCGGCGTAGGCCTGGTCGCGGGCGTCGGCGAAGGCGTAGCGCACCTGGTCCAGCGCGCCGCGCACGGCGACCTCCTGGCAGGAGCGGCCCATGTTGGCCGGGTTGGGGCTGTCCTGGTTCAGCTGGGTGCAGACCCGGCGGGCGGCGTCGTTGACCCGCAGGCGCAGCTGCTCGCGGTCGGCGTGGCGGGTGAGATCCAGGTCGGCGTAGCTGACGCGTTCGGTGAGGCTTTGCAGGCGCGAGGCGTTCAGGTGGCCGGTGACGGTCAGCTCATCGACGGTCTGGGCGAAGGCCGGCGCGGCGCAAAGAAGCGCCGCTGTGGCTGTGAGGGTGGCAAGCGCGGAAGCGCGCATGATCGCAACTCCTTCTGGTGAAGGCTCTGCAAACCCGGGAGCCCTCGGCGGAGTTCCGACAGCGGCGCTTCAGGCCCCATCTCAGGCGTCGTGGCCGGCTGTGATCTGCTTGGGGACGAAGGGGATCACCAGCAGGATCGCGGCGTAGACGGCGATGGTCGCCCAGAGCGCTGTGTTGAAGCCTCCGTGGTGCTGGTAGAGGTCCGCCCCCCACAGGTCGCCGCCCCGGTTGGCGATCCAGTACATGGTGAGGAACAGCATCATCATGGTGCCCTCCAGGCCCTTGGGGCTGGAGCGGATGGTGAGGTCGGTGAAGGCGGCCTGGCCGATGCCGCCCAGGAGGCCCATGGGCACCGCCGCCCAGAGGGCGCCGGTCGGGGAGTGGATGAACAACAGGCTCGCCATCTGGGGCACCGCCAGCACCCCGCCGATCCAGACCAGGGGCCGCAGCGCGATGTGCTGCGCGAGCCAGGCGTAGAGGCCGTACATGGGGATGAAGCCCACGTAGAAGATCGTGTAGAACAGGCCCACTTGGCTGTCGCTCGAGTGGATGTCGTTGCTCAGGTGGAACTGCATGGCGACGCCGGCGCCGGGCGCGAACTGCCACAGGAGCTGGATGAGCAGGGCCGGATAGATCGGCCAGTATTTCAGCAGGCGGATGAAGTCGCGCCCTGGGGAGATCGCCTCCGGCTCGGTGCGCCCGTCCTCATAGACGCGCCTGGGGCCGAAGGCGCCGAAGGCGCAGATCAGCACCATCAGCCCCGCCCCGACCAGGAAGACGGGCCTGAGCGCCTGGCCGGCCGGCAGGCCCTCGACGGAGTCGGCCAGCAATCCTCCCAGCCAGCCACAGGCCACGGCGGGAACGATCATGGCGGTGTTCATCGCCGTGCTCATCTGGCCTGACATGGCGTGGCGGCGGCCGATGGCGGTGGCGATGCCGCTGGCCGCGCCGCTCACGAACTGCAACAGGGTCCCGACCAGCAGGCCGCCGGCCAGCAGGACTGCATAGGTCGGCGGGGCGAAGGCGAGGGCGGCATAGGCCAGCACGCCCCCCAGGCCGAAGACGAACAGGTGCGCGCGGTCGCCGCGGCCGAACGGGCTCCAGCGGTCGCGGATGAAGCCGAACAGCCCGCCCAGATAGGTCGGTGTCGCCGCCACAAAGGCGAACAGCGCCACCTGGTCCGCGGTCTGGTGCAGCCGGTTCTTCAGGAAGAAGACCAAGGGCAGGGCGATGAGCTGCAGGTAGGGCGCGACGAAGTTGATGACGAGGACCGGGACGGCGACCCACAGCAGCATCCGGACCCGCTGGTCGGCCGGCAGGGGCGTGGCCACGACGCCCGGGATTTCCTCGACGACCACGCCCGCCGTCACAGTCTGTCCCCGAGCCGGCTCGCGCGCATGAAACTCTCC
Source organism: Phenylobacterium sp. (assembly GCA_003136395.1). Classification (GTDB taxonomy): domain Bacteria; phylum Pseudomonadota; class Alphaproteobacteria; order Caulobacterales; family Caulobacteraceae; genus Phenylobacterium. Next base: position 5,420 of record PLEH01000038.1, read on the forward strand.
CCGAACAGCCTAGGCGTAGCGCGGGTATGCCGGGGGCGGAAGGGGCGTTTGCGCCCGCTAGTGTCGCATCTCGCCCTTCGCCATCATCAAGTGATGGAGCTGGTGATGCGCGCCGCCCGTCAGTAAGCCGAAAAAGCCGAAGGCTCTGATTTCCGCTTCGGCCCGGTCACCGCGGACGGTCACCGTCATTGTCGCGCCGTCCGAGGTCGGCGCCGAAATTTCGTGGCGCCCATTCTCGCCCTCAGTCATGGCGGTGTGCGAGGCGACCATGCGCTGGATCGAGAGGCGAACCGCCTCGTCGTCGCCGGAGATATCAAATCGGGCTCCGCCGGGCACAGGGGTCGTCACGACTCGCGCCCGCATCATCACGTTGTCCATATCCAGCAGGTGCTGGCGCAGCGCGTCGAGGTTGACCTTGGACCAGTCCGTCCTGGGGTCGGCGTGCAGCATGTTGGCGATCTCGCCGACCGCCGCGAACTCGGCCTGGCCGCCTTCATGGGGCAAGCCGCCAGGGCTGGCCGCCGACATGTTCATGCCTGGCGCATGTTCCATGCCGGGCGTGTGCTGGTGCTCCTGGGCGACCGCCGGCAAGGCGACGAGGCCGAGGGACGCAACGGCCAGACAGACAAGGGGAAGGCGCTTCATGTGATCCTCCGTGAAGGCCCAAAGCTTGCCAGCGCCGGTCAATAGCAACCATGATCTCTATCATGTTCGATCTCAGCGACGTTTTTCGCGAGTTTCCCGGTCGATCGGTGTCCGTCGCGGCGGGCGAGACGCTGTTTCATCTCGGCGAAAAGGTGCGGTCCCTCTACCTCGTCGAGCGAGGATGCATCCACCTGACCCGCTTTGACGCCGCCGGCGGCGTCGCGGTGATGCAACGCGCCACCGCCGGCATGGCGCTCGCCGAGAGTTCGATCTTCTCCGACGTCTATCATTGCGACGCGCTAGCGGTGACCGATACCGGCCTGCTGCGCATCGCTCGCGCCGACCTTCGGCAGGCCGCCGAAGCTGATACCCGGCTGATGGAAACGATCGCCCGCCACCTCGCCCGTGAAGTCCAGCGCGCCCGCATACGGATCGAGGTGCTCTCAAAGCGAACGGTGCGGGAGCGGCTCGACGCTTGGCTGGCGCTCGGCGACGGCAGATGGCCCGAGCGCGGCGCCATGGCCGCGGTCGCGCACGATATCGGAGTCAGCCCGGAAGCCTTCTATCGGGAACTGCAACGCCGCCGCATTGCAGCGTCCCGCGAGGCGGGTTCGACGTCGAGGGCGGAATAGAACCCTCGCCTCCCGCGATCTGCCGCAGGTTTTCCGTCCGCGACGGAAAACCGTCGCGGACGGCTGCGCAGGATCGGTAACCGGTGATAGGTTCGGCCGATCGTTCAAACGGGGAGGCTTCGGGCATGGCTCGCAATCAATGGGTTTCGGTGCTGGCGGCGGCGGCGATCGGCGCCACGGCCCTGGGGGCAGGCGTGGCGATGGGCGCGGTCCCGGCCTATCTGACGGCGGCGTTGGGCGACAAGGCGCGGCCGCCGGCCGACAGCTCGCGCGACGTGGCGCGCAAGCCCGCCGAACTGCTGGCGCTGGGCGAGGTGAAGCCCGGCCAGAAGGTCGCCGACTTCATGATGGGCGGCGGCTATTTCACCCGCATCCTGTCGCCGACCGTCGGGCCAAAGGGTCACGTCTACGCCTATCAGTCCGCGGAGTTCATCAAGTTCCGGGCGGCCTATGGGACGGAGCAGTCGAGCGTGGTCGCCGACTACAAGAACGTCACGCCGCTGACCGCGCCCCTATCGGCGGTCGGCCTGCCGGACGGGTTGGACCTGGTGCTGACCGTGCAGAACTACCACGACCTGCACCTGAAGGCCTTCCCGCCGGGGACGGCCGATGCGGTCAATCAGCAGGTCTTCAAGGCCCTGAAGCCGGGCGGGATCTATCTGGTCGCCGACCACGCCGCGGCCGCCGGAGCGCCCGCGACGGTCGCCGACACCCTGCACCGCATCGACGAGGCCATCGTCAAGAAGGAGGTCGAGGCCGCGGGCTTCAAGCTGGTCGCCGAGGACAAGATGCTGGCCAATCCTGACGATCCGCACACCGCCAACGTCTTCCAGCCGGCAGTCCGCGGCAAGACCGACCAGTTCGTCCTGAAATTCAGGAAGCCGAAGTAGCGCCATGGCGATCAAGATGCTGTTTTCAGCCAATGGCTCGATCGTGGTCGGGGGCGATCTGTCGGAGCTGAAGCTGACGGACTCCACCGGCCAGCCGATCGATATCACCGGTGAGAAGAAGCTCTTCCTGTGCCGCTGCGGCGGGTCGAAGACCAAACCGTTCTGCGACGGCAGCCACGAGACCAACGGCTTCTCGGCGGCCGGGCCCGCGGCCCGGCCGAGCTAGGGAGGACCGGCCCGCCGACCTCCCGCGTGAACGGATTGCGGGATGGCGTATCGCCGCGCGGCTCCCCATCTGCCGCGGCAAGCCCCACGATGAGGTTCCCCATGTTCGATCACCTGTCCGTCGGCGTCCGCGACCTGGTCCAGGCCCGCGCCTTCTATGACGCCTTCCTGGCGCCGCTGGGCCACAGCTCGACCCACGCCAACGACAAGGAACTGGGCTACGGGCCGGGCGGGACGGGCGCGCAGCTCTACCTCTATGCGGTGGCTGGCGATCAGGTGGCGGGCCTGGGGACCCACATCGCGTTCGCCGCCGACAGCCGCGCGGCCGTGGATGCGGCCTATGCGGCGGCGCTGGCGGCCGGGGCGAGCAGCGTGCGGCCCGCGGGCCTGCACCCCGACATTGCCGCCGGGTACTACGGCGCGATCCTCTACGATCCAGACGGCAACAAGCTGGAGATCGTCGCCGGGACCATGCATTGAGATCCGAACGCGATCAGCCTGTCGCGTGGGGTTGCCCGTCGGCGGCGCGGCGCAGGTAGCCGGCGGCGGCGATGAAGCGGCCGCCCTGCCAGAGTTCGGCGCGGATGTCCTCGCGGGTCGGCGGACGCAGGCGCACCACGGCCTCCTGGTCGGTCTTGCAGTAGAAGCTCTCGTCGGGCTCAAGACGCCCGTCGTCGTGTACCAGGTAGATGCGATAGACGGCCATGGTCTGGCTCCTTCAGGCCCCGGCATGGCGTTAGACGTGAGATGCGACGGCCGTATGACCTCGGCGCGACCGATCCGTCATGTGCGCGCCTTAGTTGTGGCGGAGCTTATTGGCTGCTGACGCGTTGATCGGAGATACAGTCAAGCTATGCGCCGGTGGCCGAGCGCTAGTCGTTGGGGAGGGCGAGGGACATGTTCAGAACCCTGATCCAGGCTTTCACCAGCCCCGCCGCCGGGGCGATCGGGTTTGGCCTGTCGCTGGTCATGTGCGCCATGCTGGTCGTGACCGTGGTCGCCGCCCAACGGAACGAGACCGCGATGCAGGCCCGCATCGCCGCCCTGACCGCGGAGAACCAGCGCAATGTGATCGCGCTGCATGCCCGGCTCGCGGCCTGCGAGGGCGGGCCGGCGGACCTGGCGCGCACCCGGGCGACCAACGCCAATCTGAGCGTCGACCAGCGGGCCCAGAGGCTGACCGGCGAGCCGGCCGGATTCGACGTCTGCGCGCGGATGGAAAGCGCCGACCGCGCGGTGCTAGAAACGCTTCGATGAGCGCACTGTCCTTTCGCGTCTTGGCCGCGATGGCCGCTTGCGGCCTGACGCTGAGCGCCTGCGCCAGCTTGAGGCCCAAGCCCAAGCCCGTGGCCGCAGCGCCGCCAGTCGTGGCGACGCCCGCCCCGGCGCCGGTGATCGTCAAGGTTCCAGTGCCGGTGAAGGAGGCCTGCGTGCCCAAGTCGCTGCCGCGGGCGCCGAAATATCCGGACACCGACGCGGCGCTGCGCGACGCCGGCGGCGCGGCCGACCGCTATCAGCTGATGGCCGCCGGGCGGCTGCTGCGTGATCGTCGGCTGGCGGACCTCGAAAGGGTCGTCGACGGCTGCCGCTGATCCTCTAACCGCTCATCCCGGCGAAGGCCGGGACCCAGATCTCAAGGCTGGGTGGCGGATTGGAGGACTTCTGAGCCCATAGGGCCCACATCTGAGCCAGTCCATCTGGGTCCCGGCCTTCGCCGGGATGAGCGGACCCAGAGCTCTTACTTCGTCCCGCCGCCGCCGGCCGCGGCCGCCTTGGCGGTGGCGAGCGCTTCCTTCTCCTCGGCCCGCGCGCCGGCCAGGATGCCGTAGAGGGCGTAGTTGCCCTCATGGCAGGCGTATTCGTAGAGCGGGCCCTTTGTGGCGTTGAGCGCCACCTCGCCGGTGTAGGGGGCGGTGTAGATGCCCGGGTCGTCGACGGTGAAGCTGTACTTGATCTGGGTGGGGCCCACCCGGGTGAACCGCTCGACGATCTTCGAGCCCACCGAGGCCCCGCGGAAGTTCTGCTCGGGCCGCATGTTGGTGGTCTCGACCACCAGGGTGTCGCCCTCCCAATGGCCGAGGCTGTCGCCCATCCAGACCTTCATGTCGGCCGGCAGATGCCCGCCGGTCAGATGGATGTGGCGCAGGTCGTGGACCATCTCCACCTCGATGGCGACCTCGTCCTTGGACTGCACGATCTGGTAGTTGTTGTTGTAGAGCAGCGGCAGCATCGGCGGGCCGGCGCTGGAGCCGAAGCTGAGGATGCAGCGCTCGCCGAGCGAGCGGTTCTCCGGATTGTCGAAGCTGCCGCGCCCGCCGCGGGCCGAGGCGAAGCGGGCGCGCAGCCGGGCGGCGGCCTCCGGCCGCATGGCCGGCAGGCGTCCGTTGGCCGGCGAGACCAGGATCGAGTCCCGCTTGATCCCACCCATGTCGATGATCCGTGTGCCCGGATCCACCCAGGCGGAGTTGTAGCCGCAGTCGACGCCGGTGAAGCCGCGGCCGCAGTTGGTGGGCAGGTCGGTGACCTTGGCGTTGGGGTCGGTGGGCTTGGCGCCCTCGGCGACCAGGGCCGCGTTTCCGCTCTCGAGGTCCTTGACCTCCTTGTCGGTGAGCGCGAGCCGGTCGCCGTACTTCGCCTCCCGCTCGAAGGGGGTGATGGTGGCGTTGGTCCAATTGCCCTGCAGGTCCGGCTGGCCGAAGGCGTTCTTCGGCGCGTGGTAGGGCGCGGCCGGCGCGGCCCAGGCCGCCGACATGGGGCCGGCGGCGGCGAGCGCGAGCGCCGAAGCCCCCACGGCCCATGCGACGAAATGGGGGGCGATGGAAAGGTCTGCGAGCTTCATCTGGGCGTCTCCCGGCGCGGTCGGCGGGCCCTTGGCGGGACTCGTAAAAGATACCGACTTTCCGAATATACGCCTTCCCCTGCGGCGCCGCCAAGAGGCCAGGGCGCTTGAACCCGGGCGCCGCCTGTGCGAGGCGGACGCGCATGAGCGAGACATCTTCCGAACGCCCCTCCCTGCCCGACCGGCTGGCCACCGATCCCGACAGCCCGTTCTACGACGCCGACATCCTGGCGATGAACGTCGGCGTTCGCTTCAAGGGCGAGGACAAGACCAACGTCGACGAATACTGCGTCTCGGAGGGCTGGGTGAAGCTGGCGGTGGGCAAGACGCTCGACCGGCGCGGCAAGCAGCTGACGGTCAAGCTTCAGGGCCCTGTGGAGCCCTATTTCCGCGACGAAGGCTAGTGTCCCGATTCCGAAGTTCGCAAGCGCTTGCGGCCGGCGCCGGACGAACTTCGGAATCGATGAGGACACTAGGAAGTGTACGTTTCTAGTGTGCTTCTTTGGATTTGAAGTTCGCTCCGCGCCTGATCCTGAATGAGGCGAACTTCAAAGCCAGCACACTAGCTGCGTCTTAACGATCTCGTGAGGAGAACCGTGCCCTTCTACCTGGGGCTGCGACCATCAGACACCGCGCGGGCGGACACCGTTCGGTGAAACAAGGCGGTCCCGGGGCAGGAGAGCGTGATGTTCGATCTCAGCGTTGTGGCGTTTGACGGACGATGGATCCTCCTCGACGAAGCCGAGGGCGAGCTCGGCGAATTCGCCACCAAGGACGAGGCCCTGAGGGCGGCGGGCGCATTCGCCGTCCTAGACCAGGAGCCGCGCCACGTGCTGATCCAGGACGATGTGGGCGACTGGGAGGAGACCGTCGTCGAACCGCCCCGGATGCACTGAGCGAAATCTGCGGCGGCGTTCATTGCCGCCGGCGCCCCGGCTGAAACATACCGGCCCGACTGAGGCCCCGATCCTGCGAGAGCAAGGCTGACGCCGCATCCGGCCGGCGACCCCGCGGGAGACGTCCCTTGCTGAATTTCATCTGGCCCGCCCTCAAGCGACGCGACGTGGGCCCCGCCGGCGTCGCCGGGCGCTTCATCCACTGGACCGGGGTCATCGTGGCCGGACTCTGCGCCCTGCTGGCGCTGGAGTTCATAGTGGAGGGCTGGGCGGTTCATCTCAGCCGCACCCTGCTGGCGATGGCCTTCGGGCTCGCCTTCGGCACGCGGGCCCTGCGCTACGTGCTGGCGCGGGAGTAGCTTGCCAAGCCCGCAGGCCTGGCCTCTCCTTCGCCGATGAGCGAAACGCCTCCCGACGGCTGGAAGCACACCGGGGTCCGGGTCGTGCCCGGCGATCAGCTGGGCGAGGTCACGGCGACGACGCCCGGGATGGACCGGGCGGTGGCCATCGACAGGGCCCGCATGGGCGCCCAGAAGCTCTGGGCCGGCACCGTCCACATTCACGCCAACGCCAAGACCGGCGCCCACCATCACGGGCCGCTGGAGAGCGTGATCTATGTGGTCTCAGGCCGCGCGCGGATGCGCTGGGGCGAGAAGCTGGAGTTCACCGCCGAGGCGGGGGCCGGCGACTTCATCTATGTTCCGCCCTTCGTGCCGCACCAGGAGATCAACGCCTCGTCGGACGAGGCGCTGTCCTGCGTCCTGGTCCGCAGCGACTCGGACTCGGTGGTGGTGAACCTGGAGATCGAGCCGGCGGAGAAGCCCGAGGGCGTCGCCTGGATCGATCCGATCCACAAGGCCTAGACGTTCTGAAGGGAGGCGAAATGCTGGCTCTGTTCCTGGTCCTCGCCGCCGCCGCGGCGCCTGAGCCCGCCAAGCCACCCGCCAGCACCGTTTCGCCGGTGACCGTTTCGCCAATCCCGTCGCAGGGCCCGCGACCGCCCGCCGACGTCAAGCTCGACATGGGCGGCAGCAACGACGACGAGATCGCCCAGCCGGTGGTGATCTGGCCGGCGGGCGCCTTTCAGACGCGCAAGGACGGCCGGGTGGTCCTGCGCTGCGACATCGACGTCCACGGCCTGGCCCAGCGGTGCTCGGTGATCTTCGAGGCGCCCGCCGGCCACGGCTTCGGCCACGCCGCGCAGGAGATGCGTCCCACCTTCAAACTGCCGCCGACCCTGGGCGGAGACGGACAGCCGGTCGCCGCGGTGAAGAACATCTCGCTGTTCTTCAAGGCCCCGCAAGGGGCCTGGAGCGTGCAGGATTTCCTGGCCGGGACGGGCGAGGGCCGGGCGGACGAGACCGGCATGGCGCGCGCCCTCCAGCGGGTCGTCGAGCTGGACGATCCGGTGTGGACGCAAGCGGCGAGCTTCGACGACCTGGCCGCGGCCTATCCGGCTACGGGCGGCGGGGAGGAAGGCTACGCCGTGGCCCGCTGCCGGGTGGAGCGGACCGGCGCCATAGACGCCTGCCAGACGATGAAGGAGCTGCCGGAAGGCCGCGGCTTCGGCGACGCGGCTCTGAGGCTCGCGATGGCCAGGTTCCGGATCTCGCCACAGGTCGCGAGCCCCTTCCACCGCGATCCGGTGCTGGTGGACGTGGCGGTGCGGTTCCAGCCGCCGGCCAAGCTCGACCGCACGGTGATGGCGCCGGTCTGGCTGGCGGGCGTCGACCCCAAGGCGACGCCCCAGGTGTTCCCGCCGGAAGCCGTCGCCGCCGGCCTGACGACCGGCCGCGGGATCACGCGCTGCACAGTAGGCGCCGATGGGACGATGACCAATTGCACCCCCGAGCCCGGCGAGCCGGACGGTCTGGGCTTCTCCGAGGCCGCCGCCAAACTCGCGTCGGGCATGAAGATGAACCTCTGGGGCTCGGACGCGGCTCCGGTGGTGGGCGGGACGGTCCACATCCCAATCCGTCTGAACCTGAAGGGGGGTTAGATGCTCGCTGCGATCCTCGCCCTGGCGCTGGCCGCGGCCGAACCGCCGGCCGCCAAGCCGCCAGCCAACACCGTCTCGCCGGTGACCGTTTCGGCGCAGCCGTCGCCGACGGACAAGCGGCCGCCGGCCGACTTCAAGCTCAACATGGATGGCTTCGAGCAGCCGGTGATGATCTGGCCGATTTTCGCCTATCAGAGCCATCAGTCCGGTCACGTCACCCTGCGCTGCGACATCGACATCCACGGCCTGGCTGAGCGGTGCGCGGTGACCTACGAGCACCCGGCGCGGCACGGCTTCGGCCATGCCGCCCTGGAGATGCGCCCCACCTTCCATCTTCCGCCGACGCTAGGGGTCGACGGGCAGCCGAGCCCGGCAGTGAAGAACGTCTATCTGTTCTTTGACCACAAGGAAGACGAGGACGGTATGAGCCTGCTGCCGTCGATGAAGCGGGTGATCGAGCTCGACGATCCGGTGTGGACGCAGGCCGCGAGCTTCGATGACCTGGCGAAGGCCTATCCGGCCAAGGGCGGCGGCGTCGACGGCTATGCGGTGGCCCGCTGCGCGGTGGCGCGCACCGGGGCGATGGATGCCTGCCAGCTGATGAAGGAGATGCCGGACGGGCACGGCTTTGGCCTGGCGGTGCTGAAGCTCGCAAAGGCGAAGTTCCGGATCTCGCGGGAGATCGCCAGCCCCTTCCGCCGGTATCCAGTGATCGTCGACGTGGCGGTGCGGTTCCAGCCGCCTGAGAAACTCGACCGCACGGTCATGGCGCCGGTCTGGCTGGCCGGGGTGGACCCCAAGACCGCGCCCCAGGTCTTCCCGCCCGAAGCGGTCGCGGCCGGGCGCTCCACCGGCGTGGGCGTCACGCGCTGCATGGTGATGCCAGACGGCGGCATGACCGGCTGCGCGCCGGAGCCGGGCGAGCCGGACGGCCTGGGCTTCTCGGAAGCCGCCGCCAAGCTCGCCACGGGCATGAAGATGAACCTCTGGGGCTCCGACGCGGCGCCGGTGGTGGGCGGGGTTGTGCACATCCCGATCCGTTTGAACCTGAAGGGTGGCTAGATGCTGGCTCAGATTCTCGCGCTTCTCGCCGCCGCCGGGCCCGCGCCCGACGCACCCGCCAGGACGGTCTCGCCCGTGACCGTGACCTCCCAGGGGGCCAGGCCGCCGATCGACGCCACGGTCGACATGGTGAGCGACGACGCCACCGCCGGCGAGTTCGTGGCGATCTGGCCGGGCCCCGCCTATCGCGCCGGCGCCGACGGCAAGGTGATCCTGAGCTGCAAGATCAATATTCACGGTCTGGCCGAATGGTGCGGCGTCAAGTCGGAGACCCCGTCCGGAAAGAACTTCGGGGCCGCGGCCCTGCAGATGCGCCCCACCTTCAAGCTGAAGCCCGCCATGGGACCGGACGGGCCGATCGAGGCCATGATGAACGTTGCGGTGAAGTTCCGCGCGCCGCTCCGCCAGATCGACACGGAGGAGCTCAAGTCCGGCAAGGGCATGGCCTTCGCGAGCACCGGATCGGTGGACCCCAGCTACGCGACCTTCCTTGGCGTGCCCATGGAGATGGAGCCGGTGACCATGCTGAGCCGGCCGGTCTGGTCGCAGGCGCCCGGCTTCGACGACCTGGCGGCGGCCTATCCGGTCAGGGCCGCTGGGGCGGAGGGCTATGTGGTGGCCCATTGCCAGGTGCTGCGCACGGGTGACCTGAAGAACTGCGAGATCGTCAAGGAGACGCCCGCGAAGCTAGGCTTCGCAAAGGCCGCCCTGCCGCTGGCCCGCAAGTTCAAGGTCATCCCGGCGCTGGCGACGGCGCCGCATTCGACCCCCATGTGGGTGGACATCCCGATCCGCATGCCGCCGCAGGCGCAGATGGACCGCACGGTGGTCTCGCCGAGCTGGCTGACCGGAGTCGACCCCGGCACCACTCCCGGCGTCTTTCCACCGGAGGCCGCCGCCCGCGGCGTGACCGTGGGCCGAGGCGTCGCCCAGTGCGTGGTGGGGCCGGACGGCGGCCTCACACAGTGCGCGCCTGCGGCAGGCGACCCGGACGGTCTGGGGTTCTCCGAGGCGGTCGCCAAGCTGGCTACGGGCCTGAAGATCAATCTCTGGTCGGCCGATGCGAGTCCGGTGGACGGCGGCAAGCTCCGTGTCGAGATGCGTCTGGCGCTAAAGGGCGGCTAGGTCCGTCCCTCAACCTGGCGGCTTGACCGCCTTGTCCGAGCCGCGAGTCGCGGAACTGACGGATGGCCGCCAGCAGGTGCAGGACGTAGTCGTCCACGGCGAAGGGGAATTCTTCCGTGGGGCGGCCATGGGCCGGCTCATCGAGGAATGGACCGCCAAGGGCAAGCTGATCTCCACTGAGCCGCTGACCCCGCGTGACCATTGCGCCCGCGTGCGCTTCGCCGACGGGGCCTTCCCCGTCTCCGAGGAATCGGTCCGGGCGGGCGGCTTCGCCTTCCTGAACGCCGGCTCAAAGGAAGAAGCCATCGAGCTCTGCAAGGCCTTCCTGAAGGTCGCGGGGCCCGGGACCTGCGAACTGCGCCTGATCCTGCAGTTCGCGCCGCAGCCGGCCTAGCGGGCCTTCTTCAGGACGCCGCTGGCGATCGGGCGCACTCCGCCGCCGCCGGGCGGGATCATGCCGAAGTCGACCGTGAGTTCGCCGGGCGCCTTCAGGTCATAGGCCAGCCGGAACTGCGGCGCGCCGGGCTGGGCGGCGCCGGTGAAGACCACCGATCGCCCAGGCGTCACGGCGGCGGAGACGTAGTGGATGACGTGACCCTCTCCGTCGGAATAGTCGGCGTGCAGGGTCCCGGCTTCCGGGTAGATCAGCATGATCTGGTGGAAGGCGCCGGTGGGCTTGCCGTGCGCGTCGAAGGTCTCGGTGTGGTCCTGGCGCAGGAGGGCCCCGCCGTCGGCCTCGATGGTGATCTTCGAGCCACCCCGGTCGGTGTCCCCGGTGTCGGCGACCTTGCCAGCCCCGCTCGACCAGTCTCCGACCAGGAAGCCGATCCCGGCCAGTTCGGGCTTGAGCTTCGGTTGGGCCTGGGCGGCGGGCGCGGCGATCGCCACGGCGAGGGCCAGGATCAGGGCTCGCATCCGGGTTCGCCTAGGGCTGGCCGAGATAGTGGTCGAACCAGCCGAGGATGCGCCGCTTCAGGTCTTCCTTGTGCTCGGCCTCGCGGATGCCGTGGCCCTCGCCGGCGTAGATCACCAGGCTGTTGGGAACGCCCACGGCGTCGAGGCCGGCCTTGAACTGCAGGGACTGGTCGGCCGGGCATTCCACGTCGCGCTCGCCCACATAGATGAAGGTCGGGGTCCTGGCGTTGTTGATGTAGCGGATCGGCGAGAACCTGTCGTAGGCGGCCGGGTCCTTGTAGGCGGTGGTTCCGAAGAACGGGACCATCCACTGGTTGATGCCGTTTTCGCCGTAGTAGCTCACCCAGTCGGCGATGCCCGCGCCGGCGACGCCCGCCTTGAAGCGGTTGGAGTGGGTGACCGTCCACATGGTCATGTAGCCGCCATAGGAGTGGCCGTAGACGCCCAGCCGCTTGTCATCGACCGGGGCGACCTTCTCCACCGCGTCGACGCCGGCCAGGATGTCGCGCAGGTCGCCGCCGCCGAAGTCCTTGACGTTGGCCTTGGTGAAGGCCTCGCCCTGGCCGAATGAGCCGCGCGGGTTCGGCTGGAAGACGAAGAAGCCGTGCTGCACGAGGTCGTTGGTCGTGCCCTTCCACATGTAGCCGGGCTGCACCGCCGAGCTCGGGCCGCCGTGCACCAGGACGATCATCGGATATTTCCTGGACGGGTCGATGGTCGCCGGGCCGGTGAGCCAGCCCTGGACGGTGTAGCCCTCGTTGGTCCAGGTGATCGACCTGGCGGTGACCTGCGGGGTGAGCGCGTCGTTGTCGTGGGTGATCTGGCGGGGCGAGCCCACCGGGCCCGCGCCGATGTGCGGCGGGGTGGTGTAGTCCTCCGCGACGCCAGCCAGAAGCTTTCCATCGGCGCTGAGCGAAACCTTGCCGTCGCCGGAGGACAGGCTGACCGGGCCGGCGAGCAGGGTCTTGGTGACCCCGGTCGCAGGATCGACCGTAAGGACGGCGTTGTTGTCGCCGACGATGGCGGTGGCGAAGAGCGTCTTGCCGCGCCAGGCGAGCGAGGTGAGGCTACCCTTGAAGCTTGGCGTCCGGTCGACCGCCGGGCCACCGGCGAAGGGCGCCACATAGAGGTCGCCGCCGGTGGGGCCGAAGTCGGAATGCAGGCCGCCGATGAAGGTCACAGACCTGCCGTCCGGCGAGACCCTGGGCCACTTCATCTGCACGCCGGGATCGGCGATCTCGCGGAAGGATCCGTCGAGGCCGACGGCGGCCAGCTTCGCCACCCACCAGTTGTTGTCGCCGTCGCCCTTGGCCTCGGTGGCCACGAAGGCCTTGCCGTCGGGCGCCCAGTCGTACTCGTAGATGAAGGTGTCGGCGGGCGAGAGGAACTTCAGGTGTCCGCCGGCTTGTTGACCGGGAAGGGGGGCGGGGAGGATGGCGATGCGCTGCTCGTCGGTGGCGCCGCCGATCTCGCCGACGATGGGCGCGCCGGCCTGGGTGGCGCCGGTCATCTTGCGGGGCCGGTCGGTGGCGAGGACGGCCAGCGTCCGGCCGTCGGGCGACCAGCGGGGGGTTTCCAAGAGGCCCGGAAAGCCGAGCGCGGCCTCCGCCTTGCCGGCGCGGACCACCTGCAGGGTAGCCGCCCGGGTCTTGCGGTCCAGGGAGACGAAGGCCAGAGCCTGGCCGTCCGGCGACCAGGCCGCGCCGGAGTAGAAACAGACCGGACAGGGGTCGTACCTGGCGACGATGGCGCCGTCGGTCCGGTTGCGGACAACCACGACGGGGTGCGGCTCCGCCTCGGACTGGAAGGGATCGTCCGCCTCGATCGCAGCGATCTGGTCGCCCTTCGGAGAGATGACCACGTCCTTATAGTCGTGGACCTGAGCCGGGGGCGTCGGCTGAGCCGCGGTCGTTTGTGGCTGCGCCGCCAGGGCCAAGGCCAACATCAATCCCGGCATAGATTCGCTCCCCGAAAGTCCGACTTGGCGTTGACGTATGGGTCAACCGGGGAGGGGCATCAAGTGCCTGGCGGACGGCGGATCGCAGCAGCTCCTCCCCAGTCCCGAAGAGAAGGGGGAGGACCTGGCCGTCACGCCGCGTCGACGAGGACGACCTCGGCGTCTTCCAGGGCGGTGATGCTTAGGCGCGACTCGCCGGTGATGGCCGCGCCGTCGCGGGCGTCGAGGCGCACGCCGTTGACCTCCACCGAGCCGGCGGCCGGGACCAGGTAGGCGTGGCGGCTGGGGTCCAGCGCATATTCGGTCGTCTCGCCGGCCTTGATGGTGGCGCCGGCCACGCGGGCGGGGGTGCGGATGGGCAGCGCGTCCTCATCGCCCGGCAGGCCGGAGGCGAGCGTCACGAACCGGCCGGCCCGGTCGCTCTTGGGGAAGGGCCTGGCGCCCCAGGCGGGCGGGCCGCCGGCGCGATCGGGCTCGATCCAGATCTGGAAGATGCGGGTGAGCTCGGTCTCCAGATTGTACTCGGCGTGGCGCACGCCCGTGCCCGCGCTCATCACCTGGACATCGCCCGCGCCCGTCCGCCCCTCGTTGCCCAGGGAGTCCTTGTGGGTGATGGCGCCCTCGCGGACGTAGGTGATGATTTCCATGTCGGCGTGGGGGTGCGGCGGGAAGCCGGATGCGGGGGCGATCTCGTCGTCGTTCCAGACGCGCAAGGCCCCCCAGCCCATGCGCTGAGGGTCGTAGTAGTTGGCGAACGAAAAGTGGTGCCTGGCCTTCAGCCAGCCGTGGTCGGCGCCGCCGAGGCCCGCGAAGGGGCGTTTGTCGATCATGATGTCCTCCTGGCGCCGCTTTCGCCTCAAGACTTGAGGGGCCGCCGTTTCGAGGCTCAAGATAAGCTTCCGGTTCGTGGGGGAAAGACCGCGATCAGCAGAAGATTTTTTCCGGATTGGAGAAGATGGGCATGCGCGCGATGGGATGGGCGATGGCAGTGGCCGCGAGCCTGACGATCGGCGCCGCCAGGCCCGCGCCGGACTGGTTGCCGCTGGACCCCGAGAACACCCTGGTCATCGAGACATCCAAGGGCCGCATCGTGGTGGAGATGGCTCCGGCTCTGGCGCCCAGGGCGGTGGAGCGGGTCAAGCGGCTGGCGCACGAGGGGGTCTATGACGGCCTCAAGTTCCACCGGGTGATCGAGGGCTTCGTCGACCAGACCGGCAACCCCAACAATCACGACGGCGGCGCCTCGGCCTATCCGGACCTGCCGGCGGAGTTCAGTGCGCGGCTGCCGGCCGGGACGCCGCTGAGCGTCGTGGTGAGCCGAAGCGACGGGATCGAAGGTTTCGTGGGCTCGGTCCCGGTCGCCGGGGTCTCGGCCGCCGAGCAGGGATTGGGGAGCGATCATCGCCCGCGGGTGTGGGGCGCCTATTGCGACGGCGTGGCCGGCATGGGCCGCCAGGCGGGGATCGACACCGCCAACAGCGAGATCTTCTTCATGCGGGCGCCGGCGCGCAGGCTCGACCACGACTATGCGGTCTGGGGCCGGGTGGTTGAGGGCCTGGACGTGGTTCGCGCGATCAAGACGGGCGCGCCGCCGCCAGATCCGGATCGGATGATCCGCGTGCGCCTGGTGGCCGACCTCCCGCCGGCCGAGCGGCCGAAGCTGGAAGTCGCCAATCCGCGCGGGCCGGGGTTCCGCGCGCGGGCCGCGGCGCTGCGGGCGCGGCTGGGGCCCCGTTTCAGCGTCTGCGATATGCCGAACGCTGTTCGACAACCCTGACGTGCGACAACAGGGCACAGGCCCCGGCTGGCGCACGCTGTTGGTGCATTAATCCTCCACGCCGTATCGCTGCAGTTGTAGCGAGCGGGACGCCATGAAATTCGAAATCATCGAGGCCATCGGCGAGTGGATTGTCCGCCGCGACGGCGTGGAACTCGCGCGCTTCGGCGAACAGCTGGCGGCGCTGAGCGACGTCGCCGAGCGCCTGAGCGACACCGAAGAATCGGCGAGCACGAGCTACTCTCTCGCCATGCGCTACCAGGCGCGCGCCTGAGGCTGGGATCGCGGCGATCGACGTCGCGATCAATCCACGGTAGTGGGCGCGTCAGACGCGCATTTCGAAATAGGCGGTCTGCGAGCCGGTCGAGTGACCTACGAGCGTGATGCGGAAGGCGCGGCCGTCCTCGAGCTTCAGCTCGGCTTCGCCGGCGTGAAACGCCTCGGCGGCCACCTCGGGGGTGGCGGTCAGCGAACCGCGCAGCCGAAGCGGTCCCAGGCGCAGTGTCGAGGGTTCCCCCAGGATCTCGTAGTCGACGGGGCCACAGAACCCGCGGAAGCGGAGCTCGCCGGCGCCCTGATGGGCCGGAAGCTGTTTACGCAGGCGCGCCATCGGGTCTCCTTCGTGGGTGAAGCCAGATAACGCCCAAGGCCAAGGTTCGATCCGTGGATGCGGCCGCGGTCAGCGTTTCTTGCCCAGTTCGGCGGCGATGTCCTTGGTCAGGCGGCCGACCTTGCGGTGGGCGGCGGTGATCTGGTCCTTGGTCACGCCCCAGCGCTTCATCCAGTATTCGACGGCCTTGCGCTCCGAGAGGTCGAGCCGTTCCTTGTCGATGAAGCCGCGCTTGTCCTTCAGGCCGGCCATGGGGTGATCCTTTCGCGTCCGGCGGCGAGCCTAGGCCATCCCTCCCTTGATGGGGAGGGACAGGCCACGTCAGCGGCCAGGGTGGGGGAGTCGCGTTCAAGCGCTGACTCAGAACTCCGGACCACATTTCCCCACCCGTCTCCGCCTTCGGCGTCGCCACCCTCCCCAAGAGGGGGAGGGATGGGCTAGGGTCGCGGCCTGACGGGCGGGGATTCCGAATGCTGCGATCGCTGAGTGTGCGGGTGCTGATCGCCCTGATCGCCGGACTGGCGCTGGGCGCCGCGGCGGCGGCCTATGGCGGGCCGGGCGTCAAGCGCGCCATAGAGCTTATCGAGTCCATTGGCGGGCTTTGGCTGAACGGCCTGCGTATGACCGTTGTGCCGCTGATCTTCGCGGTGCTGGTGACGGGGATCGCCGGGATGGCGGACGCGGCGGCGACCGGGCGGCTGGCGGTCAAGACCCTGGCGATGATCGTGGGCGCGCTCGCCTTCAGCGCCTGTTTCACGGTGCTCTTCGCCAACGGCTTCTATGCGCTCTGGCCCGTGGGGAGCATGGGCGGGGCGGCGCTCAGGGCGGGAGCGGTGGCGGCGCCGGACCTGGTCAAGCAGGCGCCCAACCTGATCGACTTCGTGAAGGGCCTGGCGCCGCAGAACGCCATCAAGGCCGCGTCGGAGGACGCCATCCTGCCGCTGGTCGTGTTCGCCAGCTTCTTCGGATTCGCGGTGACCCGGCTGGCCGAGGCCCGGCGCCGCACGATCCTGGAGTTCTTTGACAGCATCGGCGAGGCCATGGTGACCATCGTGCGCTGGGTGCTGATGGTCGCGCCGATCGGCGTGTTCGCGCTGGGTCTTGGCGTCGGCCTGCGCGCGGGCATCGGCGCGGCGGGCGAGATCGGCCACTACGTGGCGGCCATTTCGCTCACCAACATCAGCCTGACGGTCATCGCCTACTTGACGGCCCTGATCGTGGGCCGCGTGCCGCTGGCTATCTGGGCGCGGGCCGTGGCGCCGGTGCAGGTGGCGGCCTTCGCCACCCAGTCGTCGCTGGCCTGCCTGCCGGCCATGATCGAGCGATCCCGCGACGACCTGGGCATTCCCGACCGGGTCAGCGGGCTGGTGCTGCCGCTGGCGGTGGCCCTGTTCCGGCTGACCGGTCCCGCGGCGAACTTTGGCGTCGTGCTGTTCCTGCTCAGGGTCTACGACGTCCACCCGAACGCGGCCCAATACGCCGGAGCGATCTTCGTGGCGGTGGCCACCAGCCTGGCGTCGGTGAGCCTGCCAGGACAGATCTCGTTCTTCGCCAGCGTCGCGCCGATCTGCCTGTTCCTGGGCCTGCCGGTAGACCTGCTGCCGATCCTGATCGCGGTGGAAGTGATCCCAGACATCTTCCGCACCATCGGCAACGTCACAGGCGACCTGGCCCTCAACGTGATCCTCTGGCGGGGCGAGCGGGCGCCGCCGCCGGACCCTGTCGCCGCCACGGCTTGATCGATCCGGCGCCGGCCTCTACCCAGCTTGGCCATGGCCAACGAACCTTTCTTTCAGATCGAGGGGACGCATTACGTCCCGACGGCGGCGGCGCGCGGGCCGTGGAACCCCAATTCCCTGCATGGCCGGGTGATCGCGGGCCTGCTGGGGGCGGAGATCGAGCGACTGCACGGCGACCCGCAGTTCATTCCGGCCAGGCTCACGGTGGACATGTACCGGCTGCCGGACCTTTCGCCGGTGGAGGTGGTCACCAAGGTCGTGCGCGCCGGCAACCGCATCCGGGTGATCGACGCGGAATTCATCTCCGGCGGGGTGAGCGCCGGGCGGGCGACCTGCCAGCTCCTGAGGCGGACGGAAAACCCCACGGGCAATGTCTGGAAGCCGGCGAGCTGGAAGGTCCCGGCGCCGGCCGACATCGCCCCGCCCACCGACGGGCGTTCCGGCATGGGCGGCATGTGGGCGACGCGGCGGATCGAAGGTGATTTCGGAACGGTTGGGCAGAAGCGGATCTGGGTGAGCGAGGTGCGCGACCTGGTGGCCGGGCGCGCGCTGACGCCCTTCGTCCGGGTGGCGGTCTCGGCGGATTTCGCGAGCCCCTTCGCCAACGCCGGGGACGCGGGCCTCGAGTTCATCAACTCCGATGTGAGCGTCTATCTGCACCGCGAGCCGGCGAGCGAATGGATCGGCTACGAGGTCGTGAACCACGGGTCGACCGATGGCGTCGCGATCGCGGAGTGCTTCCTCTACGACGAGCATGGTCCCATCGGCTCGGCGGCCTGCGCGGCGCTGGCGCAGCGGCGGATGGTCCCAAGAAGCTAAGATAAAGGGGGAGCTGAGCGGGAAGGAAGAGGGGGAGGGGCCGCTTCGAAAGAACGCACGAAGCGACCCGCTCTTTAGTCCTGCGTGTGGTTGGAAGCCACAGAACAACCTGACGATGCTCGCCGCGATGATTCACCAACAGGTGGCATCCGGTCGCATCGGGAATTTACCTAGTCAGGCCGGGCGGACTGGCGGCATCAGCTTGCGGAACCCCTCGTTGGGGGCGTTCTCGATCCGGCTCCTGGTGTTGAACATCATGGTCGCCCGGGTCTGGGCGTCGTAGCGCGGCCAGTGCGGCAGGCGGGACCTGGGGTCGTTCGGGTCGCCATGACGGGCGAATGCGGTCCAGGCGGCGCTGGCTTGCTTGCCGAGCGCCACGGTTCCCGGCGCGGTTCCCAGCAGCATCGGGCCCAACGCCACATTGTCGAAGGCGAAGGGGATCTCGGTGGTGTGGGGCGCGCGCATCATGCCGCCATCGACCGCGGTGCGGCCTTCCCAGACGTACATGTAGACCGCCGCGGGCTGGGCGGCCTTGCGTTCGGCGAGCGCCGCGGAGGAGACAAAGGCCGCCTTGGAGGTGATGTCGACGTATAGGTAGCTCGGGTTGTCGGCGGGGTATTTCGCCTTGGCCTCGGCGACCAGCCTGTCGGTCAGCGGGCCGTACTGGGCCTTCAGCCGCTCGACCATCTGGGCTTCAGTCTGCTTGCCCCACCAGTCGAAGCCCACGTTGTAGAGGGTCTGTTCGTCGGCGGTGCAGCCGACCATGACGGGGATGTCGCGGCCGATCGGGTTGGCGACCGGATCGAAGGGGTGGCCCTTGATGGCGACCCCATCCATTACCGGCCCCCAGCGCCCGCCGATCGGGCCCATGGCCTTGGCCGCAGCGATGATGGCGCCGGCCGGAACCCTGCGCAGGCCGGCCAGGTCGGCGACGTCGAGGGCCTTCATCAGCTGGCGCGCCTGGTCCGTGGCCCCGCCCTTGTCGGCCGAGCGCAGGGCCGCGCCACTTTCCACGATGCCCTTGTGGCGCAGGCCCGTCATCGACGGCATGGCGAGGCTGGTGGCCACCTTCGCTCCGCCGCCCGACTGGCCGAAGACCGTGACGTTGCCCGGATCGCCCCCGAAGGCCGCGACATTGTCCTTCACCCACTGCAGGGATGCGGTCAGGTCCAGCATGCCGACGTTGCCGGAGGCCGGGTCGCCGCCCAGGTCGGCGAGTTCCAGATAGCCGAAGGCGTTCAGCCGGTGGGTGACGCTGACCAGCACCACGTCGTGGTTCTTCGCCAGGTTATGGCCGTCATAGACGGGCCAGTTGCCGCTGCCGTAGTTGAAGCCGCCGCCGTGCCACCAGACCATGACCGGCCGGGCCTTGTTGTCGAGCGCCGGGGTCCAGAGGTTGAGGAACAGGCAGTCCTCGCTCTGGCGGATGGCGTCCTCGCCGGAGTTCATCAGCTGGTTGAGCGCGGGGCCCACGGCGCCGGGATAGCGCGCCGCGCCGCCGCCCGAGGCGTACTGCATGGCGGCCGGGCCGAAGGCGATGGCGCCGGCCGGATCCTTCCAGGGCGTGGGCCTGGCCGGCGGCGCCCAGCGCAGGGGCCCCACCGGCGCCGCGCCATAGCGCAGGCCCTTGAAGGTGGGGATCCCCTCTTCCATCAGGCCGACGACCGGGCCGTTGGTGGTGGCGACGGCCGGGGTAACCCCGCTGGCGATGTAGGCGCGGGCGGAGCGGGCGATCAGGCCCGCGGCGGCGAGGCCCGAGGCGCCGGCGATGAACCCGCGACGGGAGGCGTGGTCATGCATCAGCCGTCCTCCGATCAGCCGCGCGGCGGGGGCGCGGTCATGCCGTTCAACGCCTGGCGCACCTCCGGCAGGGGGTCCGAGACGACATGGCTCTTCAGATTGAAGTCCATCACCGGCCGGCTCTGGGCGTTGTAGGCCGGCCAGTGCGGGATGCCGGCGTGGTCCGGCTTGCCGGTCCTGGCGAAGGCCACCCAGGCGCCGGCGATCTGGTCGGCCATGTGCCTGGGCTCGGGGCCGGGGCCCACGAAGGCCCGCACACGGTCGAAGTTGTAGAGCATGAAGGGGATTTCCATGGTGTGCGGCGTCTTGAAGACGCCGCCCGAGACCGGAGTCTCCCAGCTGGTCATGTAGACGTACGCAGGCGCCTTGCCCCTGGCGGCCTTGCGTTCGGCGAGCGTCTCGGAGCCCTGCATGACGCGCACGCTGATCATCTGCACCCACAGATAGGTCGGACTGTAGGTGGGGAAGGCCCTGCGGATGGCGGCGAGGAGCTTCGCGCCGTTCTCGCCCATGGGCTTCACGCGGGCCTGCAGCTCGGCCTCG
>PLEH01000129.1 GCA_003136395.1 Phenylobacterium sp.
GGTGTCGTTGAACAGCTTCACGACCTTCATCGGCACGTGCGGATTGGTCTTCAGGAACAGCACCTGCACGTCCGAGCGCGCTTCGGGGATGATCACCACCCGCGCCGCGACGTTCTTGAGCGCTATGGTCTGGGCGCCCGCCGAACTCGCGCCGGCGAGGAAGATCGCAGCCAGAACCAAGCCCAGTAATCTATGCATCGCACCGTCTCCCTATCGGGATATTGGCGGCACGCTAGGCGTAACTCCGTCCGGAGGCAGCTTAATTCGCCGTCACCTTAGGGAAGCCCCCGCCTCTACTGGCTCGACAGCAAAAGCGACGGATCGTCCGGTTTGGCCTTGTCGCGCGGGGTCGGGGCATAGCGGATCTCGAAATAGACCTCCGGCTGGGCCGCGCCGCCGGTCTGGCCGGCAAGGCCGATTTCGGCGCCCTGCATGACGTGGTCCTTGATCTTGACCTCGGTGCGCGAGAGGTGGGCATAGGCCGTGATCCAACCGTCGTCGTGCTTGATCAGGACCAGATTGCCGAGGCCCGGCACCAGGTCGCCGGCATAGACCACGTCGCCGGTGGCCGCGGCATGCACCGCGGCGCCGGCCGGCGCGCCGATGTCGAGGCCGTCGCTGCGCTGGCCGCCGGGCTTGGGCCCGAAGCTCGACAGCAGCGGGCCATGCAGCGGCCAGACGAACCGGCCGCGACCGGCCAGCACGACCTGGGCGTCCGGCGGCGCCGGCGCGGCCTGCGGCAGGTTGACCGGCGGGATGTAGGCCGGACCGGTCGGCCGCTGCGGCGGAATGTAGGCCAGACCGGTTGGCCGCTGCAGCGGGGCTGTCAGGTGTCCGGGCAAGGAGGTGTAGGGCACCGGCTCGGCCGGCCCCGCCGGCCCGATGTCGTTGCGCGACATGCGGGTCGGACGAACGGGGGGCATAGGTTCGGCGACCGGCGGCGTCGGAACGGCGGCGATGGCGGTGTCGTTGGGCGCCAGCGGGGCCGCGAAGGTCCCGTGCGCCCGCTCGCGGGTGCGGACCGCGGCGACGCGCCTGGGCGTCGGCGCCTCGGCTTGCGCTTCCGCCGCCGTCTCCTCTCCGGGAAGCCTGATGTGCTGGCCGATGTGCAGGTGGAAATCGGCCGGCAATCCGTTCAGATCGGCTAGCAGCTTGGGCGAAAAGTGGTAGCGCCGGCCGAGCGAATAGAGGGTGTCGCCATTGTGCGTCACATAGGGCTTGGACGAAGCCCTGGCCGCCCGACTCTCCGACCCCGACCGGCTCACGGGCCCTGCCGCCTCGGCGCTTTCGGTATTGTCCGAGGGGATTTTCAGCGTCGAGCCAACCGCCAGATCGCGCGGATGACGGATGTGGTTGGCCTTGAGGATGGCCTGCTTGGTGGTCCCGTACTGTTCGGCCAGGGACTCGATCGTATCGCCCTTCTTGAGCTTGACGCTGTTGGGGCCCTCGGTCCGCTCCAGCCGGCCGCGCGCGCTGACATGCACCGCGTGGCCGCGCCTGTGGCGATAGGCGATATCGGTCAGCATGGCCGGCGCCGTCCCGTCGTACGAGGCGTCGATGAACATGGACCGGTTAGCCGAACTCGGCCCGGGCGGCGGCAGCGGCTGGCTGGTCACGTCGCCGCTGGGCTTGGCGACCGGATCGTGCGGGTCGGCCGAGCGCATCGGCGGTGGCTGGTCGGCGCTGACCGGATATTGCGGCCGGGCCATCGGCCGCGAGGTCGGCGTCTGATAGCCCTCGTAGGGGGCATATTGCGAGTGCGGCAGATCGCAGGCCTGCAACGTCATCGCGCTCGCGCCCAGAAGCGCCGTCCGTAGCCAGAATGCCGTCATCGTCGCTCCGCCCTTGCCCGTCGGAATTGCTCGCGCCGCCGATACACTGTCGGCGATGCGACGCTTACGCGCCACCCCGAACCGGCGGCCCTGCTCAAAGTTCGCGCGCCACGCCGTCCAGGAGCGGCACGAAACGAACGTCACACAATACCTCTTCCCTGAAGCCGCCCTTGCCGTCGCCATGGTAGCGTTTCAACGTCTGGATAGGGCCGCGCCCGACCGGCGCAACCAGAATCCCCGACGGCTTCAGCTGCGAAAGCAGCGTCTTGGGCTCAGCTGGCGCCGCGGCTGTGACCAGAATACGGTCGAAAGGCGCCTGTTCGGGCCATCCTTCCCCGCCATCGCCGAAACGGGTGATGATATTGCCCAGCTGCAGCTGTTTGAAGCGCGCCTCGGCCTCGCCCATCAGGGTGCGGTAGCGCTCGATCGTATAGACCAACCGCGCCAACCTCGAGAGCACCGCCGCCTGGTAGCCCGAGCCGGTGCCGATCTCCAGCACACGATGTTCGGGCCTGACCTGCAATTGCTCGGTCATGTAGGCCACCACGAACGGCTGACTGATGGTTTGCCCGCAGGCGATACCAAGCGCGCTGTCGCACCAGGCATCGTCGCGGTCGGCCGGCTCCACGAAAATGTCGCGCGGAATTTCCTCCATGGCGCGCAGCACCGCCTGATCGCTGATCCCGCGCCGTCGCAGGGTGAGCTGAAACATCATCTTTTCCGGCGGGTTTTGGCGTGACGGCATGACAATCTCTCAGAGGCTACGCAGTTTAGCGCGCCCCATCAGAACAAGTTGATGGAATATGCGCCGCGGGATTAATGTAAATTTTCCCTCGAATCGATGTTCCCGGCTCGGAACCCAAGAA
>PLEH01000279.1 GCA_003136395.1 Phenylobacterium sp.
GGCGGGCAGCGGCAACGGGTGGCCATTGCGCGGGCGTTGGCGCCGAACCCGAGCGTGCTGCTGCTGGACGAACCGTTCGGCGCGCTCGATCAATTTACCCGCGAGGAATTGTGGGAGATCATGCAGAACCTCTGGATCGACGAACTTCGCTCGCGCCGCAGCCGCGGCCAGGTCGACCCCGACTTCGACCTGGACGTCCTGGCCGGCTCCGATGGTCGCGATGTCATGGACCAGCGGCTTACCTTGCAGGACACGATCGCCGCGCTCATGGCCCTTCCCGAGGAGCAGCGGGCGGTCATGCTGCTGGTGGCGGTCGAAGGGTTTTCCTACCGCGACGCCGCTGAGGTCCTGGAAGTGCCCATCGGCACGGTCATGAGCCGGATCTCCCGGGCGCGCGCCGCCCTGGACCAGCAATGGCAGCTGACCGTGGTCGGGGGGACCTTGTCATGATCACCCCTGAAGACCTCAGCGCCTACCTGGACGGCGAGGCCCCGGTCTCGAAGGTCCGGGAGATCGAGGCGGCCCTGGAGGCCGATGCTGGCCTGCGCGCCAAGATCGACCGGATGCAGACCCGGGATCAGGAGATCAAGACCGCCATGGACACCCTGCTGGAGCGATCCGTGCCGGACCGCCTGGCCGAGGCGGTCCGGGCGTCTCTGACCGCGCGGGAGCCGCTGCCGCAAAATGACAATGTCGTTGCGCTGAAGCCGCGCGGCGGCTGGGCCGCCCGGGCCCTGTGGCCGTCAGCCATCGCCGCGGCGCTGGTGGGCGGTGTGATGGTCGGGCAGCTCTCTCCGTTCGGGTCGCCGGCGGGCGCCGACTGGACTTCCGACCGCAGCGCCGGCGTCCCGATCGCCGGCAAGGCCGTCGCCGCGGCGCTTTCATCTGCGGGCAGCGGCGCTCACGTCATCCTCGCCGCAAACCGGACGCTGACCCCGGTCATGACCTTCGCGGGCCGCGACGGAAGCCTCTGCCGCCAGTTCGAGCTGGCGGGGTCCGCCGGTCGGCAGAGCGGACTTGCATGCCGCGGCGACCGTGCGGCCTGGCGTCTGGTCGCCCTGACGTCGTCAGGCCCGGCAGGCCCGGCCGGCGGTTACAGGACGGCTGCCGGTCCCGGCGAAGACGCCGTGTCGGCCATGGCGGAGCGGTTGATCAAGGGCGAGCCCATGGACGCCGCCGCGGAGGCCACGGCCCTGCGAAACCGCTGAACCGGATCGGCTAGAAGTGCGCCTCGATTTCGCTGACCAGTGTCGTCCCATGGCGGCGCGGCAATCCGCCGTCGTGCTCGTCGAACGACACCACGTCGGCCCGCAGCGTCAGGTGTTCGGTCAGGGCGTAGTAGCCGCCGAACCCCGCCAAGCGGTTGAAATAGCTGTTTCCGCGGCTGGAGGAGCCGGAGAGCGCCAGGCCCCAGCGGTCCTTGACCCAGGCGACACCGACGTTGATCTCGTCCTGGTCGAAGTTGCGGATGAAGACATTGCTGTCGCCGCGGTCGACGTAGGCTGCGCCCAGCCGCAGGGGGCCGCGGCGGGCGTCGAGCCCGACGCTCCAGGAGGCGATGTCGCGCCGGCCGGTGCTCGGATCGGAATTTCCATGGGTGTAGCCGGTGCTGGCGCCCAGCACCCAGTCGCCGACCGGACGCTGATATTGCGCCCCGAACTCGCTGACATCGCGTTGCAGAGTGCGGTCGCGCGGATCCGATGCGGCGAGGTTGGCGCTGTCGCGCGGCGCCCACGAGGCCCCGAAACGGAAGCCGTCCACCGGTGGCGAGAGGTAGATGACCTTCGGCGAGTCGGCGGAATCGAACGGCGACAGCAACGCCTGTGTCCCGGCGTAGCGGGCGAAGTCGCCGCGGACCTGGCCGAGCGCGATGTCGGGGGCGTGGAAGGCGAGGCTGTTGGCCGCGCCGTACTGGCGGCCGATCTCGACCCGGCCCAGTTCGGAGCTGAAATAGACATAGGCCTCGCCCGACCTCAGCGATTGGGTGGTGCGGCGCGTGGAGGTTTCAAGGCTCGCGCCGACCAGCCAGCCTTGCGAGGACGTCCAGTCGCCGATCAGGCGAAGGTAGCCGTCGACGTTGGTGTCTTTCGCGCCGAAGTTCTTCGCCGTCCCTTCGACGAAGCCTTCCTGGACCGAGACGGCGCCGTGCAGGGCGATGTTCACCGCGCCGGCGTGGTAGCCGATGGTCTGCGCGTGGCCCGCGCTGCAGGCGACCAGGGCGATGGCCGCGCCGCGGGCGGCGGACTTGCAGAACGGTTTCATCCTCATCCTCTGGACTCAGCGCGATTCCGACGCAGGGTAGGGCGCGGGGTCATGTGCACGGATGAAGTCACCGAGGCATTGATATTTTCGATATTCGACTCCCCGACCGCGACATCCGGCCGCGGATCCGCCGATGACCGGCGGCGGTCCTGGGGGCAGCCCTGATGGCCGGCGCGCCCAGGGCCCCGGCGCCTGGTGAACTTTTGAGGGCCTCGCCAAACTTCGCCCTGGCCTTCGCCATGGACGGGCGGCCCTACGTCTCCCGCGAGGTCGAGCCCTATACCCAGTTCTGGCTGTCGGAGCGGGACCGGATCCTGTTGTCGTTGTTCTCGGCCCGACACGGTCAGACTGTCGAGGGCGCGATCGCGGGCTACCTGCGGCTCGTTGCGCCGGCCGATGCGGCCAAGGAGCGCCCGCGGCTCTTGAAATCCATCGCCGAAATGACCGAGGCCGGCGTCCTGGCCCGCCCGGGCGACGACACCTCGCGCTATGACGCGGCGATGGCCGCCGACTACCTCGCCCACCGGCCGTTCCCGCCGGAACTGACCGCCGCCATCGTCCGCGACTCCGGCTTCGGCCCGGAAAGCCGAGCGGTCGATCTGGCTGGGGGGCCGGGCAGCCTGGCGCTGGCCCTGGCCGAGACGTCCGAGCACGTCACCTTGATGGACCTGTCGCGGGGGTTCGTGGACGCGGCGCGCCGCGAGGCCGCGCGCCGCGGCGTGGCCCTGGAAGCCATCAACGAATCGGCCAACCGGCTGGCGTTCCACGACGCGCAATACGACCTGATCACCGTCTCCCAGGCCCTGCACTGGCTGGACGACGTCATGGTCTGCCGGGGCGTCAGCCGCCTTCTGCGGCCCGGCGGCAGCTTTGTCGTGGTGCTGGGCGCCATGACCGTGCCGGACGCCCATCCGCTGAGCTTCATTCTGGGCGATCACTCGCTGCTCGGCGCCAAGTCCGCCACGCCTTTCGAGGCTCAGGCGCTGGCGCTGATGCGCCGGCTGACGCTGCTGCTGGAGGCCATCGATTCGCCGGACGTGGAGCGGATCGACCCGACGCGAAGCTGGGCCGGCGTCGAAGGCGCCGCTCCGGAATCGATCATCCCGGCGGGTCTGTCGCTTTTCCGCCAGACCCGTCCCTTGGGCGCCGGCTACGTGCGAGCCTTCATGTCGCCCAGGCATATCGAGATGACCGGCCTTGCGGCGGACGATTTCTGGGAGAGGGTCGACCGCGGCTGCGCGCAGTCGAGCCCGGACGCGCGGCTCGGCGTGCAGGACTGGGCGGTGCTGCAGTTCCGTCGCGGCGGCCCGCGATGGAATGCGCCTGACGGGCCGTTGACGGTGGCCGGCATCGGCTGGAGCGGGCCCTCCGAGGGCTGACGGTCCGGCTTGCCTCATGGGTGGGCGATCACCACCAGGGCCTGCGCCCGGCGCAGGGTCACCTTCAGGCAGAGGCCCAAGGTCTCCGGATCGAGGGCGGCGAAGCTCTCATCCATGATGGTGAGCGGCGCGTCCTGCAGCAGGGCCCGCGCCAGGAAGATGCGGCTGCGCTCGCCGTGCGAGAGCTGCCAGCCGGTCTCGCCGACGCGTTGCTGCAGACCGGCCGGCATGCGGCGCAGCAGGTCTCCGAGCCCCAGCTCCTCGCAGAGCGCCTCGGCCTCCTTCAGGTCCTTCTCCGGGGCCGGCCAGGCGCGGCCCATCAGGAGGTTGAAGGCCAGGGTCCCAGAGAGGATGTGGTTCTCGTGGAACTGCGGCGCGGCCGTCGCCAGGCGCTGCCAGTTGTCGCCGAGTGTGTGGCGGTCCAGGCCGTTCAGCAGCAGCATCCCGCTGTCCGGTGTCTGAAGCCCGGCCAGCAGGCCGGCCAGGGTCGACTTGCCGCCGCCGGAGCCGCCTTCCAGCAGGATGTGCTCGCCGCGGGCCACGGACAGGGTGAGGCCGCGGACCACCGGTTGCGTGTCGGGGGAATAGGCGAAGGAAACCGCGTCCGCCTCGATCAGCGGCGTTGCGCTTGCGCCGCCACGGAGTTGCGTCTCGGTCAGGAACGGCCCGGCCGGCGGCTCGGCGCGGCCGGAGCGGAAGACCGCGGAGACCTGTCGCCACGAAAAGGCCGCCCGGCCCAGGCCGGCGAGGCCGCCGGAAATCCCCGAGAACGCCCGCTGGGCGATCAGCAGGCCGCCGAGGCTGATCCCCAGCGACGCCGGCGAGGGTCCGGTGTGGGCGACGAACGCGGGCAGCAGGCCCAGCAGGCCCGCCACGGACCATGCGTAGGGCAGGGCGGCCAGCACCGAGACGCTGGCCATGTCCATGGCGCGCGAAGCGGTGAGGTAGCCTTGGAGTTCGCGGTCCTCGGCGAGGTCGCGGCGCTCGGGCCGCTCCTGAGCAAGCCGGGTGCGGTGGCCGACCATCCCCTCGATCAGCCCGTGGGTCATGTCCAGCCGCTGCAGGGACCAGTCGTGCAGGCGGCGGTAGTAGCGCCAGGAGAGCGCCACGGTCGCCGCGGTGAAAAGGGCCAGCAGAAACAGGTGCGCCCGCCCTGCTGCGCCGGCCGCCAGGACTACGCCGGCGAAGGCGAGCTCCAGCACCGCGACCACCACCGACATGCCGCCGCTGACCACCAGCGATTCCAGCGCCTGGGCCTCCATCACCCGGCCGAGCAGCCGGCCGACGCCCTGGCGGGTCACCGCTTCGGGATCCATTCGAAGCGCGCCGGTCAACAGGCGCGACTTCAGGATGCGGCTGGTGTCGAGGGAGAAGGTCGCGCCGAACCAGCCGCCGACCATGCGCCAGGGCACGATGCTGAGGATCAGCAGGAGCCAGGCGGCGAGCCAGCCGAAATCGAGACGCCCGTCCAGCGCCGCCTTGCCGATCAAGCCCCAACCGGCGATCTCGAGGATGTAGACGATGGCGAACACGGCCAGCACGACGCCGACACGGCCCGGCACGCCGGCCTGGACGAGCTGGCGCCAGAAGCTTGTGGTGGCCGCCAGGCGGAGAATCCAGAACCCAACCAGCCTGGTTTCGGTCAGCCGGTCGCGCAGCAGGGAAGCGCGAACCGCCGCGCGCCTTGCGTTCGGAACGCCCGCCTCGGCCAGCAGGTGGTCGAGCTCGGGGATCAGCGGCGCCTCGAAGGACCAGCAGAGCGCGGTGCGTAGGGATTCCAGCCGGCATGTCCGCACTCGCAGGTCCGGCGCGATCAGGCGGACCCGATCGCCCCTCGCCGAGAGGATCAGCAGGAACCCCGGGCCGAGCGCCTCGGGCCACCAGCGGGCGATGGCCGGCCCGGCGCGGCGAAGCAGGGTGGCGGCGTCGGGGACTGGCGTATCGACGGCTTCAGCCTCGGTCCCCAGGCGCGCCGCGGCCCAGTCCATCCAATCGTGCTGATCGTCCGTGTCCGTCGGCGGCGGGGCGAGCGGCTCGGCGCTTCCACGGCGGATGAGGCCGGATAGCCGCGCCAGCTCTTCGATCCCCTCACCCAGGCGTTCGGTTGGCCACCAGAAGCGGGCCGTCTCGGCGAGGATCGCGGGATCGAGCCTGGGGACCTCGAAGCTGCGGATATCGGGTTCCGGCGCGTTCATCGGCCTTCCCCTGTCGGCAGGAGGCGGCCCTCGACCATCGACAGCCGCCGCCAGTGCAGGCCCTGCCACAGGGTCTTGCGGACGCCGGCCTCGGCCTCGAGCAGGTCGTGATAGCGCGTGGCGCCGGCAGCGAGCGTCGCGGGCCGTCCATCCTCGACGATCCGGCCGCCCTCGACAACCAGCACCCGGTCGAAGCCGCGGGTTTCGTCCAGATCATGGGTGACGCAGAGCAGGGTCACGTCCTTCCACCAGGACCTCGCTTCGGCCAGGAGCGCGCGGCGCTGCTCGCGGTCCATGCCGCGGAAAGGCTCGTCGAGCAGGGCGAGCCGCGTGCCCGAGGCGAAGAGCGCGCGGCCCAGGCGCACCCGCTGGCCCTCGCCGCCGGACAGCATGCCGCCGCCGTCGCCGAGCAGGGATTGCAGGCCCTGCGGCAGGTTCTGAGCGACGCCGCGCAGGCGGGCCGCGGCGATCACCTGGCCGATCCGCTCCAGACCCTGGTCGTCGGCGGCGTACTGCAGGTTTTCGAGCAGCGTCCGGTTCCAGATCTGGATGGCGGGATCGACCCAGGCGGTGACCCGGCGCAGGGCTTCGGCTTCTGCGCTGCCGAAAGTCTCCCCGTCCACCAGGGCCTCGCCCGCCGCGAGCCGATGCCAGCCCAGGAGAAGGCCCAGCAGGGACGACTTGCCCGCGCCGGAGGGTCCGACGATGGCGACGTGCTCGCCGGGCGCGATGGTGAGATCGAGGTCGCGCAGGATCTCGTGGCCGCCGGCCAGGATATGGCCGCCGCGGATCACGAGGCCGACGCCGCGGGCCGGGTCCGGGGGGCGCCCGTCTCGACAGCCGGGAGGGTCGAGATCCTCAGGCGCCGAGAGCGGCTCCAGGAGGCGCAGCAGCACATTGCGCTGCGCCGGATAGCGGTGCGCCAGGCCCGCCAGACCTGCGCCAACCGCCGGCAGCTTGAGAATCCAGTAGATCAGCAGAAGATCCGAGCCGCTGACGCGTCCGACGTGCAACAGGTGGGTCACCAGCACCGCGCCGGCCAGGGTCGTGCAGACGGTCGACTGGACGCTTTCGTTCACCAGCGCCGTCAGCATCCAGCCGCGCAGGGAATGCGCCCATTCGACCAGCAGGCTCTCGTGCTGGCGGCGAACGCTGCGCTCGGCGCGGTGAGCGCGGATCGGCGCCAGGCCCAGCAGCGCGTCGAGGTAGAATCCGTGCAGGGCGCCGGCGTGGTTGCGAACGCGCAGGTCACGCTCGTTGAGCAGCGGCTGGACGGCGAGCGGGATCGCCATGGCGGTCGCCACGAGCAACACTGCCAGACCCGCCGTGTCCGGCGCGATCAGGATCACGCCCGCGAGCGTCAGGACCAGCTCGAACACCGCCTGCACGAACTCCAGGCTCATGCCCGGCACGCTGCGGACGGCGTAGATGTTGTGGTTGCGGTCGGCCATGTCGGTGATCGGCCGGCTCTGGAAATAGCGGTCGTTGAGCCGCGGAAGCTTGCGCAGCAGCGCCATGCGCAGGCGCGTCTCGAGCTGGCGGCCGTGACGCAGGGTTTCCAGCACGATCGGCATCTCGATCGCCAGCACGATCACGACGAAGGCGAGAAGGGCCAGGCCCGCCCACAGCCGCTGCGTCGGCAGGCCCAGGTGGCCGGCCATGTCGAACAGGCCCCGGAATAGCAGGGCCTCCAGCATGATGGCGGCCGAGGCGACGCCCATGGCCGCGACGATGGCCAGCGGGGCGACGGCGCCATCCTCGCGCAGCATCCGCCAGACCGTCGCGATCGGCGTCTCGGTCCGTTCGCTGAGCGCGGCCGCCAGCTCCGGCGAGAGCGGCGGTTCCTCGGCCAGCGCCAGGCTGGGCTCGCGCAGGCCCGCCACGTGCACCAGCACCGCGCCGGAAACCCGCAGCATCTCCACACTCGGATCGGTGTTGGTCACGTCCGGCGTGGCGGACCAGTAGGCGATCGGAACGAGGGCGTAGATGTCGTCGACGGCGTCGCGCGTGCGGCGGAACAGGGCGCCGATTAGCCGCTCGGCCTCGCCGCCCGGCACGCCGTCGGCCTCGCCAAGAGACTGGGCCAGGCGCACGGTGGCGTCGAGCGCGCCGATCGCGAACCAGCCGGCGTCGCTCAGAGCCTCCTCGATCAGTGCGCGCGCCGCAGCCGGCCCGACGCCGAGTTCGGACATACGCCCGATCAGGGGCGACAGGAACTCCTCCGACCCGGCCCAGTCGCGCCAATCGCCGGCCTTGACGGAGACCTCGTGCCGATAGAGCTCCTGACGGAAATCAGCGACCTTCATCCAGCGACGGCCGAGCGCCGGATCCATGACCTGCAGCCAGGCGCGCCAGCGGCGCCAGACGACGACGAAATGCGGGGCGGTGTCGGCCTGGCGCACCACGGCGAGCGCGGGCAGGGCGCGGGCCGCTTCCAGCGCCACGTGGTCAGCCGGGATCAGCACCTGCTGCGCATCGAGACCCAGCTGGCGGGCCACCACCTCGATGGTGTCGATGGAGGTCCCGTCAACGTCGGTCTGGCAGGCCTCGCGCAGGCGGCCGTAGCTGACCGGCCTGCGGAAGCCCTCCAGCAGGCACTTCAGCGCCGCGGGGCCACAGTCCATGGTCGAGGTCTGAACGACCTCGGGCGCCAGCCAGCGGCGCGCGCGTGGCGACCCTGCCCCGGTCATGGCGCCGCCTTCACTGCAGGTGCGGCCGGCGCGTCTACCATCTGTCCGGCGGAGCGCATCAGCAGGATGGCGGGCGAGACCCGGTCCACCTGGACCTCGACGCGCCCGGTCAGGCCGTGTCTCAGGAGCGGCGCCAGGCGCGCGTCTGGGATCGGCGCCAGCTCGACCCGCAGCCCATTGTCCCGCACCTCGGTGGCGACGCGGACCACGCGGGCCTGCAGCACCCCATACTGGGTCCAAGGTAAGCCATCGAGGCGGATCCGCGCCGACTGGCCGGGGCGCACCCGGCCCAGCGCGGTGGCGGGGTCCATCTGGGCGATGCCCACGAGTTGGCCGGCCGGCACGATGGTGGCCAGTTTCTGGCCCTCGGTGACAAAGGCGCCCGGATGGGCGGCCAGCACCTCGCCGACCACGCCGTCGACCGGCGCGCGGACCCGGTGGGCCTCTATGTCGAGGTCGAGGCGCGCGACAGTTTCGCGGCTGGCGGCCGCGTCAGCCTCCAGCGATAGCAGCGTGCGCTGCAGCTCGGCGACCTGGGCCTGCGCCTGGCGGCCGCGCGTGCGCGCATCGAGCTCGATCTTGCGCGCGTCGGCGGCCAGGGCTTCGGCGACGGACGTCGTCTTGCGCGCTTCGCTGCTGGCCTTGAGCGCATCGACCTCCGCGACGCCGCCCGAGGCGCTCTCGGCCTTCATGCGCCGCTCGTTGTCGCGTGCGAAGTCGGCGCCGGCGCTGGCCTCGCGCTGACGGGCCTTGGCGGACTGGACCGACGCCAGGGCGGCGCGCTGGTCGTCGTCGCTGGCCGCCTGGGTGGCTTCAATCTCGCGCCGCAGCGCCGCGATCCGGTCGGGGAAGGCGGCGAGGCGCGCTTCTTCCTCGCGGGCGCGCAGAGCCTCGGGGCCGGCGTCGAACTCGGCCAGGATGTCGCCAGCCCGGACCGGGCGGCCGATTTCCAGGTGCGTGGCCAGCAGCCGGCCCGCCTGCAGGGCCGAAACCTCTCGCGCCGCCGCGCCCGTCTCGAGCCGCGCCTGGCGCGACACCTCATAGATCGTGACTGAACCGAACAGGAACCACGCCAGCCAGACGACCAGGCCCAGAACCGCCACCGCGAGCGCGGTCAGGCCCAGCCGCGGCGAGTCCGCGGCGAGCGAGCGCGTTGTCCTGGAAAACGGCGACGCCAAGTCCGGATATCCCCTCATGGCGCGCGCGGCCTAACCCACGATTTTTCACGCCAATACAGTGCCTAATGGGGGTCAAGAGCCTGTTCGCCAAGGGAAAATCGCCGGCTGCAAAAATAAAGGCGCAGGTCCGGAATAAGCGTCGGCCGGCTTCGTTTTCCATGGTGAAGGTTCGCGATTACGACGGGACGCACGGGCGCCCATCGCCGCCTTCCCGGGGGCTGACGATGGCTGAGTGCGCCAAGGACCTTTCCGATCAGCCGGCGCCGCCGGCCGGGGTCTTGGCGTCGGTCTTCCAGGCCGACGAGGCTCCGGGCGTCTGTTCCTGGCCGCACACAGCCGTCGCCGGGGTCGACTTGACCGACGAACTGATCTTTCCGCTGCACAAGAGCGCTGTCGTCCAACACCGCGAGGGCGATGGCGGCGAGGTTGAGTTGCAGCTCTACTACGGCGTCCACGTCATCTGTTTCGACGAACCGGAGACCTTCGCCTTTGGCGAGACCCTGGCTCGGAAGGCCAAGTTCACCGCCGGCGAGGCGGCGGGCTGGCAACCGGAACTCGGCTGGCCGAAGGTCGCCCAGATGCTCGCCACCCTGCTGGACAAGGGCGTCCTGCGGCGGGCTTCCGACCTGGACGGGGCGCAGCTGGCGGTGAAGCCGGGTCCGCGGCCGTCACCCCTGCCGCCGGCGCCGCTTGAGACGCCGCGCGCCTGGGCGGAATGCCCGGCCATCATGACCGAGCTGGCCGGTCGGCCGCTGGAGCTTGGCCACCTGGAACTGGTGGTGCCGATCTTCCGGGTCGCGCACATGGCGATGGACGCCGAGGGCCGGCAGGTCGGCGAAGCCAACGTCTTCCCCAAGGCCATGCGCGTGGAGGTCGAAACCCGCTGGCAGACCTGCCTGTTCGAAGGCAGCCGCCACCAGTCCGATCTGCCGATGAACGTCACGGCGCTGAAGGCCATGCGGGCCTACTGGCCTCAGATGATGGCGGTGCTCGGACAGGTGCGGCACGCCTATCTGAACCGCTTCCCCGAGGCTCGCGCCGGATGGACGGTGGGCCATGTGGAGCGTCTGGCGACCGTGGTCCTGGCGCTGCCGACCTGGCAGCTGATGCGCGCCGTCCGGCCGGTGAAGAACGGCGAGCTGCACGCGGCGCTGTCCTGCCTGTTCCGCGTCACCGACGGCCTGCGCATGACCATGCACCAGATGCTGTTCGTGCCGTTCGGCGAGCCCACCCGCTCGCCCGACTCGCCGGTCACGGCGGCGGAAATCCACGACTACGCCGAGCGCAATCATTCCTTCCATTCCGAGCACGGCGTCTGCGCCGGCCCCCGCGCCATGGTCGAGGAGTTCCTGTCGGTCATTCTCGACGGGAAGCTGCCCGCCGAGGGCCTGCCGTTCGGTCTTGACAGCGAGGTGGTCGCGGCGGTTTGCGAGATCGAGCCGGCCCTCGATTATGGCCTGCTGGGCCTCAAGGCCTATGCGGCGACCTTCTCGCTGTGGCCCGCCATGACCCGCGCCTACGAGGCGATCGCCAGCGCCGTGGCTGACTGCGCGGGCGGCGACTCTCCGCGGGCGGCGGCGCTCGACGCGCGCTTCCGCGGCCATGTCCAGAACGTGCGTCTGGCGACCTATATCGCCAACGAGGAATGGCGGGTGAACCGCGAGACGGTCTACGCCGACATGTACGCCCAGTGCGTGCGTGGGCTGACCGGCTCGCCGCCGAGCGATCCCCTGTCCAGGCGTCTGGCGCCCGTTCGCTCCACCTCGGCCGACCTGGCCCGGCGCACGATTGGCGGGGCCCTCGAAGCCCAGTTCGCCGATCCCGATCTGGACGACGGGCTCATCGTCGCTTTGGCGGAAGCGATCTTCGACTTCCTGCTCCGCGCCCAGGCGGTCCTGCGGCTGGCCAGTGAGGTTCAGGGCGAGATCAACGATCACCTCGGGCGTCGTCAGCCCCTGCGCCCGTTCACGGGCCGCGACATCGAGATCCACAACATCCTGCAGGGCGTCGCCCAGCGGCGTCTGCCCTACCTGCTTGACGAGCTTGAGGCCGCGTTCGGCCTGGCCATCGAGGTCGACGGACAGACCCTGACCGTCGCGCGGATTCCGCGGCTTGACGCCACGCAACAACAGAATTCGGAAGGCGCTGTGCCGACCGTTTAGTGCGCCACGGCGCGTTTTCTAGGGAGAACTAAAATGAAGATCAAGACCAACATCCGCGCGGGCTCCGGCGGCTCGACCAGCGGTGTCGACACCTCGACCTCGACCTCGTCGAAAAACCAAACCCAGGGCGGCAAGCCGGTCATCCCGCCGCCCCCGCCGATCGTCTACTATCCGCCCGGCACGCGCTGCGCGGGCTACTAGGCGCCGCAGGGACGGAGGTCGCGCACCGTCGCGGCCTCCTTTCCGGCCCTTCCGTCACATCTCAGATGACCGCCAACCCAATACTCAAGATCTGCGCGATCGCCACGGTCGCCAGCCTTGCGCTGCCGGCCGCCGCGATCTCAGCCAGCCTGCCGACTGCGGCGCAGTTCAGCGAATCGGCGGTCCGGCCGGACCCCGCGACGCCTGCACTGGACCCCGGCGCCCGGTGGTGGCGAGTCTACGCCGATCCGGTCCTCGAGTCCTTGGAGAACCGTGGGCAGCGGGACAGCGTCACGGTGCAGGAAGCGGCTGCCCGCCTGGCCCAGGCCCGCGCGCACATGATCGCCGCCGACGCCGCACGCCAGCCAAGCGTGACCCTTGACGCCAATGGAACCAACCAGTCCGGCCCGCTGATCAACGCCGCGGGGAGTTCAGGCGGCCTGCTGCAAGCCAGCGCGCGCCTTTCCTACGAACTCGATATTCTCGGCCGGCTCGGGAAGAACCGCGATGCGGCGCGTTCCGACGTTCGGGCGGGCGAAGCCCTCTTGCGGGACGCCCGCCTGCTGACCGAGGCGGACATCGCCCGCACCTACCTGTCCCTGCGCACGGCCGATGAGGACGCGCGCCTGCTCCGTGAGGCGGCCACCTGCGCGCGCGATAGCTTCAGGATCACCCAGGGACGCCGCCAGACAGGGTTCGAGAGCGAGCTTGGCGTCGCCCGGGCCGAGGCCGAACTGAGCGCGATCGAGGCCGACGTCCTGGCCGTCGATCGGCGCCGGCATGAGCTCGAGCACGCGCTGGGGTTCCTGGTCGGGGATTCCGGCCTTTCGGTCGCGCCGCAGTCG
This sequence comes from Phenylobacterium sp., assembly GCA_003136395.1. Classification (GTDB taxonomy): domain Bacteria; phylum Pseudomonadota; class Alphaproteobacteria; order Caulobacterales; family Caulobacteraceae; genus Phenylobacterium. The sequence goes on from PLEH01000279.1 coordinate 12,913, forward strand.
ACCGCGCTCGACGCCCCGCCGCAGATTCCGGCCGACATTCCCGCCGCCGTACTCGCCCGCCGCCCCGATGTCGCCGCGGCTCAAGCGGCCGTCAGAGCGGCTGAGCTGCGCGTGGGGGTCGCGAGGACCGCCTGGTTTCCCACCCTCACATTGACGGCCGGCGGCGGTTTCGCCTCGCCGCAGCTCAGCGACCTTATCAGTTCGTCGGTGCGCAGCCTGGGGCTTGACCTCTTGATGGCGCTGCCCCCCTTCGACGGCGGGCGGCGCAAGTCAGGTATCGCCTCGGCCCAGGCGGACCTCGATCTGGCTGCGGCCCGCTACCGCCGCCAGGTTCTCACGGCCTTTCGAGACGTGGATGATCAGCTATCGGCGGGGCGGATCCTGACGGACCAGGCCGCGGTCACCGGCCGCACCGTCACATCGGCGGATCGCGCGCTGGCGCTGTCCGCGTCGCGTCACGGCAACGGCCTGGCGAGTGAGCTGGAAGTCCTCGATGCGCGGCGGACCGACCTGAAGGCGCGGCGGGCTGCGCTGCAGGTCCGAGGCGCGCGCTATCTGGCGACGGTGGGCCTGATCCAGGCGCTGGGCGGCGGATGGGATGTCCCTGCGGAGCGGGCGACGGCCGCCGACTGAGCGAAGGGCGCGCCCGCGGACGGGCGCGCCCCCAATCGATCAACCGATATCACTGGCCGATATGTCGGCCAGGGTCTTGCCGACCAGCAGGACGCCGGATTCGACGTGATGTTCGCCCACTTCATCGGCGAACACGATGACGTCCGCCCCGACCTGCACCGCGACGAAGTCCGCCCCGGCCGCCATCTTAGCGTTGGCGTCGGCCACGGCCGTCGTGAAGTCCGCCGCCGTGTCGGTGACAAAATTGGTCGCGGTCACCGCCGGCCCGTCGTCGAACACCAGCCGATCCTCCGCATGGGTGAAGTCCATGATCCTGTCGAGATCGGTCGCGGCCTTGACCCCGCTGTCGATCACGAAGGTGTCGTGGCCGGCTCCGCCGGTGAGAACATCGGCGCCCGTTCCGCCTCGGATGAGATCGTCTCCGGCGCCGCCGTCGATGGTGTCGTTTCCCTTGCCGCCTTCCAGCCGATCGTCTCCGCCGAGGCCGGAGATGCTGTCGTCGCCGTCGCCGCCTTTGAGGCGGTCGACCGCGTCAGTGCCCGTCAGGGTCTCCGCCGTGGCGACGGGCGGGACGCCATGGTTGTTGTCGCCCTGATTGGCTCCATTATCCGGCCCGCGATCGGCGTTGTTGTCGGGCCCACGATTGGCGCCGTCGTCACCGTTGTCGTGGTTCATCGGATCATCCAATCCGCCCCCGTGATTGCTGCTGCTTCCGCTTTTTGACATGGGATTCCTCTCTTGAAGTCGTTGGCCCCGTGACGACAACGGAGCGCCGGCGGAATTATTCCCGGCGCCGGTGGTCGAATTCGGCGATGCTGTCGGGCAGCCGATCCAGGTGGCGGCGGAGCGCGGATCAAGGTGCGGACCAGCCGCCCGGTGTGTCCTTTGCGATGGCCCTCCCCCGTGGCTCACCCCGGCGCGTCACCTTGCGCTCGCATGGCCGTCCGGCGTCCTGGCGCCGCTTTTTCGGCGGCGCGGGAATAGCAGCCGCATCCGTCCGTTGTCGTAGGTGAGCGGCCAGCGCCGGTGGCGACGCTGTCGGGTGTTGTCAGCCCAAACTTCAGGGCCCGCTAACCGACGCACGGTAGCCGCGTCGCATGACCAATCCGGCCAACCCGTTTCGCTATTTTGACTCGTCGCCCGAGGTGATCCGGCTCGTGGTCATGATGTACGTGAAATACCCGCTGTCGCTGCGCAACGTCGAAGACCTGCTGTTCGAGCGCGGCATCGACATCTGCCACGAGACGGTGCGCCTGTGGTGGAACAGGTTCGGCCCGATGTTCGCCGCCGAGATCCGCAAGAAGCGGGTGGATCGGATGCGCGCCCATACCCACTGGCGATGGCATCTCGACGAGGTCTACGTGAAGATCAACGGCGAGATGCACTACCTGTGGCGCGCCGTCGACGCCGAAGGCGAGGTGCTGGAATCCTACGTCACGAAGACCCGGGACAAGGCGGCGGCGCTTAGCTTCATCAAGCGCGCCATGAAGCGCCACGGCCAACCCCAGGCCGTGGTCACCGATGGCCTCAGATCCTATGGCGCCGCCATGAAAGAGATCGGCAATTCCGACCGTCAGGAGG